>NZ_JBTKVD010000002.1:0-361913 GCF_054454555.1 Acinetobacter sp. ANC 4636 | reverse complement strand
GTAAATTTGTTAAATAAAATAAATAGTATCCTAAAGCTTTGCTTTCTCTAATTGAAAATTTCCCTTTGAATGTATCTCTTGATTTGT
Organism: Acinetobacter sp. ANC 4636; assembly: GCF_054454555.1. Taxonomy (NCBI): domain Bacteria; kingdom Pseudomonadati; phylum Pseudomonadota; class Gammaproteobacteria; order Moraxellales; family Moraxellaceae; genus Acinetobacter; species Acinetobacter sp. ANC 4636. The sequence goes on along the minus strand of NZ_JBTKVD010000002.1, from coordinate 361,826 downwards.
TCTGAATCTTTGTTTTATCAAAAGCTAAGTCGAGCACTTTGCAAGTGAATTCTAAATTCTAGCTCACTCGCTATTTTACTTTCTATGTTCAAACAGTACGTTATCTTGATAAAAAGGCAATATTATAAAGCCAAAGTAAAAGAATTCAGGATGTGTTATAGATTAGGTAGGTGTTCATAAGGTTGACGAATCTACTCATATTTTTCATTATAAAATTTATGGATTGTCAACGGTATTGTATTGTCCAATGCCATTGATCATTTATTGTCAACGGTATTGTATTGTCCAATGCCATTGATCATTTGAGGATGAATAAAAGACTTGCATAGGGATTGCAACTGATACATGAATCAGATAATTATAAGGAAAAGGTGTAATGATCGAACTTATTTCTCTTAGTATATTAAGTCTGCTGATTTTACTTGTTTTCGGACTTCGTTATCGAAAACGCGTAGATCGACATTCTGATAGTGCCTTAAAACAGCGCGCCTTGCTTAATTATAATGAACAAATTATTTATCAACGGCTTACACAACTTTTACCGCAGCATATTATTTTATCGAATGTGTCTTATCGTTCTTTACTGACCAGTAAATACTCACATACACGGGAAAAATTTAATAATATGACTGCTGATTTTGTGATTTTAAATTCACAGTTTCAGGCTATAGCCATTATTTCATTATGTGGTTCAGTGTTTACTCAGCATCGTGAAGATCGGTATGAAGATGCCCTATTGGAAATGGCAGGGTATCGAGTGATCCGTTATGCAGGTGTGCCTGATCTGAAAAAATTATCACGAGACTTGAATATTCAGGAAAAAAGCATGGCATTTGCATAAGGCAAATGCCATCTTGCGATCTTATGGTTTGACCGCAGTTACAGTCATTTCAACCAAAACATCAGGAGCATACAGTTTAGATTCTACACAGGTACGTGCAGGAGCATGACCTGAAACAACCCATGCATCCCATACTTCATTCATTGCAGCATAGTCCTGTTCAATATCTTTTAGGAAAATAATCACAGATAAAATATGGGTTTTATCTGTTCCTGCATCTGCAAGAAAACGATCAATATTGGCAAGGGTTTGCTGAGTTTGTGAGCGAATATCTTGAGCCGTATCATCTGCAAGTTGCCCTGCAAGATGGACTAAATTACCTGAAATTGCGACTTCACAAAAACGTGAGCTTACATGTAAACGTTCAACAGCCATAATCTTAATCTACACGGGGAGGATGAATAATTTTTGATGATACTTGACCCTTCATGCGGGCTGCAACAATTGCAGTTAATAAACAGCCAGCAGTTAAGTAAATTGCTACCAAGATCCAGTGCCCATGTGCGAGAAAGATGAGTCCTGTGGCAATAAATGGTGTAAAGCCACCACCGACAATAGCCAACACCTGCACCACTGTAGCGATATTCGGTACCAAATAATTCAGTAAAAATAGGTTGATGTACACTGACCACCATGTCATGTGCCAGATTGGCAAGTAAAATAGACAGCACAATCAGCCAGCCAATTGAGCCACTTTGTAAGGCTAAAAAGAATGGAAATGCAGCTACTGCACCAATTAACCCACCCATAATACACATGCGACGACGACCAAAGCGGTCAGCAATCATGGCAAAAAATGGGATGCTGAAACAGCTAATTGCACCGACCATTAAAGAGATATTCAAGAATAGCTGTGAAGGCATGTGCAATTTTTCAGTGGAGTAATTCAGTGCAAATGTGGTGACTAGATACATCGACAGCAATTCAGCCAAGCGTAGAGCAATAATATAAAAAAAGCCTTTAGGATTATGCTTGACTGCTTCAATAATCGGAAAGCGAGATTTCTTTTCTTGAACTTGATGTGCTTGTTTTTGGTGCTGTTTAAATTCTAAAGATTCATCCTGATCGGAGCGTATCCATACCGCAAAAGCAACAAGGATAATGCTAGCGAGAAATGGAATCCGCCAGCCCCAGTCTCTAAAACCATCTTCGCCAATAGATAGAATAATCAGCGATACGCAGCCAGATACTAGCATTAAGCCCACGCCATAACCGACTTGAACGTCGCTACTGTAAAAGGCTTTTTGGGTTTTCGGTGCATTTTCTACAGCCGTGAGTGCCGCACCACCCCATTCACTGCCTACAGCAAAACCTTGAATGGCACGTAAAGTGACTAACAGGGCATGTGCCCACCAGCCAATCTGGCTATATGTGGGTAAAAAACCGATCAGTACCGTTGCTCCTCCCATTAGAAAAACGGTAAGGAATAGCATCTTTTTACGACCCAGTTTGTCTCCAAAATGTCCAAACACAATACCGCCCAATGGGCGAAATAAGAAGCCTACACCAAAGGTGGCAAAAGCCGCCAGCGTACCGATTGTCAGGTCAATATTCGGGAAAAACTGTTGTTTAAAAACTAATGCGGCAACAATGCCATAAAGTAAAAAATCATACCAGTCGACAACAGTACCCATAAAACTACTGAGGGCAGCTTTGCGTGCACGTTTTTTGTGTGTGATCTTGAGAGAAGAGGTTGGGGTCATTCAAAGAAAGTCTATACCGAACAGTCGGAGCGCCCCGCAATGCGCAAGATGATTAATCCGATGTATTACAGGGACGGCTAGTTAAAACCATGGATTAGTTTTAACCATGCAATAGCTTCATGGATAAATGTAAGCGAACATAGCTTAATCGAAAAATGCATAGTATGCGAGTCTCTAGACCATAATTTTTTATTAAAGACCTAGATTTTAACGTCAATGCATCTCTGACCAGAATGACAGCTGAAATTTTTGTTCTATCGCAATCAGTTGGTATACGCCAATGCCGATCAACCGAAAACGTAGTTGGGGAGAGAGCTGAAGCTCGGAGAGTAAGAGCAGAATGGCTTGCTGTAACTGGGCAAGGTTTTCCAAGGGGCTTTGAAAACGTTTACTGTGCTGGACAATTTGAAAATCTGGCTGCTTGAGTTTAATGCTGACACCAAAAGCACTCAGTTGGCGTTTTTCCAGACTTGCCCAGACTTTCTCAGCCAATATTTGCCATGCATCATGACAGGCAGATAAATACAGGTCTTGATCAAAAGTAATTTCTTTGGAAATTTGCTGACGTACCCGACTGGCTACGACAGGTCGCTCATCAATGCCTTGCGCATACAAATGTAACTGTTGCCCATATTTGCCAAAATGTTTTTGCAAAATATGGAGTTCAATTTTTTGTAAATCGCCTAAAGTATAAAGTTGTAGCTGCTCCAGTTTAGCTTGAGTCACTTTTCCGACTCCTGGAATTTTCTTTAAAGGTAAATCATAAATAAATTGTTGAACTTGCTGAGGTTTAATGACACATAACCCATTAGGTTTATACCAGTCCGAAGCAATCTTGGCTAAAAATTTATTGGGAGCAACTCCTGCCGAAGCCGTGAGCTGCATCTGTTGCCAAATCTGTTGTTGAATCGCTTGTGCGACTTCGGTTGCTGATGCTAAACCCAGTTTATTTTCGGTGACATCCAGATAAGCTTCATCTAAAGATAAGGGTTCGATCAGATCGGTATATTGCTGAAAAATCTGCTGAATCTGTGTAGAAATTTGTCGGTACAGCTCAAAACGAGGTTCCAGCACCACCACATGCGGACAGAGTTTTCGGGCTTGTGCCATTGACATGGCTGAGCGTAAACCAAAACGACGTGCAGGGTAGGAAGCTGTGGTAATGACGGCACGTGGATGATGAGCTGCGACCACGACAGGTACATCGATTAAATCGGGACGTTCACGTAACTCGACTGAGGCATAAAAGGCATCCATGTCGATGTGAATGATTTTCCGCAGTTTAATGATGAATTACCCCTAAAGAACGTAAGTAACTTTGCCACTGGGCCATTGAACCTGCATAAGCGTTTAAATCAACAGGCTGTTGAATGCCCTCGATATGCCCTTTTTGCGTATATTGCCAGAACATCCAGCCATGCTGGTCTTTGAGTTTGGGATACGCCTCATCATAGTCACGAATCCAAAGCGCGTTATGTGGCATGTGCCCCATGAGTACAATATGGTAAAAGGTTTTTGAGGTATAAATAATAGGGGGTTTGCCATAATGCTGATGCAGCAGTTGCTCCATGACTTGAATTTGTTTAAGTAGTTGTTCTTGGGTTGAGTTTTGAAGGCAATTGGCATCGTATTCCAAATCAATGACAGGTGCCAAAGCATCGGCTTTGTTGGGCACTGTGGCGATAAAATTGGCCGCCTGAATTTTGGCTTCACGACATAAACGATAATAATGATATGCCCCGACATTTAAGCCCTGTTCGCGTGCTTTTAGCCAATTCTGCTGAAAACTTGGATCTTGGTAGTCACCACCTTCGGTGGCCTTTAAATACACAAATTGGTATTTGTGAGGGGAAATCTTTTTCCAGTCGATCTTGCCTTGATGATGAGAGACATCGAAGCCTTGCACGGGATGGTCTTGCGCTTCTGCTGGCTGGTTCTGCAGTAGAACCAGGCTGATCGAACATAAGAGTAAGACCACAAGAGTTGCAGTTAAAGTTCGGACAAGGTGCAAATGGCTTTTGCGGGCAGCTTTCATGATCAAGCAGATATCTAGGATTGAGCATCTATTTTAAGAAAACTGCACCAGAAAGCCTATTTAAACTTGTGACTGATTTTGTTTTGGAATCTGCCAGAAAATCAGCATGGTCACGACATTGAGTGCGCCTAGCGTGAGTAGGGTATAGTCAAAAGCCTGAGCAATCGGTAGATGAAAAGTTGCACCCTGATAAAAGTGAATCAGCGTTCCTGTAAATGCGATGCCGATACTCATCGATAGCATCATGATCATGGACAGAAAACTGTTGCCACTACTGGCATGCTGCGATGGCAAATCTTTGAGGGTATAGGTGTTCATCGACACAAATTGAATCGAGTTGAGTGTGCCAAAAATAAAGAAATGCAGTGCACGTAACCATTCTGGTGTGGTGGCTGTAGTGAGGGTAAAACTCATGACACATAGCCCTACCGCAGTGGTATTGAACAATAACACATTGCGATAGCCAAACTTCTGAATCAGTGGGCGCACAATCGGTTTGGAAAACAGTGAGCCGAGGACGAGCGGAATCATCATCAGGCCTGTTTCAAATGGTTCAAATTTAAAGACCACTTGCATGAGTAATGGCAAAACAAAGGGAATGGCATTGCCTGCGAAACGCGCAAAGAAATTACCTAAAATCCCAATCGCATAAAACTGATGTCGAAATAAATCGCTGCGAAATAAAGCATTCTGATGGTTATGTGCATGATGAGCATATAAAAGACTGGCAATAATTCCCGCACTGAGCAAGGCATACCCGATTGAGTGCGATGACCCACTGCTTTTGATCGAGAATGAATCAATCCCCAAGGTTAAACCCACCATCGCCACAATCAGCATTAACACGCCTGAACTGTCAAAGTGTTTCACATTTGGTTCGATGATATTGGGCAGCGCTTTGAATGTGACGAGAACGCCAAGTAACCCCATCGGAATATTGATCAGGAAAATCCAGTGCCAGCTCGCGACTTCTACCAGCCAGCCACCGAGAGTTGGCCCAATCAGTGGTCCAATGAGCCCTGCAAGGCTCATTAGATTGATCGCAGATAGAAATTGCTCACGTGGAATAATTTTTAATAAAGACAGCCGCCCAACAGGTAACAGTAATGCACCACCAATACCTTGCAGCACACGGAAAAAGATCAATTGTTCTAAAGTGTTAGATAAACCGCAACCCAGAGAGCCAATGGTAAAAATAATAATCGCACTTAAATAAACATGACGTAGCCCGAAACGGTCTGCCAGCCAGCCACTGAGAGGAATACAGCTCGCCACTGAAAGTACATAAGCGACAATCACGCCATGCATATGCAGAGGGTTTTCCTGTAAGTGCTGTGCCATGGCGGGTAAAGCTGTATTGACGATTGTGGTATCGAGAGCCTGCATGAAAAAACCAATCGACACCAAAAGAACTAATAAGCGGTATTGAGGTTGTAGTGCCTGATATTTGGGCGGGCTTTTAGATTCCATACAGGAAAAACCTTATAAAAATTCATGAATTTATCGAAAGGTGATAATTTTTATTGTAACAGGAGTGTCATAAGCATTTAAGTTGTAATTCTATTTCATGGAAATGCTAAGTTATAAAAAAGCGCTGGTGATCATAAATTGATCTGTTAGGATGAGTAGAAGCCATATTCTGGAGGTCACTTTTAATGATGATTCTGCATTATTTACAGTATTCGCGAGCCTTTCGTATTTTATGGGCTTTGGAAGAGTTACAACTGACAGATTACCAGATTCGCTTTTACAAGCGCCAACCCAACTTGTCTGCACCCGATGAGCTCAAGCTCATCCACCCACTTGGAAAATCGCCTATCTTGCAGGATGATCAACATGTATTGGCAGAATCTGCCGTGATTCTGGAAATTTTACAGCAGCGCTATGACCCTGAATACCAGTTCAAGCCTCGTCCTGAAGATCAGGAACATGCTTATCAGTATTTGTACTGGATGCACTATGCGGAAGGTTCACTGATGCCACTTTTGGTGTTTCAGTTGGTAATGGGCAATATGCCAGCTCATATGCCGTTTTTGATTCGTCCAATTGCCAAAAAAGTCTGTAATGGCGTCAAGGCAGGTTTTTTACAGCCTCGGTTGCAAGATCATGTCGCATATATTGAAGCATATTTAGCTGAGCATGATTATTTCGCTGGAGATTTTTCCTTTGCTGATATTCAAATGAGTTTTCCTTTACAAGCAATGTCTAAGCGTATTCCACTCGATATTCCTAACATTCGGGCATTTTTGGCACGGATCCAGCAGCGCGATGCATTTCAGCGAGCACAGGAAATCGATGGGCACTATCAATAGCAACTAGGGTTCTATGTAAAAAGGCGTTATGCTTATATTTTATTTGTAGGTTTGTTGAGTCATGATCTTAGTCAGTGCATGTTTGGCAGGGAGACCTGTCAGATATGATGGAACAGACTGTCTGCATTTGAAAGTTCAACAGCTGATTCATGAACATAAAGCGATTGCCATTTGCCCAGAGTTACTTGCGGGCTTACCCACGCCACGTTTACCTGCGGAAATGGTTGGTGGAGATGGCTACGCAGTTTTGGCTGGTACGGCACAAGTGATTGATCAATCCGGACGTGATGTCACTGAACAGTATATTCAGGGGGCTTATTCTGCACTTGCAATTGCCCAGAAATATCAGGCGACACATGTTGTATTAAAAGAAAATAGCCCATCTTGTGGTAGCCAGCAGGTTTACGATGGTTCATTTTTTGGTATACGAGTCGATGGCGTTGGCGTAACGACAGCTTTATTGCGTCAGCATGGGATTTTGGTACTGTCTGAAAAACAATTATCGCAACTTGCTGAATAGCAAGCTGATCGATTTATTTGGCGATGGCGAGAGGTGGGACTTCATACTCGGCAATTTGATATTGATCGCGCCCGCGATGCTTTGCCAAGTAAAGTGCGTGATCTGCAGATGTAATAAATTCAGAAATACTTTCTGCATAAGAAGGAATGATTGTAGCGACACCAATACTGAGCGTGACATAGGATGAAATTGGGCTCGAGGGGTGTGGCAGTGCAAGTTGATGCATACTTTTGAGGAGCTGCTCAGCCCATTGCTTGGCCTGTTGTTCATTGGTTTGTGGAAAAATTAATAAAAATTCTTCGCCGCCATAGCGTGCAACCAAGATGTCCTGTTGGCTAGACGTGGATGAATTGAGCATAAATGCAATCCGTTTTAAGCAGTCGTCGCCCTGCACATGACCGAGTGCATCGTTATAAAATTTAAAATAATCAATATCGATCATCATGGAGGTGATCGGCTTCGTATAGCGAATTGCACGTTCCCATTCATTTTGTAAAATTTCATCGAGATAGCGACGATTTGCCAAACCCGTTAATGCATCCATTTGCGATAACTTGGAGAGTTGCTGGGCTTGTTGCACCAATTCAAGGTGATTGTGTTTAATAATACAGTCTTTTAGAAAATGCTCACGGTGCTGCCGATCAATAAAGTAGGCCAAAGACATGCCCAGAAAACTGCTAAATGTATAGGTACGGTTGAGTAGAGTCCAGTCGATGGTGGCATTCATATGATTACTCACAATTAAGCCAATTAAACCACCTAACCAGCCAGCAATTAATGCCGTATAAAAACGTAAACCAACGAAGCCGTAAATAATAACGACGGCATACATCATGGCTGTATGGAAAAGAACGGTATTTTGCACTTCTTCCAAGCCATTGACTAATACGAAACTAATGGCAACTGATAAAGTAGAGCCAATACACACATAATAATCGAACCATGAATTGAATGTTTTAACAAAAGACATTAACCATGCAAAAAAAACAATGACTCCGACCCATCCGTAGAGCGAAATCCAGGGAATAACTTGATCTTCTGGTAAAACCTGATAAATACCCAAACAAAGGTAAAGATATAAAATAATAATAATAATGCCACGATAACGAAATTCATAGGCGGCTTCATGACGGTAGCATTCTGTGTATATTCTTTCGAATCTTTTAGGAAACAAAAGAAAATTTAAACGAGTTTTTTTGAGTAAATCTACTTGTTCTTTACTAAGAATGCTAGAGCTTTGTAATTTCATCGCCCAATCTCACTATTTAGGAGGCTTCTTTCATCAGTTGATTTTATTTCTCTTGTATATCATTGAAACATATTTCAATTTGTTCTCATAGAGGACAATAAAGAGGGTGTAAACCATGATGAAAGAGGTCTATATCTACTTTTTGCTTCTTTTCTATTGGTTATATAGTATTTCCATTAGGATTAAAATTATAACGCTATTTTAATTGTGTATATAAAAATTTCTTGGCTATATTTTAAATACTTTGGGATTTTAAAATGATAATGATTGTTTTTAATATTATGTCAAATAGTAGAGTGTAGGGCGTTCTTTATGATTTTGTTGTAAATATCATGTAAAAATTACATGATATTTTGGGCCTGAGGTTTTGGTTTTAACTGTTAATTAAATTGTCAAAATATTCTGGTATAAATCTCTAAATCGGCTTCTTTCATTCTTTAATTGTATTTCTCTTTTGTTTGATTGAAATATATTTAAATTTTCTTGTGGATAACCATAGAGACTGTAAACCTCTATGAAGGAAGTTGAATTATTGAGTATAAGTGGTTGAAGATACCTAATTTATTTTATTAGATTGGCTTATAATGCTATATTCAATAAGTCAATAAATTTAATTGATTATTCAAAGCGCATGTTGTATTAAAAATAAAAGCTTAAATGAAATAAATTCAAGAGGAAGTGAATGATGACTGTTCTAAAAAATGAACTCACCCTGGAAATCACGCCTCATAGTATGTGGGCGCAGAAGTTCTGGGATGATCTGATTCCTGCAAAAGAGCGTGTCAGCCAGCATCCTGTATTTATTGGTATGGCAAATGGCACACTTAAACTAGAATGCTTTCGTGCAGCTTTATTAAATTTTTACCCCTTGGTTGCACAGTTTCCATCCTATATGGCACTGGCTTTGGCTAAGGCAACTCAGTTTAATGAAGCGGGCGTAGTGCCGACCCGAGACTGGCTGATTCAGAATATTAAGGTTGAAGAGCGCCATTTGACTTGGTATCGGGACTGGGCGGGTGGCTTTGGTCTAACGGTCGATCAGCTTGATCATGTTACCCCACCACCTGCCATGAATGCTGTGAATCATTATCTCTGGAGCATTAACTATCGTGGTAGCCTTGCCGAATGTTTGGCAGCAACCAATTTAGCAATTGAATGGGCAACAGGTGACTGGTCTTCACACGTTTATAAAGGCATTCATAATTACCAGAATCATCCCGATGTGAAGATTGATAAACGCTCGCTGGCATGGTTACGTGCCCATGCGCATTATGACGATATTCATCCGTATGAAGCCATGGAACTGATCAAGCGTTTATGTGAAGGTAAACCTGAATTGCAACAAAAAGCATTTCATGCTGCACGTGAAGGTCTGGAATACTACGCGTTGGCACTCGATGAATGTTATAAGCTTCAAGGCTGATAGGTCATTTGTGCAAGCTTCTTGATTATGGTGTTCACTTGCTTTGCTTGGATCTCATACAGAGCAATAAAATTGACCCATAAAAAATTGATGGTCTCAGCTTTAGCAGATCAAAATATCATGAAGTATGCTCGCTTCTCAGCTTAGATGGTGCAAAACCAAACTGCTGCTTGAAACGGCGACTGAAGTGGCTGGCTGAACTAAAACCGCATTCCAGTGCAATGTCGGTCAGGCTCATATGTTGTTGTGAAATCAAATGATGGGCTTTTTGCAAACGGCGCTGCAAAATGTATTGGTGCGGCGCCTGTTGCATGGAGTGTCGAAACATGTGGGCAAAATGGTACTCACTTAAATTGGCCTGTGCTGCCAAGTCTGCAATCGTTAACGGCAAATGTAAATTTTCTTCAATCCATTCAAGTACCCAGCGTAGTGTTGCAGGCGCTAGACCACTCTTCAACTGAGGCATTTTCCAAACAATATTGCTGTAATGTTTTAATAAATGGTTCAGTAATAAGGTGGCTGTGGTGGAGAGCTGGAGCAAATTTTCTGATTGTTGCCAGTTGCAGCCCAATAAAAAATGCCGATACAGCAAAGTAATCTGAGGATCAGTTGCAAAGGTTTTTTCATGCAGCTGAATCAGGTTCGGTTCCTTGTCCCAGACATGTGCAGCCAGATCACGTAAATGCTGATCGGTATAATACAAATGCACAAAACTCAATTCTCCGCGAATATCCCATTCAGAATATTGTTGCTGAGGCATCAGACAGAAATGATCGGGGCCGCCACCATTACGCCAGCCCTGAGCTGTTTTTTGATAACTTTCATAGCCCCCGCAAGTATATAAGCTCAAGGTATGGTGATCACTACAGACACTGACGCGATCATGCCGATTATACCAGGCAGCCAGTTGCATACCTGAACCTAGTTGTACGTGTTCAAGTAATTGGGCTTTATGTCGTTGCAGTTGTTCTAAGGTCTGATAAGCCATATGCGGAGTCATGTGACAAAACCATTGGAAATATAGTCTAGCGATTTTTTCAAAAGGGTTACAAATTTTTAGAAAAAAAGCGCAAGTTTATGCAATTTTTTCCCTGCTTTGTGCAAGCAAGCTCAGTGAAATACAAGCAAACTGACAACAGAATTGAGGAGAGTCATCGTGAATCTATTTCTGTATGGACTGGTTGTGCTGATCTGGGGAACAACCTGGATTGCCATTACCGCTCAAGCCAATGTGGTTGATCCTGTGGTTGCTGTATTTTGGCGGTTTTTGATTGCGGCGAGTTGTTTGTTGGTCGGGCTATCGTTGACAGGGCATTTGCGCCGTTTTGCATTGCGTGATCATTTGTTTTGTGCGCTACAAGGATTATGTGTCTTCGGACTAAACTTTTTGTGCTTTTATCATGCCATTTCTTATATTAACAGTGGCCTGGAGTCTGTCATTTTCTCGATGGCTGTACTGTTCAATGCTATTAATAGCCGAATTTTTTTCGGACAAAAAATTGTCGCACAGTTTTTTCCTGCAGTGGCTTTAGGTTTTCTCGGTATGTTTTTACTGTTCTGGCAAGACTTGAGCAGTACCCATTTTCAGGGCAATACCTTGCTGGGAATCGGTTTGTGCATGCTCGGAACATATGGCTTTTCATTGGGCAATATGATCAGTATCCGACATCAAAAACGTGGCTTAGATGTGCTGAGCAGTAATGCTTATGCCATGAGTTATGGCACCTTGTGGATGGGTTTGTTTGCTACATCACAAGGCATGCAATTTATACCAGCATGGAACTTACAATTTAGTTTGGCAGTGGGTTATCTGGCAATTTTTGGTTCAGTGATTGGCTTTAGTGCTTATTTTATGTTGGTTGGGCGAATTGGGGCGGGGCAGGCAGCTTACAGTACCTTACTTTTTCCTTTGGTTGCACTCACCATTTCGACCTTCTGGGAAAATTATCACTGGAGTTTAACTGCGATACTGGGTGTGATCTGTATTTTACTGGGCAATCTGGTGTTCTTTTTGGCCCCCAAATTTCGAAATTTCTCAATAAAAAAAGCGATCAGTTGATCGCTTTTTTTTACATTTGATTGGCTTAATGCTTCACGATGATCGAATCGATACCGCTATTTTGCAAAGTTTGCTGTGCAGCGATGGCTTCATTTTGAGAAGTGAAAGGCCCTGAAATGACCCGATACCATGTTTTACCTTTTTCCGTACCAATAATGACATCGGCAGGCAATTTGTTCATTAAGATTTCTGAACGTTTAGCATCGGCACTGTCAGGGTCGGTGTAGCTTTTAACCTGCAAAATATAGCTGGTTTGTGCGGCGGTATTCGGCTCAGATGCATTGCTGATTTCAGCCGTTGGCTGTGCAGGCGCTTCAACAATCACCCCAGCTTCTTGGCGTTGTTGATTGGCAGGTACAGCCTGATCAGGAATAGGCGTGACCTGTTGTTTTGGCAACTGGTCATAAAAACGGTAGTCTTTATTGGTTTCGCCCTGTGGCTGTCCAGCATTGGCGTCGCTACGTGGATGTACGGGTGCCCACGGCTTCCACAGCATCAAAGCCACCGCAGCGCTGAGTACCATTAAAATCAGGATTAATGTACCAAACCATTTTGGAATCAATGACTGTTGTGACTGTTTTGGGCGTTCGGAAACGCCGCGTTGTGTTTTACCCCACACGTAGCAATCCTCTTAACTTACATGGATGCTGGTGCAGATACACCGAGCAACTCTAAACCGTTACGTAATACTTGTTGTACATTGACTGAAAGTAACAGACGTGCTTGGGTTAACGCTGCATCGTCACTAAGCACTTTATGTTCGTTGTACCAGCCGTGGAATAGCGCTGCAAGTTCTTTCAGGTAGTTACCGACCTGATGCGGTTCGTAAGCATTGGCTGCGCGGTTAATAATATCTGGGTAGGCTGCAAGTTTTGCCAGAATTTCAGTTTCAGCTTCAAGGCTCAATTGTTCAGCAAATTGACGGGCTTGAACTGCATCGAAAGCAATCCCTGTATCTTTGGCTTTTTCTAGCATACGGCAAATACGTGCATGCGCATATTGAATGTAATACACGGCGTTGTCTTTGCTTTGCGATACGGCAAGGTCAAGGTCAAAGTCGATGTGTTGTTCGCTCTTACGCATCACATAGTAGAAACGAGCAGCATCATTACCGACTTCTTCACGCAGTTCACGTAAAGTCACGAACTGACCAGAACGCGATGACATTTGTACCATTTCACCGCCACGCCACAAGCTGACGAACTGAACGAGTAGCACAGTCAGTTTGCTAGAGTCATAACCCATGGCATCAATCGCAGCTTTTACGCGAGCAATATAACCGTGGTGGTCTGAACCCCAAATATCCACAATATGGGTATAACCACGTTGTAATTTGTTGAGGTGGTACGCAATGTCAGAAGCAAAATAAGTGGTTTGGCCATTACGACGTTTCACGACACGGTCTTTCTCATCGCCAAATTCAGTCGATTTAAACCAGATATTACCGTCTTGTTCATACAAGAAGCCGCGCTGATCAAGTGTTTCGAGGGCTTCATCAATTTTTTCAGTCAGGCTGGCTTCACTAAACCACTGATTGAAGGTTACGCCGAATTCGCCAAGGTCATCTTTGATGTCATCTAAAATCGCTTTAAGCGCCGCTTGATGGAAAACACGATAGCCTGCGCCAAGTAATTGTTGTGAGTTGCCAATCAAACCATCGATGTGTTTTTCTTTGTCGCCTGAAACGATGACTTTATTGCCGTCAGCATCTGGTTCAGCAGCATATTGCACATCTTCAGGTACGTCTTTATACACGTCAGCGACTGGGCGAACATGCGCTGTGCCATCTTTCTCAATAATGCTTTGAGCGATTTCTTTGACATAGTCGCCTTGGTAGGCATTTTTTGGGAAAACCAGAGTTTGCCCTTGTAATTCTAAATAACGCAAATAAGTTGAGGTTGCCAAAATGTCCATTTGACGACCTGCATCATTGACATAGTATTCACGGTCAACCACAGCGCCTGTGGCTTCAAGCAGGTTTGCAACGGTCATGCCGTATGCTGCGCCACGACCATGCCCGACATGCAGGCTAGAGGTCGGGTTGGCAGATACAAACTCGACCTGAATGCGTTGCCCAACATTGCTTTGGGTACGACCAAATACATCTTTTTGTTGTTGAATTTGGTCAAGGATTGCAAAACGTTGATCGGCATTTAAAAAGAAGTTAATGAATCCTGGACCTGCGATTTCAGCTTTGCTGATGTCGGCAACTTCAGGCAAATTTGCCAAGATTTGTTCTGCAAGATCACGCGGTTTTAAGCCCGCAGCTTTGGCAGCCGTCATGGCAACATTTGAGGCAAAATCGCCGTGGCTTCGATCTTTGGTTCGCGTTAGGATACTGTTGTTGTTCCAGTCGGATGGAAGAACACCCTGTTGCTTGAGGGACTGAACTGCATGATCAAGAGCTGCTTGGATTGCCGTATTCATAATGGATAGAAAAAATGTCGCGGAAAAAGGGTAAATATAGCAAATTTTGTACGTTTTAGGGAAAGACTATTTCGCCTGATTTTGAGCATTTCCATACGGATTTTTTGACGAAAGTGAAATAAATTGGTTAGAATAATGTTATGTTATAACGTAATTATTCTGGAGTGTTTAATGAAAATCAATATTCATCCTGATTATCAACAAGTTTTGTTTCATGATACCAACGCAGATACTTACTTTTTAATTGGTTCAACCTTAAAGCCGAGCCAAAGCAAAGCATATCAGGGGCAGGTTTATCCTTATGTGACGCTGGATATTTCCAGTGCTTCGCATCCTTTTTATACTGGCGAAGTGCGTCAGGCGAGTAATGAAGGGCGTGTGGCGAACTTTAATCGCAAGTTTGCACGTTTTGCCAAGAAGAAAGCCTAAACCCGACAACCGAAAACAAGCCGATTTTTTCTTGCAGAATTCCCTGCGTTTTCTGCAAGAAATAAGCAAAATCCTAAAAGACCAACTGCATTAGTCAGAATAATTTAATTAGGAAATAAGTCCCACACCATTATAAATTTGCTAAATACCCTTTTTTATCAAAAAAGGCTTAAGCTAGTCAGGTATTTTGAAAAGCTAAACTTCACAATCGTGTAGTTTTAGTCAAAAGATGAGACTAAACATGACCTCTGCTACGCAAAAAAAGCATCCCCTTTATATCCCTTATGCTGGAAATACCTTATTAGAACTGCCTTTATTGAACAAAGGTTCTGCATTTAGCGAAGATGAACGGACTCGTTTTAACCTACATGGTCTAATTCCCCATGTGATTGAAACTATTGAAGAACAAAGCCAGCGCTCATATCAACAGTACTCTGCATTTCACGATGCCATCAATAAGCACATTTATTTACGGAATATCCAAGACACTAACGAAACCCTGTTTTTCCGCCTGCTTGAAGATCATTTGGCGGAAATGATGCCGATTATTTATACACCGACCGTCGGCGAAGCCTGCCAGCAGTTCTCTGATATTTACCGTCGTCATCGTGGCGTTTTTATTTCTTATCCTGACCGTGAACACATTGATGACATTTTGCAAAACGTGAATCGCAAAAATGTCAAAGTGATTGTGATCACTGACGGCGAACGTATTTTGGGACTTGGCGACCAAGGCATTGGTGGCATGGGCATTCCAATCGGAAAACTCTCCCTTTATACAGCGTGTGGCGGGATCAGCCCAGCCTATACGCTACCGATTACCATTGATGTCGGAACCAACAACCAACAGTTGTTGAATGACCCGATTTATATGGGCTGGCGTCAACCGCGTATCAGCGGTGATGAATACTATAGTTTTGTTGATGAAGTGATTCGTGGTATTCGCCGTCGTTGGCCAAAAGCCTTGATTCAGTTTGAAGACTTTGCTCAGAAAAATGCCATGCCTTTACTGAACAAATACCGCGATGAAATTTGCTGTTTCAATGATGATATTCAGGGAACGGCTGCGGTATCGGTGGGTAGTTTGATTGCTGCGAGCCGTGCGGCAGGCAAGCAGTTAAAAGACCAGAAAATTACTTTCTTGGGCGCAGGTTCAGCAGGTTGTGGTATTGCTGAGCAGATCGTGGCACAAATGGTGGCGGAAGGCTTGAGCGATGCTGAAGCACGCCAACGCGTGTTCATGGTAGATCGTTTCGGTTTAATCACGGAGAACCAGCCGAACTTGCTGGATTTCCAGCGCAAACTAGCGCAAAAACCTGAAACGGTGGCAAGTTGGGCACAAGCCGATGAAATGATTTCGCTTCTTGACGTGGTGAAACATGCCAAACCAACGGTATTGATTGGGGTATCGGGTCAACCAGGATTATTTACTGAAGAAATTATCCGTACCTTGGCCGCAAACTGTGAACGCCCAATCGTATTACCATTGTCGAATCCAACTTCACGTGTTGAAGCAGTACCTGCCGATATCTTGAACTGGACAGACGGGAAAGCTTTGATCGCAACAGGTAGTCCGTTTGCACCTGTCAATTACCAAGGCAAGTTGTATAACATTTGCCAGTGTAATAACTCGTATATTTTCCCTGGCATTGGTTTGGGTGTGATTGCAGCAGCGGCAACCCGCGTCACGGATAGCATGTTGATGGCGTCAAGTAACGCTTTGGCAGACTGTTCGCCAATGTTGCAAGATCCAAATGCAGACTTGCTGCCTGAGATTGACGAGATTCAGAAAGTTTCGCATGTGATTGCATTTAAAGTAGCAAAAGCGGCGATGGATGCGGGCGTTGCACCTGTGATTAGCGATGAATTGCTGATTGAAAATATTGAGAAGAATTTTTGGAAACCAGAATATCGCCAATATAAACGTGTTCCATTTTAAACTTTAAAATAGATAAAAATACCTTGCCGATGCAGGGTGTTTTTTTGCTTTAATTTTTTGATTTAAGGTAATGACGTGACCAGCTTAGTCGTAAAAGACATTCATCACTTTTAAGTAACTCAGCAGCAATTATCTAAAATTGTGCTAATCATAGCAAAACAACGTCTGATGGCTGTCTGCAATTTATTTTAAGGTAAAGGCATATCGATTTTTTGAGTAATGCCATGACTAATCTAACAATTCAGCATGCCCAAGCCTTTTCTGAATCCCAAATTTATGCTGCATGGGGGCAAGGTCCTTCCAGCCGTTATGACGAGCTGGCTCAGCATTTTCGCCCTGTGTTTGCCAAAATTCAGGCAGGCACATTACAGCGCGAGCAGCAGCGTATCTTGCCATATGAGCAGTTGCAGTGGCTTAAAGACAGTGGCTTTACCCGGTTACGTTTACCGAAAGCTGTTGGCGGCTTTGATGCCACGATTCCCGAATTATTTGCCTTACTGGTTGAACTTGCCCAAGCCGACTCGAACTTGCCGCAAGTGCTGCGGGTACACTTTGGTTTTACTGAAGATGTCCTGATCTCTCAAGATCCTGCATTTAAAGCACGCTGGCTAAAACGCATAGCCTCAGGCGAAACCATAGGCAGTGCATGGTCGGAAGGAGGCAAAGAAAGTCGCAATCAGTTCCAAACCCATATTTACCGTGATCCGCAAGGTCGGCTGCGTCTGAAAGGACAAAAGTATTACACCACAGGCAGTTTATATGCGGACTGGATTGAAGTCGGGATTCAGGACTTAACCGGAGAGTCGGCTTCGGTGCTGGTGCCACGCCATTCTGAAGGGGTTGCAGTGCTGGATGACTGGAATGGCTTTGGACAAAAGCTGACTGCCAGCGGCACGGCAATTTTTACTGATGTGCTGATTGATCCGAGTGAAATTTTGGTGGATGGCACACGTTTTAAATATTCAGCAGCTTATTATCAACTGGTGCAGCTGGCGATTATTACAGGGCTGGGGCGTGCTGCCAGTTATGAACTATCGCACGCAGTCGAACAGCGTAGCCGCAACTATACCCACGCCAACAGCCAGTTTGTGCGGGATGATCCACAAATTTTACAGGTGGTGGGGCAGGTACGTGGCGCAGCCTATAGTGCGGGTGCAATTGTTGAAAAAGTGGCGCAGAGCTTGCAACGTACCTATCTGGCGGCATTGCAGGGCAATGCCGAATATGAAGAACAGCAAAATGCACTGGCTGAACTCGAAACGGCTCAGTCGCAAACCGTGATTACCCAACTGATTTTAAATGCTTCAACAGTACTGTTTGATGCCTTGGGCGCATCGGCATCGGATCAACGCTATGTGCTGGATCGTTTCTGGCGCAATGTCCGTACCTTGTCTTCGCATAATCCACGGGTGTTTAAAGACCGGATTGTGGGTGATTTTAGTGTCAATGGCACGTTGCCGCCGTATCAGTGGCGAATTGGAGATGTCACTCAGGATCAGGCATTGTCCAAAGCCAGTTAAGCGAAGTGATATTTTGAATAGGGCAGTCTGAAGGACTGCTTTTTATTTGTTCAATAGGTTATCTGTTTCATGTAAGCATTTGCTGACAATGATTCAGGCGATTTGCCAGTAGGCAGCTATGTGGAATTTGCTATGATGAACTCATCAGGAACAGGAAGTTCCAGAACATAAAACAAAAACGATAAGTTCAAGCATCAGGACGTGAGGTACGACAGGAGTTATACCTAGTAATCAAATACGGAAAACCCCGACATCCTGTCGGGGTTTTTCATTTTGTAAGTACAAAATGATTTAGCGCATCACGTCTTAACGAAAGTTGGCAATCCCGAATTTTATGACCAAAAAAATAGATAACCACAGCAGATTATTTCATTAACAGCAAATCTGCTAAGCAGCCAAGTTATTGTTATAAATTCACGATTTTTTTTATTTTAAGATGACTCTAAACATAAAAAATTTGAGTTGCCCATCATGTCGAAACGAATCAGCTTTAATGCCTTTGAAATGAACTGTATTGCTCATCAGTCTCCCGGTTTATGGCGGCATCCGCAAGACCGCTCGACTGAATATAAGGATTTGGAATACTGGACCGATCTGGCAAAAATCTTAGAGCGTGGCTATTTTGACGGGATTTTTATTGCCGATGTTTTAGGGATTTATGATGTTTATCATCATAGTGCCGAACATGCACTGACAGGTGCGGTGCAGGTGCCTGTCAATGATCCGTTACAGATTGTCCCTGCGATGGCGGCGGTGACGCAGCATTTGGGTTTTGGGGTAACTACGTCGATTTCCTTTGAGCATCCTTATCCGTTTGCGCGTCGTTTAAGTACGCTAGATCACCTGACCAAAGGACGGGTGGGCTGGAATATCGTGACTTCTTACTTGGAAAGTGGCTCGAAAAATCTGGGGCTAAAAACACAGGAAAATCATGATGACCGTTATGATATTGCCGATGAATATTTAGAAGTGCTGTACAAGCTTTGGGAAGGTTCATGGGAACAGGATGCGGTACTACGCGACAAGCAACGTGGTATTTTTGCTGATCATCGTAAGGTGCATCCGATTCAACATCAGGGTAAATATTTTAGCGTGCCAGGGATTCATATTTGTGAACCGTCACCGCAGCGTACGCCTGTACTGTATCAGGCTGGAGCATCCAGTCGCGGGCAGCAGTTTGCCAGTCAAAATGCCGAATGTGTGTTTATCGCACCGCCGTCCAAAGCTGCGGCTAAAAAAGTGGTGCAGGGGATTCGTGCCAAACTGGTAGAGCAAGGGCGTGACCCGTATTCGGTTAAAATCTATACCTTACTTTCGATTGTCACTGACAGCAGTGATGCCAAAGCCCAGCAGAAGTTTAAAGAATACCAGTCTTATGGCAGTTATGACGGCGCACTGACCTTGCTGTCGGGTTGGTCGGGCGTGGATTTTTCCCAGTATCAACCCACCGATAAAGTCGAATATATTCAGACTAATGCGATTCAGTCCTTGCTGGACTCTTATGTCAATGCTGACCCAAACCGTATCTGGACGATTGAGGAAATTGCCAACTGGAACAGTGTCGGTGGCAATGGCCCTGTGTTGGTGGGTTCGCCCGAAACCGTGGCGGATGCCTTACAGGAATGGGTCGCAGAAACCGATGTAGATGGATTTAACTTAGCCTATATTTTGGCGCATCAGACCTTTAGTGATGTGGTGGAATTTATTGTGCCTGAGCTACAAAAACGTGGCGTGTATCAGACTGAATATGCGCAAGGTACACTGCGCGAAAAACTGTTTGGGCAAGGGCCGTATTTACCTGAAAATCATCGCGGGGCAGCTTATCGTTTTGGTGAAAAAAATCCGATTGCCGAAGCCAGTTAATCCGTATTTAAAAAATCCATAAGGTGATTTGACGCGCGCTGAGTTTGTATTACTCATCTGGGTGGGAAACTATAAAACCGATATATTTTACTACTGTTGGTTTTTGTGATGGTACTGATGATCGTGATGGGCTTTCTGCTCAAATTTGAAATGACCAAACCTGATGTTGATATGATTGTGGAAAGTAAAACTCGACAGGCTATGTGGGAAAATACGTGGTAGGCCGAGAGCATTCTAGATCTAAAAATCATAAAATGGGCTGTATGGTACAGCCTTTTTTATTGTTGAAAAATCATGTAGTTATTTTGAATAAGCAAAGCATTTTTATCTATAAAATCCCTGAGAAAACAATGCTAACTTAAGGGCATCCAATGATAAAAAGAGTACAACAGCATGACCACATTGAACCAAACGGGCTTTGCATCGCAAACCGCCATTCCACTGAAATTTTTTGAGCATCAGCAAGATGCGCATGTGATTCGTTCCGATGCTGAAGCGATTGCGATTGCGCGTGAACTGGCTCAGGAATTTGCTAAAGAAGCCTCGCTACGCGATCAGGAGCGCCGTTTGCCTTTGCAGGAAATTCAGAAATATTCGCAAAGTGGTTTATGGGCCATCAATATTCCCAAAGCTTTTGGTGGTGCTGATGTCAAATACCGCACCCTCGCAGAAGTGGTCAAAATTATTTCCAGTGTCGATTCATCTTTAGGGCAAATTGCGCAGAACCATTGGGCATTTGTTGAGCATTTACGTTTGGATGCTACCCCAGAACAAAAAAAGTTCTTTTTTGAGCTGATTTTAAAAGGGATTCGTCTCGGTAATGCCTTTTCGGAAAAGGGCAGTAAAACGGTTGCCGATCTGACCACAAAAATTCATAAAACTGAGCAAGGTTATGAAATTAATGGTGAAAAGTTCTTTGCTACAGGCGCATTGCTCGCGCACTGGATTCCGATTGTCGCGGTGGATGAGCAAGGGCGTAGTTATGCAGCGATTGTGCCGCGTGACACCACTGGGGTCGAAATCATTAATGACTGGTCGGGCTTCGGACAACGCACCACTGCCAGTGGTACGGTGCGTTTAAACCATGTATTTGCCCGTGAAGAATACGTGATTCCTGTGCATCAGGCATTTGAGCGTCCAACGCCTGCGGGTGCAATTTCACAGTTTATTCAGGCTGCGGTGGATGCAGGTATTGCACGCGGTGCAATTGAAGAAACCATTCAGTATGTCCGTCAGTACAGCCGCCCGTGGATTGATTCAGGTCTGGAAAAAGCCACAGATGATCCCTACACCATTGCCAATATCGGGGATTTGAAAATCAAGTTGCGCGCCGCTGAAGCCGTGCTGGACTTGGCAGGCGATGCGATTGATGTCGCGATTGCCGATACGATTGAAGCGCATGTTGCCCAAGCGACCTTGCTGGTGGCTGAAGCGAAAGTCCTCACGACAGAAGTTGCACTATTGGCCACCAATAAATTGTTTGAGTTATCGGGGACACGCTCGACTTTGTCTGAGCTGAATCTTGACCGTCACTGGCGTAACGCACGAACTCATACCTTGCATGATCCTGTACGCTGGAAGTTGCATCTGGTCGGCAATTATTATTTAAATGGCGTAGAGTTGCCACGTCATCCGTGGAGTTAAGGGATAAATTGAGTTATCTCAGTCAGTAAAGAAATTGACAGACATTCGCCCCAACAGGCTGCTGCTTTATCAGTAAATACGCTATCTGCTTCATGTAAGCTTTTGCTGACAATGATTCAGGCGATTTGCCAGTAGGCAGCAATGCTGGATTTGTTATGATGAACTCATCAGGAACAGGAAGTTCCAGAACATAAAACAAAAACGATAAGTTCAAGCATCAGGACGTGAGGTACGACAGGAGTTATACCTAGCAATCAAATACGAAAGACCTCAACAGGATGTTGGGGTCTTTTATTTTATGCTTGAGACGTTATTTACGCATGTGTTATGCCAAATGTGTAACTCGTTTTTCAAGTTGACATGAGTCTACATCTTCATAGATTAACCACAAATTTTTTACGGTGAAGTCCTTCAGTGGGTATAAGCTTGAGTCGTTGCTTGGAATATTTATCCGAACAAATGTCAGCACACGGGACTTCATAACATTTCGTTCTGATCTCTTGTTGTTCTGTGAGAGGTCGTCAATATGCCTTTACGGCATACGTCTCATCTACATTGATTGATCAATCGTCGATTAATTGTGTTTTTTCATGAAACTGCATTACTTATATTTCAAAATGCATTTTGGATAAAACAAATTAAAGATTTATTGCACCTGCTTATTGGGTTTCTCACATAAGAGGATTGTAGATATGTATCTATATGATCTGAATAACCTATTTAGAAGATCATTGCATGATGTATCTCATGTGATATTCATTTCCCATTTTTTAGGCAAAGTAACGGTTCCTATACCCCAGCGCAAGATCGGTTTTTGATTTGTTAACGCACGATAAAAAGCTTTGTGTTTTTCATTGTGTATGAACTGATTTTTCTCCATGAATTTTACTCAAAATTCATATTTTGGAGCTCATCATGCGCACATTTTTTTTCAAACAACTGTTTCTGAGTTTTTTAAAAGTACGTCACTTTGGGCGGCATTTTCAGCGCTTTATTAGTCTGGAACATGTGACTCGTGCAAACAAAACACAATCATTTCCACCAGAGCTTACAAAAACGCTCGTTCAGTCTGCACGATATGCGCCCGAGCAGCTTTACCAAGAACTCAATACCAGTCTTGTAGGCTTAGATCAAAATCAGGTTGAACAACGTCAACAACAATATGGCTTAAATGAAATTCAGCAAGAAAAGCCTTTAAGCTGGTGGGTGCATTTATGGTTTTGCTACCGTAATCCATTCAGCTTATTACTGACATTACTGGCATTAGTTTCCTTTTTTACCAATGACATGCAGGGTACGCTGGTAATTGGAACCATGGTTCTGATTGCAACCATTTTACGTTTTTGGCAAGAGCAAAAATCCAATCAGGCTGCTGAAGCATTAAAAGCCATGGTCACCAATACCGCAACGGTGATTCGTCAATCTTCAGGCTCGCAACAACAGATTAATCCAGCCACGTTAAAGGTGCAGACCAGCCAAGAAGTTGCCATTCAGGCGCTGGTACCAGGCGATATTATTTTACTTTCTGCGGGTGATATGATTCCTGCGGATTGTCGGGTTCTGGTGGCTAAAGATTTATTTGTTGCGCAGGCTGCCATGACAGGAGAATCTTTGCCTGTTGAAAAATATGCCATTCAAAAAGATCAAGATGCAATTAACCCATTGGATCTAGAAAACATTTTGTTTATGGGAACCAATGTGGTGTCAGGTTCAGCAACTGCAGTGGTACTGAATACGGGTGGTCAAACTTATTTTGGTGCATTGGCAAAACGCGTTACGGCTAGTGAGCAGGTTACGACATCATTTCAGTTGGGGGTGAATAAAGTCAGTTGGTTACTGATCCGCTTTATGGCCGTGATGGCACCGATTGTTTTATTTATTAATGGTTTTACCAAAGGGGATTGGACGGAGGCCTTATTATTTGCGCTTTCAGTTGCTGTCGGACTCACACCAGAAATGCTGCCGATGATTGTGACATCAACACTGGCAAAGGGTGCGGTGTTTCTGTCGCGTAAAAAAGTCATTGTAAAGCGTTTGGATGCGGTGCAAAACTTTGGTGCCATGGATGTGCTGTGTACGGATAAAACCGGTACATTAACGCAGGATAAAATCATTTTAGCAAAGCATGTGGATATTTGGGGTAATCCATCCAAAAAAGTCTTGGAGCTTGCCTGTCTAAATAGTTATTTTCAAACAGGTTTAAAAAACTTACTCGATGTTGCCGTGCTAGAACATGGTGAAAGTCATTTAATAGTTTCTGATTTACAGACATTCAAAAAAGTCGATGAAATCCCGTTTGACTTTAACCGCCGTCGAATGTCAGTTGTGGTTGAAGATGCATCACAGCAGCACACCATGATTACCAAAGGAGCTGTAGAAGAAGTTCTTGCGGTATGTCGTTATGTCATGCATGACGATGAAATTATCAGCCTTGATGAAAAGTCGCTTCAGCATATCCACGATGTCACCGCAGAGTTCAATGCTGAAGGCTTGCGCGTGGTTGCAGTCGCAACCAAGGCCGGTTTGAGCCATCATGAATATGGCATTGCCGATGAAAGTGATTTGATTCTTGTGGGTTACGTCGCATTTCTTGATCCGCCCAAAGAATCCACAGCGCCTGCGCTTCAGGCACTGTCCGAGCATGGTATTTCGGTTAAGATTTTGACAGGTGACAACGATCTGGTGACAGCCAAAGTCTGTAAAGATGTGGGATTGCACGTGAGCGGTGTCATACTGGGAAATGATATTGAGCAAATGGATGATGCCACTTTGGCTCAGGTGGTCGAGCAATACAATGTTTTTGCCAAACTGACACCTGCTCACAAAGAGCGCATTGTGCGGGTCTTAAAAAATAACGGACATGTGATTGGCTTCATGGGCGATGGCATTAACGATGCCCCTGCCTTACGTAGCGCAGATATCGGTATTTCTGTCGATACAGCTGTCGATATTGCCAAAGAAGCTGCAGATCTTATTTTGCTTGAAAAGAGCTTGATGGTTCTGGAACAGGGAGTTTTAGAAGGTCGCCGTACTTTCTCAAACATGTTGAAATATATCAAAATGACTGCAAGTTCAAATTTTGGCAATGTTTTTTCAGTCTTGATTGCCAGTGCATTTCTTCCGTTTTTGCCGATGCTGCCAATACAATTGCTGATCCAGAACCTTTTATATGATATTTCGCAAATCGCCATTCCGTTTGACCATGTGGATGATGAACTTGTACTCAAACCGCAAACCTGGCAACCTACTGAAATTGGGCGTTTTATGCTGTTTTTTGGCCCAATCAGCTCGATTTTCGATATCGTAACTTTCATCCTCATGTGGTATGTCTTCGGTGCCAATAATATTGCACATCAGACACTGTTTCAGTCTGGCTGGTTCGTGGTCGGGTTATTAACCCAGACCTTAATTGTGCATATGATTCGCACCCCCAAAATTCCATTCTTACAAAGCCGCGCGGCAATGCCATTGATGATGATGTCATTGATGATTATGGCAATTGGGATTTATTTGCCGATGGGAAGTTTGGCTTCGTATTTTAAACTACAGGCATTGCCACCCCTGTATTTTGTATTTTTACCCTGCATCTTGATTGCTTACATGGTACTGATACAACTGATGAAAAGCTTCTACTTCCGCCGTTATGGTTGGCAGTAATCAAGGAATTGTTCAGATACAAGCCATATCGATGAGGCTTTTTTCTTGACTCGAATAACAGCCGATAAACCACATTGGGTTTATGCAAAATGATGCTTTTTTGAGTGAGAATATCGGTAACAGACAGTCGATTTACAAACCGATATTCTTGTTGTAATCGGCGCTGTGAGTTTTGTCGATATGGCTTATCGCCCAGATGGGTATGATGCTGCTGTTCGGGAATTCCCCCGAATTGATCATCAAAAATAACTGAGCTGAATACGAATAACAGCTGCAACAGAATTGCTGTATTGCATTGTAAATGCAAAGGATATCGTTTTTTAACATATCTTAAAAAACGATAAATTTGCCCGTTTTTATTATTTTACGCTGCACACACAAATGTGGATAAATAAACCTCAATAGATTTATATTTCAATTCAGGTTTATGTCCATGTCCAGCACTTCAAATGCAGTCAAACCCTTAAATATTGTCGCTGTTTCAGGCGGCTTAAATAACCCTTCTAAAACCGAAGCACTGGTTCAGGAAATTATTCATGAACTTGGTCAGGCAACCCCGATCAACGTGCATTTTATTAAGTTCAGCGAAATTGGGTCGTTATTGGGCGGTGCGATTTATCGCCATCAATTGCCACAGCGCGTACAGGATGATCTGGCAGCAGTTGAAGCAGCCGATGCCTTAATTGTGGGCACACCTGTGTACCGTGCTTCATTTACTGGGTTATTTAAACATTTCTTTGATTTTGTTGAACAAACTGCTTTGGTCGACGTGCCAGTTTTGTTGGCTGCTTCAGGTGGCAGCGACCGCCATGCCTTGGTGCTTGAGCATCAGTTACGCCCACTGTTCAGTTTCTTTCAGGCGCAGACTTTGCCAATTGGTGTTTATGCCACTGACCGTGATTTTACCCCTGAATACACCATTCAAAGCGCAGCCTTGCGTGATCGCATTATTTTGGCGGTTGCACGTGCCTTACCGATTTTAGAGTGGGCGCCTGCCAAAGGTCAGCGTGCGGAAGTGGTGAAAGCTAAAACAGTTCAAGCCAACCAAAACTTGGGCATTAACCGACAAATTGAACAAGAAGAAGTCTTGCCTTCGGCCGCTGTGCCTGACTTGCAAGCCGCAGAATCCCGTTTACAACATAAAACAGGCAAGACCTCAATTCAGGCCGATGTGGCATAAACCCATCAGTTTCCCAAGGAGAATAAAAATATGGCGCAATCACAACAACAACTTCAGTTTGCTTACTGGGTACCCAATGTTAGCGGTGGTCTGGTGGTGAGTAATATTGAACAACGTACCGAATGGAACATTGATTACAACAAGAAACTGGCACAAACCGCTGAGAAAAATGGTTTTAGCTATGCACTGTCACAAATCCGTTTTACTGCGGGTTATGGCGCGGAAAATCAACATGAGTCTGTTTCGTTTAGCCACGCAATTTTGGCAGCAACTGAAAAGCTCAAGGTGATTGCTGCGATTTTACCAGGGCCGTGGAAACCTGCACTGGCAGCCAAGCAACTGGCGACCATTGATTATTTAACTCAAGGGCGAATTGCGATTAATGTGGTGAGTGGTTGGTTTAAAGGTGAGTTCGACGCGATTGGCGAAGAATGGCCTGATCATGACCAGCGTTATGCACGTTCAGAAGAGTTTATTCGCACTCTGAAAGGCATTTGGACCACCGACAATTTTTCATTTGATGGCAAGTATTATCAGTTTAAAGACTACACTTTAAAGCCAAAACCTGTGCAGCAGCCACACCCTGAAATTTTCCAAGGCGGAACATCACGTGCAGCACGGGATATGGCATCGCGTGTCTCGGACTGGTACTTTGCCAATGGCAACACGGTTGAAGGTATTCGTGAACAGATCGAAGATTTGCGAGCTAAAGCCAAGCAGAATCAGCATCAGGTCAAAGTCGGTCTAAACGCCTTTATTATCGCGCGGGATACCGAAGAAGAAGCGCAAGCGGTGTTGCAAGAGATTATTGCCAATGCCAACCCTGAAGCAGTGAATGCCTTTGCTGATGCGACACGTCAGGCAGGTGCAGCCAGCCCTGAAGGTGAGGGTAACTGGGCAAAGTCTAGCTTTGAAGATCTGGTGCAATATAACGATGGCTTTAAAACCAATCTGATCGGTACACCTGAGCAAATCGCAGAGCGCATTGTGGCGTATAAAGCGGCAGGAGTAGATCTGATTTTGGCAGGCTTCCTGCACTTTATTGAAGAAGTTGAATATTTCGGGCAGCGGGTTTTACCGTTAGTGCGAGAATTGGAACAAAAACAACAACAGGCAAAAGAAGTCGCTTAAATCGGAGGGGGAGATGCGTTTGATCTCCCTGATTTTCTGCATCTAAAACAAAAATACCCAGTAGAGTTGAGCAACTGACAGCGCATTTTCGGATGCGCTTTTTTTATGCTTGATTTTAGATATTAATTTTATCTATGTATTAGATAGAAATTTAAGATTATTTTTATAATAAAACCGCTTGTATGATGGTCACCAGATCCATAGCACAGCGCTGATTGTGAACAAACATGCGAGAAACGGCACATGATGAATTCGATTGTTTGGCCAGCAGGCTATCTTCCTGGCGAAACCGATAATTTCTGCTCCAATGAAGTGATTGTTAAAGGGCTAAGCAGCGCAGAGGTGTGGCCGTATCTGGTGAATGCTTATGAGTGGCCAAGCTACTACGCCAATTGTTCCGATGTCAAACTACCTGAAGGCGCAGTACAACTACAAGCAGACATGGTCTTTTTCCTTAAAACCTTTGGCTTTCCTGTCGATGCCCAAGTGCTGGAACTGGTTGCACCGCAAGCAGGCGAGCCTGCACGTATTGCATGGCATGGCTGGGTGGGCGAAGTCGGTACAACCCAACGTTTGGACGTGTATCACGCATGGCTCGTTGAAGACTTAGATGGTGGTCGGGTGCGTATCTTGACTCAAGAAACTCAACTGGGGCAGCCTGCAAAAGAGTTAGCTCAAGCCAAACCGAATCCGATGATCAATGGGCATCAGGACTGGCTAGAGGGCTTGGTAGCTGCTGCCCTTCAGGCAAAAGATGGCTAATGTCTCTCATAGATTGGTGACTTTGCCATATATGGGGAAATTCTTGAATTTTTCAGACAAATACATGATTTAGATTTGAAATTTAGGCGATTTTATCGCGATTTAGAGGTTAGCATGACGGCATTATTTACTCCCTTTCAACTTAAAGATGTGACGCTACGTAACCGTATTGCTGTCCCTCCGATGTGTCAGTACAGCGCTGTCGAGGGCAAGGTCACCGACTGGCATCTGGCACATTACATCAGTATGGCACGCGGCGGCGCAGGTCTGGTGATTGTTGAAGCGACAGGTGTGTCTCCTGAGGGACGAATTACCCCAGCCTGTTTGGGTTTATGGAGCGATGAGCACATTGATGGTTTGGCACAGATTGCTCAGGCGATTAAAGCCGCAGGGGCAGTGCCAGGCATTCAGATTGCGCATGCAGGGCGTAAAGCCAGCGCCAACCGTCCTTGGGAAGGTGATGACCATATTGCTGCCGATGACCCACGTGGTTGGCAGCCGATTGGTGCATCGGCGATTGCCTATGGTGAAAACTTGCCACGTGTACCAGAGGAAATGAGCCTTGCCGATATTCAACGGGTTCAGGCCGATTTTGCTGCTGCTGCGCGCCGTGCAAAGCAGGCAGGTTTTGAATGGTTAGAACTACATTTTGCGCATGGTTATTTAGCACAAAGCTTTTTTTCCAAGCATAGCAACCTGCGCCAAGATCAGTATGGTGGTGACTTTGCAGGGCGAAGCCGCTTTTTGCGTGAAACTTTTGCAGCGGTACGTGCAGTTTGGCCAGAACATTTACCATTGACCGCGCGTTTTGGCGTGATTGAGTACGATGGCAATGACGAAGAAACCTTGAGCGAGTCAATTGAATTGGTCAAACAGTTGCGTACTGATGGGCTGGATTTACTCAATGTCAGTGTCAATTTTAATATCCCTGAAGCCCGAGTGCCATGGGCAGAACCTGCATTTTTAGCCCCAGTTTCTGAGCGTGTACGCCGTGAAGCCAACTTGCCTGTGGCTGCTTCATGGGGGTTGGACAAACCTGAACTAGCCAACCGTTTAGTGGAACAGCAGCAAATGGATTTGGTGATGATCGGGCGTGCCTTCTTGGCAAATCCGCACTATCCGCTGCAAGCTGCCAAAGCGTTGCAACTGGAAAAACCGACGTGGGTGTTACCTGCACCGTATGCACACTGGTTAGAGCGTTATTAATCGTAAAGTGATACTCACGGAAAAAGTCAGCCTTGTATTAATGCCAGTCAGCTAAACCGTTGACTGGCAATTTTTAGATTTAAGCTGCTACGCCTTGCACTTCGGTTGAAATATATTTCAATCTTGCTCAGGTTCGACCTGAGAAGCATCGCTTCGCAAAGCTTAGGGGATGAATGGCATAGCCATGCAAGGGCAACCCACTTGTGTGGCTATGCTGCTCATTGCAAACATCGGTCAGATGTCATTATCTTTTTAATGTATTGAAAAACAGTATATTAAAGGTGTAGTCCTGACCTAAAACATACAACTGACATGTCTGCATAGTCTCTTATTTTTAGAAATTTTATATCTTGGATACAGGCTCATCTGAATACAGTTTTTCTTAAAAAGTCAGCCTTGTGCTGACTTTTTTCATGTTGTGACCAGCGGAGTGTAGAGCACACAATTTTGTGCAAAATGTTCTTCATTCTGGCAGATTTCTAACATCAGTTGACGCAACCAGCGGTGGCGTGGGTCATGTTCGGTACGTTCATGCCATAGTGCAATTTTACTAAAACTCGGAATCTCCAGTGGCGGTGGCACAATCGCCAAATCCTGACGTTTACAGACCAGACGTTTGGGTACAGTTGCCACAAGGTCGCTATTTTGTAAAATCTCAGGCAGCAGTAGAAAACTCGATGCCGACAGCGTGACACGGCGTTGTCGGCCCAGTTGTTGCAATTGTTGATCGGTAATCCCTGAAAAACTGCCTTGAAAGGAGACCAAGGCATGATCCAACTCACAAAAATGATCTAAGGTTAGGGGCTGTTGCAACGCTGGATGTCCCAAACGCATCACGCTGACATAACATTCATCAAACAGATGCAGATAATGCAAGTCATTGCCACAGCTATGCTCAAAAGTAGACAGCGCCAAATCAATTTCACCCTGTTCCAAGCGCTGTGCTTCTTTATCGGTTGAAGGTAACAAAGCGATTTGCACATGCGGTGCTCGTTGTTTGAGTGCTGCCAAAAATGGCACTAAAATCACCTGATGGGCATAGTCCGTAGCGGCGATCCGTACCGTAAATTCAGCTGTGGCAGGGTTAAACTCTAGCGGTTGTAATAGCAGGTCAATCTGCCCCAGAATCTGCTTGATCGGGCAGATCAGCTCCAAAGCGCGTGGCGTAGGCACAATGCCACGCTGTGAACGGACAAATAATGGATCATCAAAACTGTCACGTAAGCGTGCCAAAATGCTGCTCATGGCAGGCTGGGTAATAAATAGGCGTTCTGCGGCGCGGGTCACGCTACGTTCTTCCAGTAAAATATCCATGGCCTTAAGCAGGTTAAAGTCAAGATGACGCAAGTTTTTGACCATCATTTTTCCCAATTTGGCAGATTGGGCAATCTGGTGCTGATTGCCCAAGTGTTGCTCTGGCAACAGTAATTCAACATGGCGCTGCCTAATCAACAGCAACTAAAAATAAAATTTAAACAAAATCAATTGATTAAAGTTGGCACAACATCTGCAAGAGTCATGTCAAACCGATATAATTAGGATTATGACATGACCAGTTTAACTGCATTACAACAAGATTTATCGCTCGGTACCGATTATGAGGTATTGGCACAGCGCTTTCGCCCGATTTTTCAGAAAATCGCCGAAACTGCCTTGCAACGCGAGCAACAACGAGAACTGCCGTATGAACCGATTCAATGGTTAAAACAGGCAGGTTTTGGCGCAGTACGTGTGCCTGTAGAGTATGGCGGTGCAGGCGCTTCAGTACCCCAATTGTTCCAACTGCTGATCGAACTGGCAAGTGCAGACTCGAATGTACCACAGGCCTTGCGCGGGCATTTTGCCTTTGTCGAAGATCGCCTGAATGCGCACCGTGACCACAGCCAAGCCCACTGGTTTGAGCGTTTTGTGGCGGGTGAACTGGTCGGTAACGCATGGACAGAAGTGGGTGATGTCAAAATTGGCGAAGTGATTACCCGTTTATATCAGGATGAATCTGGACGCTGGACAGTCAGCGGCAAAAAATACTACACCACGGGCAGTATTTTTGCGGACTGGTTCGACCTGTTTGCCCAGATTGATGCCACCAAGCAAAACGTGATTGCGGCGGTGCGCACCTCGCATCCGAATGTCAAAATCGAAGATGACTGGGATGGCTTTGGTCAGCGCACTACAGGTAGTGGCACAGCGACTTTGCATGAGGTCGAGGTTGATCCAGAAAATATTATTGATTTCGATAGCCGCTTTAAGTACCAAACTGCGTTTTATCAACT
This sequence comes from Acinetobacter sp. ANC 4636, assembly GCF_054454555.1. Taxonomy (NCBI): domain Bacteria; kingdom Pseudomonadati; phylum Pseudomonadota; class Gammaproteobacteria; order Moraxellales; family Moraxellaceae; genus Acinetobacter; species Acinetobacter sp. ANC 4636. The sequence goes on along the minus strand of NZ_JBTKVD010000002.1, from coordinate 329,653 downwards.
GGTCTTGCTCAGTGTCTTGGCAGGCACAGCCCATGCCGCAGTTACCGAGTTTAGCCGTCAGGTGAAGGCACGTACCCGTGTCTTTAGTCATGGCAATGCTGATCGGGTCGATCAGGATGCGCAAGTATTGCAAGTGATTGGGCTCGCATCGGCACAAGCCTATGCCGCAGAAGCTACTGCCATTCGTGCCGCAGAAGCTGCACAGCGTGCTTATGAAGCGCACTTTGCCCATGCCGATCAGCGTGAGGCTTTGGAGCAACATGCAAATATTGCCGCCGAACTGGAGTCAGCACAAGCGCAGGTGGCAATTGCACCACTGGTACTGCAACTGACCAGTGATCTGTTTAACGCACTGGGGGCCTCAGCCACCAGTAGCCAAAAAAGTCTGGATCGCTTCTGGCGCAATGCCCGCACCGCAGCATCGCATAACCCACTGATTTTTAAACAACGTATTATCGGGGATTATGCTGTCAATGGCACAGAACCTATCTATGTCTGGCAGATTGGTGGGGGCAGTAAACAGCAATAAACGGTGTGACAGGATCAGTCATTTGGCTGATCCTGTTTTAGTCACTGGAATTAAAAAATGCCGATTCGGTAAAAACCGACTGAAGCATTTAAAAATGAATCAGGAGGATGGAGTCTTCGCATTTTGACTCCTGTTTTAGAATTCACTTGCGATGTCTTACGCTTCGATTGGGTTCAGGTTTGACCTGAGAGACATCGCTTCGTAAGGCTTTCGAGATAAGCAGCATCGCTGCACAAGGGCAACCCACTTGCGCAGCGCATTGCAAAACTTGCTCAAGATCATCTTTTACTAAAAATCTAAAAATAGCATCTTAAAAATATGGGTCTGGCTTAAACCATTGCAGATGATATTTTCATTTCTCCAATTTTTGAAAATATCCCGATTTTACTCAGCTTAACTATAAAAACTTGGCTGAGGAAACTCGGCATTGAGCGCCCATTCTCCCAGTTCCTTGATTTTATAATCCACAGGGTCATGTAGCGTTTGCGTGCGCACATTACGCCAGAAACGGTCGAGACGTAGCGCTGCCTGAGTGGCACGTGCGCCTGTCACTTCAAACATACGATTGCTAATATCCAGACTGACACGGCTTGCCGCCACTTTCGCGGTAGCAACCGCAATCGCCACTTGTCCACGTTGCTCGGTGGTCAGGGCTTCACCAATCTGCCATGCGTGCTGTAACTGTAAAATCGCTTGCTGGTTTAACGCACGCACCGACTCCAGTTGTAACCAGAACTCGCCATAATGTCGCAAGATATACGGGTCTTGGTCAGCGCGTTCCACCCCAGACAAAAACCATGCTCGGCTTTGCGCTTGGGTGTATTGTTTGGCTTCGGCAAAAGCCCCTTCGGCAACGCCCAAAAACATATTGACAAAAGTCAGCTGGGCAATCAAAGGGCGCAGGCAGGCAAATGGTGTACTGAGTGGGCCGGGTTCGAGTAGTAGCTCATGTTGCTCAACGCGTACATGACGAAAAGTAGCACTGCCGCTGTCAGTTTGGCGTTGCCCCATATTGTCCCAGTCATGATGCAGTTCAATCCCTTCGCGTGCCGTTGGAATCGCAGCAAGCAACAGTTTTCCTGTGCCCTGATCAATCCCCGATGCCACCAGCATGTCGGAATCAATTGCACCTGAGCAGAAGCTTTTTTGCCCTGAAAATAAATAGATCCCGTCCTGTTGATGTACTACGGTACGTTGATCTAGCGGGTTTAGGGTATTGCCCCAAAACAGTTGCTGGCTTGCGGTCTGTTGAAACCAGTTTTGCCATTGTTCAGCGCGGGCAAATAGTCGCACCGTTGCCAGCAATAAATGATGAAAACCAAAGACATGTGCTAGTGAGTTATCCACCTGTGCCAAAATTCGCACGCTGTTCATGACATCGAACCAGTTACCATCTAATCCGCCCAAATTTTTCGGAATCGACAGTGCCAGCAAGCCGCTTTCACGAATCAGTTGGCGCTGTGGTAACGGTGAGCCGCCGTCGCGGTCACGTTGCACCGCCGTTTCCGCAAAAGCATCGGCAAGGTGTTGAGTTTGTTGTTGTATTTCAGGGTTAAGTAGCGTAGAAAAATCGGGCAGGTTGATCGACATGATTTAATTCCATATAGCCAAGCAGGGCATCCGTGTGATTGCTTACCATAAAGGGCTTAGGGCGAGCAGGCAAGTTGCTTTTTTAAGCAATGCACTGACTTGGTTGGGTCAATAGTAAGAGTACTGGGTATTACAAAGAGCATGCCAAATAAAAATAAATTAATTTTCAATAGCTTATATTTTTAGCGATTAGAAGGTAGTGTTGCTTGGACAACAGTTGCTGTGACCATGTTGTTAATGCAACAGATACGTTATCTGTAAAAAGAATAAAGATTCAAAAAATTATGATTGGATGTAATTTATCTGCCTCACTTAAAGTAAGGCTTTGATTGTCCAGTGCCTATTTGGAGTTACCATGCCTGTTGTCAAACATCCTCATTCCCGTGAATTGCTGCACTCTGTGCGGGCAAGTGCGATGGTGTTTGAAGATCCGCAGTCACAACAATTGCTAGATTATGTCCAGACGATTGCACCGAGTCAGGCGACTGTGCTGATTATGGGAGAAACAGGCACAGGTAAGGAGTTGATTGCACGGCAGATTCATGAGCTGAGTGACCGCCGTGATCAGGCTTTTATTGCGGTGAATTGTGGAGCATTTTCGGAAAGTCTGGTGGAAAGCGAGCTGTTCGGACATGAAAAAGGCGCATTTACAGGCGCACATGAAGCGCGTACAGGCTGGTTTGAAGCGGCGCATGGCGGCACGATTTTTCTGGATGAAATTGGTGATTTGTCCTTAGCCATACAGGTCAAGTTACTGCGCGTGCTGCAAGAAAATCAGGTGGTGCGTTTGGGTTCACGGCAAACCCGACAGGTCAATTTGCGCGTAATTGCCGCGACCAATGTCGATCTGCAACAGGCTGTGGCTGCGGGTAAGTTCCGTGAAGATTTGTACTATCGGCTGAATGTTGCCAGTGTACAGCTGAAGCCACTACGCCAGCGTCGGGGCGATATTTTGCCTTTGGCACAGCATTTTATTCAGGACTATTGTCAGCAACTTAACTATGCACCTGCGCAGTTAAGTCAGGCAGCACAGAAAGTGTTACTGACGTATGCATGGCCTGGCAATATTCGTGAACTGGAAAATGCCATTCATCGGGCGTTGTTGGTGTGTCGGCAGGCATTGATTCAGCCTGAAGATTTACAACTGAGTGGTTGCCCACAAGCATCGGGACTGGTCAGCCATTTGCCAACCACATCCACCTTGCAGCAAGTTCTATTGCACTGGTTTGAACAGGGGCTGGACAATCTGGATGAGCAGCTCGAAGCCGAGATTACCCAAGCCGCCTATACTTATTGTCATCAAAACCAGATGCATACCGCGCAGTTATTGGGCATCAGCCGTAATATTGTTCGGGCACGCCTGCTCAAACATGGTTTGCTCAAACCGAGTGAGCGCCGCCGTGAACAGCAACGAAAAAGCCTGCCGAGCGTTGCTGCGCGGATGTATTCATGACACTGCACAGCAATCGACTTGAGCCTAAATGATACATGCCTGACTAATGCGCTGAATTTGTGCTTCACTTAACCCCAACTGATCCCACTGGTTCATTTGACTGGTGAGCCAGGCAAAATCGGACAGTTTTGGTGCTGCCGAATGGGTCACATAGTTCTGAATAATATGCACAATGGCATGATAACGCTTGACGTGGGTGTCGGGTGAACAAGGGAACTGTATGATTTCATAGTGAATCAGCATTTGCCACAGTTCGGCAAAATTTTGCAGTTGCTGAATGTCTTGCTGTGCCAAACGTAACGCAGTACCCAACGCCAGTAAGGTTTCAGGGTGGCGCTTTGCCCATTCTTCGGTGACCGCCAGAACCTTGTCAGCAACGTCAGGCACAATATCCAGCCCAGATGCAACAATCTGGCTTTTACCCAAGATTTCACCTTGAGTATTCCACGGTTCACCCACACAAAAACCGTCAATCAGACCCGTAGAGATTGCCTCGACCATGTAGGGTGGTGGCAGGGTCAGTAATTTAATTTCCTTGGCAACATTGCTGTCGGCAAGCGCCAGCCATTCACGTAAACAATAATGATGCAGTGAGTGCCCAAACACTTGCGCCAGACGAATCTGACGTTCGGGTAAGATGGTGGCCAGTTTATGCGCGGTCTGGCTGGCAGAGTCCTGAGCGTTGATGCCCAGTTCATAGCACAGCTTCTGGCTCAGGCTGATGAATGTTGCATTTTGACTGAGAACCAGCGAGGTTTTAAAAGGAATTCCGACCTGATCAGTGCCTGCCTGTGATGCAGGCAACATAGCTGACAGGCAGTGCGCGGCATCTAAAATACCAAATGCCAGTCGGTCACGCAGACTCGCCCACGAAGCTTCCCTGACCAGTGTGACCTCAAGTCCAACCTGCTCAAAAAAACCTTTGTGTTTGGCCCAAAGTATGGCAACCGCATCCAGTAAAGGAATGTAGCCGATGTGCAGATGAGTTTTTTCGATCTTCATGCCGTTAATCCTTAAAAGTCTGGTTGAGCAGTTGCTGTGCTTGAATTAGCTGGCGGGCCAGATCACCCATGGAAATACGGGCATTCATGGCATTTTTACGCAGCAGGCGAAAGGCTTCTTCTTCGGTGAGCTGTTGCAGTTGCATCATCATGTTTTTGGCTTTTTCAATGTCTTTACGATCAGCCAGACGCAGCTTGGTTTCTTTCAGGTCGCTTTCAAGTTGCTGATGTTTTTTATATTGTTCAATCGCAATTTCCAGCACCGTGTCGAGACGTGCGGGGTCAACCCCATCGACAATATAGGCCGTGACGCCTGCCTGAATGGCATGCTTAATCGTGTCACGATTATTGTTTTTGGTAAACAGTACCGTCGGCAAATTACAGTGATTGACAAAAGCTTCGATAATGTCGCGCTGCGGGTGATCCATGTCCAGCAAAATCACATCGGCATACAATGCTTGTAAATCTTGCGGCTGAATGTCTTTAATCAGTAGGCATGCCACTACCTCAAAATCATGTTCGGTCAGGCAGTGCTGCAAATAGCTTGCACGAAATTCATCATCGTCGATCAAGGCGATTTTGAGTTTGGATGTCGACATAGTGGCTAGCTCAAAGGTTGGCTTGACGGGGTAGTGGGCAATTTGATCATGTCAAAGCAAAATCGATGCCATACGACTTGATCTTGCCATGTATTTTGCATCGAATACGACGCTAAAATTTCGGGATTTGATTGCCTAAAAGTACAAGATATAACGAAAAATGCTAATAAAACAAAATAATAAATAGAACACGAGCCAGTGTGATGATGCTGTGCAACTTCACCACTTGCGCCTAGATTTAGTGCGTTTTTGTGGTGCAGTGCACAAAGTGTGCAAAAAAAGCACATACAAGCAGTCCATCATAAAAACATAAATGGATCTTTATCTATTCAAAAACAAGCTGTTTAAAGAGTTGGCATGAGATTTGCTAAGATCTAGGGCATAGATCAAAGATGATCGCCTTTATACCCAATATAACGGCCAACGATGTCCGTTCTGATGAATTCTGCTGACTGCATGGGGTGCATTCGGTGGAGACGTAATTAACGTATCAGTACGCGAGGATTGGTCATGTCGACAAATTTCGAGGCGAAAGCCGCCACTAAAATCAGTTTATTCAATTTTTCTCTACCTGCCATGCGCGCTTTTCACATGAGCTGGCTGGCATTTTTCGTGTGTTTCTTTGCTTGGTTTGCCTGCGCGCCCCTCATGCCCGTGATTTCTGGCGAATTCCATCTCACCAAAGACCAGATTGCCAACATTAATATTGCCGCAGTGGCGATTACCATTCTGGTTCGCCTGATTGTTGGCCCACTGTGCGACAAATATGGCCCACGTAAAACCTACACCACCTTGCTCATTCTCGGCAGCTTACCTGTATTTGGGGTGGCTACCGCGAACAGCTATGAATCGTTTTTATTCTTCCGTTTGCTGATTGGCGCGATTGGCGCAAGTTTCGTGATTACCCAGTACCACACCAGCATTATGTTTGCACCGAACGTGGTAGGAACAGCCAATGCTGCCGCAGCAGGCTGGGGCAATGCAGGTGGCGGTGCAACTCAAGCCTTAATGCCACTGTTGTTGTCTGCCATTGTGATGTATGGCGTTGAGCAAAGCATGGGCTGGCGTATTGCCTTACTGGTTCCAGGGGTAATGATGCTGATCGTCGGTGCTTTGTACTGGAAATTTACTCAAGACTGCCCGATGGGCGATTTTAAAGCGCTACGTGAACAAGGCGTTGAAGTTGGAAGTGCCAAAAAAGGCGGCTGGGCGATTATTAAAGAAGCATCTCGAAACTACCGCGTCTGGATTCTGTTTATCAGCTATGCAGCATGCTTCGGTATCGAAATTTTCATGCATAACGTAGTGACCATGTACTACGTGCAAAAATTCAATTTTGGCTTAAAAGAAGCAGGTATGGCAGCCGGTATTTTTGGTTTGCTGGCGTTATTTGCCCGTGCATTCGGCGGCATTATTTCAGACAGAGTGGCACTAAAACGTGGTCTGGATGGACGTACCGAAATTCTGTTCTTCATGATCTTGGGAGAAGGTCTGTTCCTGATGCTGTTCTCGCAAATGAATGCGCCTGTGATGGCGATCCTGAGCATGACTTTATTTGGTTTATTTACACATATGGCTTGTGGTGCAACTTATGCGCTTGTGCCATTCATTGACCGTAAAGCCTTAGGTGGTGTGGCAGGGATTATTGGCGCAGGCGGTAACGTGGGTGCTGTTGCAGCAGGCTTTATCTTCAAAAGCATGCCTGACTTACAAACCTGCTTAATGAGCCTTGGCATTATGGTGGTGGTGATTGGTTGTGTGGTGTTGTTCATCCGCTTCTCACCTGAACACAAAGCCCGTGAAAAACAACTGTTTGAACAAGCCCTGCTTGAACGTCAAGAAGAAGCTGCTTAATCCAACCCGACAAAAATCACTTTAAAGGACGCCGATGATGAAACTCGTTATGATTGGTCATGGAATGGTTGGACACAAATTTATTGAAAGTGTCTTAGAACATAACAATGATGACCTCGAAATCACCATTATTGCCGAAGAACCGCGTTTAGCTTACGACCGCGTACATTTGACCGAATACTTTTCTGGACGCAGTGCCAAAGATTTATCTCTTGCCCGCGCCGACTTTGCCGATGCTTATGGCATAGATTTACACCTGAATACCAAAGCCATTGCCATAGACCGTCATCACCAGACTGTGACCACGGCAACAGGACAAGTCATTGCTTATGACAAACTGGTTTTAGCCACAGGATCGTACGCTTTTGTCCCGCCGATTCCGGGCAATCAGCGCGAAAACTGTTTTGTGTACCGCACCATTGAAGACCTAGATGCCATTCGTGCAGCCAGTCTGAATGCAACTTCAGGAGTGGTGATTGGTGGTGGTCTACTTGGTTTAGAAGCAGCCAAAGCGCTGCGTGACCTAAACCTACAAACTCATGTGGTGGAGTTTGCCCCACGTCTGATGGCAGTACAAATTGATGATTTAGGCGGCAAAGTGCTGCGCCGTAAAATCGAAAATCTGGGCGTGCAAGTGCATACGCAAAAAGCCACCCAAGCGATTGAAGATGGTGAACATGCTTTCCATGTGATGAAATTTGCCGATGGTTCACAGTTTGAGACCGACATCGTGTTGTTCTCGGCAGGGATTCGCCCACGCGATGAACTGGCGCGCAGCAGCGACTTGGCTGTTGGTGAGCGCGGCGGCATCGTGATTAACGACTACTGCCAAACTTCGGACGAAAACATTTACGCGATTGGTGAATGTGCACTGTGGAATAACAAAGTCTTTGGTCTGGTTGCACCCGGCTATGACATGGCACGTATTGCCGCCAAACATCTGCAACAACAAGACACCCCGATCTTTGCGGGTGCGGACATGAGCACCAAGCTGAAACTGATGGGTGTCGATGTGGCATCGGTCGGTGATGCCCATGCCATGACCCCAAATGCAGTTAGCTATTTCTATGCCGATGAAGACGCACTGGTCTATAAAAAACTGGTGGTTGACCAAGCCAAAAGCAAGGTTTTGGGTGCGGTGCTGGTCGGCGATGCCACCGAATACAGTGAACTGCTACAAATGATGCTCAACGCTTTGCCACTACCTGAACAGCCTGAAAGCCTGATCATGCCGGGCTTTAGCCAAGGGGCAGCCAAAACAGGTGGCAGTGGGGTAGATTTGCTGCCAGACACCGCCACCATTTGTTCGTGTAACAATGTCTCAAAAGCCGATCTGTGCCAAGCCATTGGTGATGGTGCAACTTCGCTCGGCGCACTGAAAAAATGCACCAAAGCCGCAACGGCATGTGGTGGCTGTGCGCCACTGGTCACACAGGTGCTCAAAGCCGAATTACAACGCCAAGGCGTCACGGTCAACAACCATCTTTGTGAGCATTTCGCTTACTCGCGCCAAGAGTTGTATCACTTGGTGCGTGTACATGAAATCAAAAGCTTTGATGACCTGATTCATCAGTTCGGGCAAGGTCTGGGCTGTGATATTTGTAAGCCAACCACGGCCAATATTTTAGCATCTTGCTGGAATGACTTTGTGCTCAAGCCAAGTCATGCAGGCTTGCAAGACAGCAACGACTACTACTTGGGCAACATCCAGAAAGATGGTTCTTACTCGGTTGTGCCGCGGATGGCAGGCGGGGAAGTGACGCCAGATGGTTTGATCGCTGTCGGGCAGATTGCCAAAAAATATAACCTCTACACCAAAATCACGGGCGGTCAGCGCGTGGATATGTTCGGGGCACAGTTGCATGAATTACCGTTGATCTGGGAAGAACTCATCGCCGCAGGTTTTGAATCTGGGCATGCTTATGGCAAGTCTTTACGCACGGTGAAATCCTGTGTCGGCAGTACATGGTGCCGTTATGGCGTGGATGACTCGGTTGGTTTGGCGATTCAACTGGAAAATCGCTACAAGGGCTTGCGTTCGCCGCACAAACTGAAAATGGCAGTGTCGGGCTGTACCCGTGAATGTGCCGAAGCACAAGGCAAAGATGTCGGTGTGATTGCCACTGAAAAAGGCTGGAATCTGTATGTCTGCGGCAATGGCGGCATGAAACCTCGCCATGCCGAATTGCTGGCAGCCGATCTCGATACCGAAACTTTAGTGCGTTATATCGATCGTTTCTTCATGTTCTACATCCAGACCGCAGACCGCTTGCAACGCACTAGCGTATGGCGTGACAACCTCGAAGGCGGTCTGGATTATTTGAAAGCGGTGATTGTGGACGATTCACTCAGCTTGGCAGCAGAATTGGAACAGCGCATGGCGCATGTGATTGGGACTTATCAGGACGAATGGCGCACGGCAGTGGAAGAGCCAAGTGTGCGTAAACGTTTCAAAACCTTCATCAATGCCGATGAACAACGCGACCCACACATTCAGTTTACCCCAGAGCGTGGGCAGATTCGCCCATTGAAAGCCGCAGAACGCGAACACGGTCGTATCGCGATGGTTGAAGCACAGGTTTAAGGAGAGCAGAGATGACCAATCAGCAAATGCAAGAGATGGACTGGATTGAAATCTGTGCCCTTGACGACATTACCCCCAATACAGGCATCGGGGCACTGGTTACCAGTCAGCCAATTGCGTTATTTCGCGTCGGTGACGAAGCGCGGGTGTATGCCTTGAGTGCGCGCGATCCGTTTAGTCAGGCCAATGTGATGCCGCGCGGGATTTTGGGCGACATTCAGGGGGAACGCGTGGTGGCATCCCCGATTTATAAACAGCACTTTAGTCTGGCAACAGGGCGTTGCCTTGAAGACAGCGAACAGCATTTGCTGGTCTATCCGAGCAAGGTCGAAGATGGTCGGGTCTGGGTGTGTAGCCAGCCGATGAAAACCTATCTGACCAGTAACGGGCAACAGCAGGAGAAACAGGCTTTGGTGCTGGTGGGTAATGGTCTGGCAGGCATGCGTTGTCTGGAAGATTTGCTGGACATGGCGCCTGATCGTTACGAGATTACCGTGATCGGGGAAGAACCGTGGGGCAACTATAACCGCATCATGCTGTCACCTGTGTTGTCGGGCGAGAAAAAAATCGAAGACATCATGCTGCATACGCCTGCATGGTATGCCGAAAAAAATATCCGTTTTATTGCCGATGATCCTGCCATCAAGATTGACCGCAGCCATAAAACCGTCACTACACAAAAAGGTGAAGTGGTCGCTTATGACCGCCTGATTTTGGCGACAGGCTCGAAGCCGTTTATTCCGCCTGTGGAAGGTAACGATTTAGATGGTGTCTTAACCTTCCGCGACATTTACGATGTCAACCAGATGATTGAATGCAGCCAAAGCCAACGTGATGCCGTGGTGATTGGTGGTGGTCTGCTGGGGCTTGAAGCCGCCTATGGCTTAAAACGCCGTGGCATGAACGTGACCGTATTGCATTTAACCACGCATATTATGGATCGCCAGCTCGATGCCTGTGCCAGTGCCATGCTCAAAGCCAGCATTGAAGCCAAAGGTATTCGGGTGATCACCTCAGCCTTTACCCAGCGTTTGGCGGGTAATGATGTGGGGCAAGTTACCCAAGTCGAACTGCAAGACGGCACGATTATTCCTGCTGATCTGGTGGTGTTTGCCGTGGGCATTCGCCCGAATATTGCCTTGGCACAGCAGGCAGGCTTACGCTGCAACCGTGGTGTGCTGGTAAATGACACCATGCAGACTTTGGATCCGAGTATTTATGCGGTCGGGGAATGTATCGAGCATCGCGGGCAGACCTTTGGTCTGGTGGAGCCACTGTGGGGGCAAGCCTTTATCTGCGCTTCACATCTGGCAGAGCATGGCAGCCTGACCTTTGCCGCGCAGCCCGTACCGACCCAGCTCAAGGTCAGTGGTTGTGATGTGTTCTCGGCAGGCAACTTTGCTCCTGAAGATGCTTTTGAAGAAATCCTGCTGCACGATGACAAACGCCAGATTTATAAACGCATCATCATTCAGGACAACAAGGTCGTGGGTGCCGTGTTGTTTGGCGACACTGAAGACGGCATGTGGTATGCCGAGCTGATTGCAGATCAGACACCGATTCATCCGTTCAGGAACAAACTGCTGTTTGGTAAAGATTTTGCATTAAAACAAGCAGGTTAATGGTTAAAACAAAAGCTTCTTTCATCGTTATTTACACCCTCTTTATTTTTCTCCCATAGGGAGGAGAAATAAAAGGGGTTGATGAAAGAAGCTTATAGAGGTTGAAAATTTGGCGGCGTGGAATACGGTATGAATAGCATTGCAATGGTAGAACAGCCTCAGCACGGTGACACCCAGACCACTTTTAGCACCTGCCCGTATTGTGGTGTGGGCTGCGGGGTGCAGGTTGATGTGACTCAGACTGCACACGGGCAACAGGTGGCGGTGCGAGGGGATGCCCAGCATCCGTCCAATTTTGGGCGTCTGTGCATCAAGGGCAGCCATTTGGCCGATACACTGGGCTTGCAGACCCGTGTGCTTGAGCCGATGCAGGGACGTCAAGCTGCGCGTCGCCGTAGCAGTTGGGATGCTGCCCTAAGTCAGATTGCTGAGCGCTTTCAGGACAGTATCGACCAGTACGGGGCGGACAGTGTTGCCTTTTATGTCTCAGGGCAACTCTTGACGGAAGACTATTATGTGGTCAACAAATTCGTCAAAGGCTACTTGGGCACTGCCAATATCGACACCAACTCGCGCCTGTGTATGTCCTCTGCTGTGGCAGCACACAAACGCAGTTTTGGCGAAGATCTTGTACCTGCCAGCTATGTTGATTTTGAGCAGACCAAAATGGTGGTGCTGGTCGGCTCCAATACCGCATGGTGTCACCCTGTGCTGTATCAGCGCATCATGCAAGCCAAAGCCGAACGTGATCTGTTTGTGGTGGTGATCGACCCGCGCTTTACCGCGACCTGTGAGCAGGCAGATTTGCACCTGCCGATTTTACCGGGGCAAGATGTCAGCCTGTTTAATGGCTTATTGCAGTATCTGCATCAACATGGTTATACCGACCACAGTTTTGTCGAACGCTATACTGATAATCTTGAGGCGGCTTTAGCAGCCAGTCAGGGCGAGTCGGATTTAGCCGAACTGGCGCAGCGCACAGGCATCCAACTGGATAAGTTACAGCTGTTTTTTGAAAAATTTGCACAAACTTCACAGGTCATGAGCCTGTTCTCCATGGGTGTGAACCAGTCCTCGCAAGGGGTGAACAAAGCCAATGCGATCATTAACTGTCATTTGCTGACAGGGAAAATCGGGCGCACAGGCGCAGCGCCATTTTCCATGACAGGGCAGCCGAATGCCATGGGCGGACGTGAAGTCGGCGGGCTAGCGAATATGTTGGCGGCGCATCTAGATCTGGATGCACCTGAGCATCAGCAACTGGTACAACAGTTCTGGCAAAGCCCGAAAATTGCCACCAAGGCAGGCTTAAAAGCCGTGGATTTGTTTGAAGCAGTGGAGCAGGGCAAAATTAAAGCCCTGTGGATTATGGCGACCAACCCTGTGGTCAGTCTGCCAAATGCCGATCAGGTCAAACGCGCCCTGGAAAAATGCGAATTTGTGGTGGTGTCGGATATTTGTCAAGACACTGACACCACGCAATATGCCGACATTTTATTGCCTGCTTTGGGTTGGGGTGAGAAAGATGGCACGGTCACCAACTCGGAGCGCCGTATTTCACGCCAGCGGGCGTTTTTGCCTGCCCCTGCACAAAGCAAAGCCGACTGGTGGGCAGTGGCAGAAGTGGCACAGAAAATGGGTTTTTCAGGCTTCGATTTTCAGTCTTCACATGAAATTTTCCTTGAACATGCTCAGCTTTCTGCCTACCAAAACAGTGACTTGGTAGGACGTGAGCAGTGCAGTACCTTCCGCTACTTTAACTTGGCTGGGCTGAGTGAACTCAGCGCTGAAGATTATCAGCAACTGCAACCGACGCAGTGGCCAGTGTGGAAGCAGCCACAACCACGCGAGCGCTTATTTGGACAGGGGCAGTTTAGCTTTGCATCGGGTAAAGCCAAATTTGTCGCAACCGCACCCGTTGCTCCTGTCCATCCGACCAGCAGTGATTATCCACTGATTCTAAATACAGGGCGGATTCGTGATCAGTGGCACACCATGACCCGTACAGGCTTGGCGCCTGCATTGGCGAGTCACCGTGCCGAAGCCTTTTGTGAAATTCACCCGCAAGATGCCCTGAAATACGGGATTGCCGAGCAGGGTCTGGTGGAAGTGTTTTCAGCTTGGGGCAAGTGCGTGCTGCGGGCGCAGTTCTCGCAAGGCGTGCGCCGTGGGCAGATTTTTGCACCGATTCACTGGACAGAACAATTTGCCTCCGATGCGCGGATTGGCAAGGTGGTCAACCCTGTGGTGGATGCGATTTCGGGTGAACCTGAGTTTAAACATACCCCGGTCATGGTGCAGCCATTTCATAGTCGCTGGCAGGGCGTGTGTTTTATTCGTGAGGAATATCACGCACAGGTGCGCGAGGCGATTCAGTCAGTGAGCTGGTGGAACAAGGTCACTACGCCGTATGCGGCCCAGTATGAACTGGCAGGACGCCAAAGTTTTAATGACATTACCAGTAACATCAAGGCATTACTGGCTTTTGATGATGACAGTCTGGAATGGCTGGATCTCAAAGACCAGAGCCAGCATTTATGTCATATCGTGGTGCTCAAAGACAACCGTCTTGTGGCGTGTTTGTACATTGCCGACAAAGCCTTTTTGCCCGATCGGGCATGGATTGCCAGCCTGTTTAAACGTGAGCGTTTGAGCGCCACGCACCGTAAAGCCTTGCTGGCCGCAGCACCGATGAATGCTGGCAACAGTGATGGGCCGCTGGTGTGTAGCTGTTTTAAAGTCGGTAAAAACCGCATTCTTGAGGCGATCAAAACCCAGAATATCACCCATGAGAAACAGGTGACTGCCTGCTTAAAAGCAGGTGGCAATTGTGGTTCATGCCTGCCTGAAATTCGTGGCTTAATTAAATCCTGCCAACAGGAGCTTGCCCATGACTGATGCCCCTTATCCCGTGACCGATCTGGTGATTTTAGCGGGCGGACAAGCCCGTCGTATGCAGGGCTTAAACAAGCTGTTGCAGTGTTTTGACAAGCAGATTCAACTGTTAAAAATCTCGCAGCATTTTCGTGGCAAGGTACAGCAGCAATGGATTAACAGCAACCGCGACCATCGCATTTATCAGCATGTGGTGCCGAGTATTCACAGCTTTCAGGATGATAAATCGGGCTTTTTAGGGCCACTTATGGGGCTGAAAAGTGCATGGCGGCATGTGTCGGCAGACTATGTACTGTTTGTGCCCTGCGATGTGACCTATCTGCCCAAAGCGGTACTTAGAAAACTGCATCAAAGTTTGCAGCAGCACCCTGAAGCCGAGGTAGCGTATGTGGAAATCAATGGTGCGGCACTGTATCCATTTTGTCTGTTGAAACGCAGCAGTTTACCAATTTTGAACGCCCAGATTGAGCAAGGCGAATTGAGCCTGAAAAGATGCTTCAAATTGATGCAGGCGCAAGCGGTGAAGTTCCGCAAACATGCACTGATTTTTCACAGTATTAATTCATTCGACGAATTACAACAATATAAACAGTTGAATGTGTTGATTTAGTGCAATGTTGGAATATTTCTTGCATCAATACAGATCATAAAAGATGCGTTGGGCTTTGCCTGATTTGTCCATCTTCCTTTTTTAAACGCTAGGAGTGATCCGTGCATGATGCAGCCTGCCAGTTCGTGGATTGACCAGTTTGGTCGCCAAAAACGTAAACTGAGAATTTCAGTGACTGATCGCTGCAATTTCAAGTGTCTGTATTGCATGCCTGAGCATCCCGAATGGATGGACAAACACAGCCTACTCAGTTTTGAAGACTTGTATGCTTTTTGCCAGTTTATGGTGAAGCGTGGCATCGACAGTCTGCGCATTACGGGCGGCGAACCGCTGATGCGTCAGGGCGTGGTGCATTTTATTGAACAGTTACAATCCTTGCGCGCACTGGGCTTAAAACGCATTGCTATGACCAGTAATGGGCACTATTTACCCAAATATGCACAAGCACTCAAACAGGCGGGTCTGGACGATCTGAATATCAGTCTGGACAGTCTCGACCCACAGCTTTTTCAGCAACTCACCCAGCGCGAGCTGCAACCTGTTTTGGCGGGGGTTGCTGCGGCACAGCAGGCAGGCTTGTCAATCAAGATCAACACCGTGCTGATGCAGGGCATCAACGATTCACAAATCTTGCCGCTGGTGGCTTGGGCCAAACAGCAACAACTACCGTTACGTTTTATTGAATATATGCCACTGGATGGCGATGCACAGTGGCAACGTCAGCAAGTGGTAACCGAGCAGCAGATTTTGCAACAGCTTGCAGCACATTATCAGATTGAGGCTTTGCCACAGGATCATTCACCTGCACGCATCTACCGTTTAGACCAAACCTACGATGTGGGAATTATTTCCACCATTAGCCACGCCTTTTGTGGGCAATGTGACCGTATCCGCCTGACTGCTCAGGGCGAGTTATTTAACTGTCTGTTTGCACCGCAAGGCATTGCGCTGAAGTCTGAGATTGAGGCGTTGGCAGATGATTCCGATACGGCGCGTGAGCAGTTACAGCAGCGCATCGGATCGTATATTTGGCACAAGAAATCAGGTTTTCATGCCATTCATGCTCAAGCGCATGCCCCCCGAAAAATCAGTATGCATATGCTAGGAGGCTAACATGCAAAAAATTTCCGTACAGATTGAAGGTTTTGGCGCAGTGACGCGCTGGCTGCCGAGCGAAGTTCAGCTTGAGTTTGATGCACCTGTACAGATTGCAGCAGTGCTTGAACAACTCGGTCAGCAGCATCCGCAGGCACAAACCGCAATTCAGCAATGTGCCTGTGCCATTGGCGACAGTTTGGTGTCACGTCAGGATGTGCTAAATACAGGCTGTACCTTGGTGTTGTTGTCACCTGTGGCGGGAGGATAAATATGGATTTTGCCCGAATTCAGAATCAGGATTTAAGCCTCGACTGTTTTGCCCCGATTGCAGATTTTCCAGCGTGTGGCGGGATTGGCAGTTTTATTGGTGTGGTCCGCAATCACCATGCAGGGCGTGCGGTTGATGCGCTGTGTTATAGCGCTTATGCGCCTTTAGCGGAAAAAATGATTCGGCAAATTGAACAGGAAGTGCAAGCCAAATATGCCGTTCACTATGTGCGCGTGGTACATCGGGTTGGCAAACTCGGTATTGGTGGCACGGCGATTATTGCGCTGGCTTATGCCGAGCATCGCCGTGAAGCATTTGCCGCCTGTGAAGAAGCCGTAGAGCGGGTCAAGCATGAAGTGCCTGTCTGGAAAGAAGAATTTTATAGCGATGGCACAAGTCAGTTCGTGACGGGCTGCTGTATTCGTAAAGACTATAGTGCCGAGGAGCATGGGCATTCAGATCATTCGCATGCACATACACATAGTCACGCCCATTCCCAGCATTAACCCAATTATTCCTATTTGAGAAACATCGTCATGAAAAACGTTGCCATGAAAGCCGAGAGTTACCGGATTGCAGAAGCCCAAGCGGTGCTGTCTGCGCCGCCGCATTGTATTGAACTCTTGCGACAGGGCAATACTGAAAAAGGTGATGCGCTAAAAACCGCACGTATTGCAGGAATTTTAGCCGCCAAGCGCACCGATGAGCTGATTCCATTGTGTCATCCATTGCCGATTTACCGTGCCGATGTTGAATTTGAACTGCATGAAGCGGCGGTGACTATTGTGGCAACCGTGGAAACCATTGGGCCAACTGGGGTGGAAATGGAGGCGCTGACCGCAGCCAGTCTTGCGGCACTGACCTTGTATGACATGCTGAAACCACACTGTGAGCCTGAAGATTTGCAGATGGATCAGTGCCGTTTGCTCAAGAAAAAAGGCGGAAAATCGCATTTTGTCCGACAGCTCAAACATAGTTTAAACGCCTCGGTAATTGTATTGTCCGATACGGTTGCCGCAGGTAAAAAGCCGGATACCGCAGGGCAGAGCGTCATGCAGATGCTTGAAGACGCCAATTTTAGCGAGATTGCCTATCAGGTGATTGCCGATGACCCTGAGGCATTGCTGGCACTCATCGAACAACAAAAAAACCATTATCCACTGATTGTTACAGTCGGTGGCACAGGCTTAGGCCCGAAAGATTTGACCATTGAAACCTTGCAGCCGTTATTGCAACGTGAAATTCCGGGCTTGATGGAAGCCGCGCGTAGCTTTGGGCAAAAACGTACCCCGTATGCCGCCCTGTCACGTGGCGTGGCAGGTTATATCGACAACAGTCTGGTGATTACTCTACCAGGCAGTCGTGGCGGCGCGAGCGAGTCGCTGACCGCAATTCTACCTGCATTGGTACATCTGTTTGATGTACAAAAAAATATTCCGCATGCGGGAGGCTATCAATGAGTGGCTGTGGTGCAGAACATGGGCTGATTTCGATTGATCAGGCTTTGACCCTGATTGCCGAAACCGTTCAGCCACTTGAGCCTGAGATTGTCGCTGTCGAGCAAGCCTTGCAACGGGTCTTGGCAGAGGATGTGTATGCACCTGTCGACTTACCAATTTTTTCGCAAAGCGCGGTGGATGGTTATGCATTGGCAGCTGCACAGCATCCGATCGATGCAGGGCAATGTTTTCAGGTCATCGGTGAAGTCCGTGCAGGGCAAGTCAGCGAACTACAGCTTGAAGCAGGGCAAGCAGTACGGATTTTTACAGGTGGCAAGATTCCCGAAGGCACAACTACGGTGGCACGTCAGGAAATTGTGCAGCTCCACGTGGAACAACAGATAAAACTGACCGAAGACTTGAATGAACATGCCGATATCCGCGATGTAGGCGAAGAAGTACAGGCAGGACAGGTACTTGCCACTCAGGGACAACGTCTGGGTGTTGGTGCAATTGCGGCACTGTGTATGACGGGTGTGCAGCAGGTTTTGGTCTATCGTCAAGCCAAAATTGCGGTGGTGGTCACGGGGGATGAAGTCGCTAGCCATGTCGATGAATTACAGCAAGGCAAAATTTTCGATGCCAATACCCCGATGCTCAAAGCATGGTGTCAGCAACACGGTTTAGCCGCAGAATTTTTCTTGGTTGCCGATCAGGAAACTGCGCTGACCGAGCTATTGCAGGCTGTGCAATCCCGTTGTGATCTGATCATTACCACGGGCGGTGTGTCGGTCGGGGATTATGATTTTGTGCGACCTGTAGCACTGAACTTGGGGTTTCAGCAGGTGTTCTGGAAAGTTAAACAAAAACCGGGCAAACCGATGTTTTTTGCCTGTGCCCAATCGGCTGAACACACTTGCTATTTGCTTGGATTACCGGGCAACCCTGCGGCGGTGTATGTGGCCTTGCAAGTCTATGTCACAAGTTTGCTGCGTGGTTTAGTCGGGCAAACAGTGAGTCCCGCATGGATCAGTGCAGTGCTGCAACATGAGCTCAAGCCTGATCGCCGCGAGCGTTTTTTAAGAATGTCAGCGCAGATTAAGCAAGGCCAATTACAGGTCACTGCCCTGAAAAAACAGCAGTCGCACATGCTCAGCAACTTATTCGAGAGTAATTTTTTGCTGCGAGTTCCTGCCGATACGGTACTGAGTGCAGGCACATTACTCAACGGCATTTATCTGGATTAGGGTGATAGACATGCGCTTGATTTCTCAACTCAGTCTTTTTATGGTGGGAACATTCACTGCACTATGGGTACATGCGGGTGAGGTAAAAGTCTATGCTGCTGCCAGCCTGACCAATGCCGTGACAGAGATTGCCAAGCTGTATCAACAGCAGCATCCGGGCACTAAAGTCGTGCCTGTGTATGCGGCATCCTCAACACTGGTCAAGCAAATCGTGGCAGGTGCATCGAGCGATATTTTCTTTTCTGCTGATCAGGACTGGATGAGCTATTTGCTGCAAAAACAGGAGGTCAGCCCTCAATACATCAAGCCATTGCTACGCAATCAGGTGGTATTGATCAGCCCGAAAAACCTGAATATCAAGGTTCAGACCAATAGTCATTTTGCCTTTGCCCAAGCCTTTAGCGGTAAGTTATGTACAGGGCAAATGGAATCCGTACCTGTCGGGAAATATGCCAAACAAAGCCTGATCAAGCTCAACTGGCTTAGCAGCCTGCAAGGTCGGATTGTCGGGACAGATGATGTACGCGCTGCGCTGACCTTTGTCGAGCGTGGCGAGTGTGATGTCGGGATTGTCTATAAAACCGATGCCTTGGTCAGCCACAAAGTCAAGATTATCGGGGTACTGCCTGATAACTCGCATGATGCGGTGATTTATCCTGTGGCACTGACCAAAGTTGGTGAGCAAAATCCTGAAGCACAGCAGTTTTATCGTTTTATGAGCCACAGTGTACAAGCCTTGGCTATTTTTAAGCATTATGGTTTTAGCATAAACCGCTAATAGGATGCAGCGATGTTATCGCCTGAAGAACTGAGTGCGTTGGCACTCTCCGCCAAAGTTGCACTTTGGGCGACCCTGTTGTGTTTGCCCTTTGCGATTGCTGTGGCATGGAGTCTGGTGCGCTTGCAGTTTCGGCTGAAATTTTTACTCGAAGCCTGTTTGCAATTGCCGATGGTACTGCCGCCTGTGGTGCTGGGTTATGGTTTGCTGGTGCTGTTTGGCAATCAGGGCTGGATCGGGCATGCCTTGCAGCAGTTCGGGATTCAGCTGGCATTTAACTGGAAAGGGGCAGTTCTAGCCTCCATGGTGGTGGCTTTTCCGCTGATGGTGCAGCCGATCAAGCTGTCATTTCAGCTGATCGACCAGCGTCTTGAGCATGTTGCCGCGAGTCTGGGTGCCAATCCGTGGCAGGTGTTTTACAGTGTCAGTTTACCGATGGCAATTCCTGGCATCATCATTGGCAGCATTTTGTGTTTCAGCCGCAGTCTGGGCGAGTTTGGTGCCACCATTACTTTTGTCGGCAACATTCCCGATGAAACCCGCACCGTGCCGATCGCGATTTATTCGTTGCTACAACAGCCCGATGGAGAGCATATGGCGCTACGTCTGGTGATGCTGTCAGTGGCACTGGCATTTGCGGCACTGATTGCCAATCATGTGATTTTGCAAAAATATCAGCAACGTTTGGGGCGAATGTAAATGCTGAACTGTCAGTTTGAATATCGCCAAGCCGATTTTGCCTTGCAGGTCGATTTGCAGACACAAGCACCTGTATTGGGGATTGTTGGGGCATCGGGTTCAGGGAAATCTAGTTTTTTCAAATGCCTTGCAGGATTGCTGCAACCGCAACAGGGTAGAATTCAGCTCAATCAACAGACTTTATTTGACAGTCAGCAAGGGCTGAATGTGCCTGTACATCAGCGCAATATCGCCTTTATTTTTCAGCAAGCTTGCCTGTTTCCGCATTTAAATGTGTTGCAAAATATTGGTTATGCTCAGCGCTGGAAGCCATCGCAAGCATCGAAATTTGCCAGTAGTTATATTGTGGAATTACTGGGTTTGCTGCCGTTATTGAAGCGCAAGGCACATCAGCTTTCAGGCGGCGAAGCACAACGGGTGGCGATTGCGCGGGCGCTGCTGTCATCGCCCGATTTATTGTTACTAGATGAACCGACGACAGGCTTAGATCTACAACTTCGCCAGCAGCTACTGAGTTTTTTAAATACCATTCAGCAGGAACTGGCGATTCCGATGCTGTACATCACCCATCATGTAGAAGAATTGCAGCAACTGAATGCCCCGCAACTCTGTCTGGCTGAAGGGCATTTGCATTATCAGGATTGAGAGGAGATGCTTTCGACTCGTTGTAAACGGCGACCTTCGACCCAGCGAATCCATAGACTGATCAGCCCCATAATCGCCGCAAGGGTCACCACCGCTTGCCAGCCTGCCACGGCATAGGCTTTGCTGCCGAGCCATGAACCCGATGCCATGCCGGTAAATACACCTGTAAATAACACTGCATTTAAACGCCCGCGTGCAGTCGGTTCTAGGCTATACACAAGGGTTTGATGTGCCACCAGACTGGCTTGTAGCCCCAAGTCAAAGCCAATTGCAGCAATCGCAATTAAAAGCAGTTGAGTATGCATCGACAGCATTGGCAACACCCACATTGCCGTAAACGACAGCATCACCAGTACAGCCCCCAGTTGCGTTACCCGATGTGAGCCATAGCGGTCAGACAATGACCCTGCAATCGGCGCAGCCAAAGCGCCTGCCGCACCTGCAATCCCAAAACCACCTGCTGCTGCACTGCCCAAGTGATAATGCTCCGCCAACATCACGGCAAGGGTTGACCAAAAGGCACTAAACGCCACCGAAAGCAGGCCTTGTGCCAGTGCAGCATGACGCAACGCAGGGTAGTGCCGCCACAAGTGGCGCATTGAACCGAGCAAGGCAAAGTAACCGAGCTGTGCATGCGGCTGAAAGCGTGGCAGCACGCGCCATAAACCCATCGCCACCACAAATACACTAATCGCTGCCAGTTGATACATGGCGCGCCAGCCCCAGTAGGCGGCAATCACACCACTCACGGTTCGCGACAGTAAAATCCCGAGTAACAGCCCTGTCATGACGGTGCCGACAAATTTACCCTGTTGTCCCGCAGGCGCAAGGATTGCAGCACTCGGGACGATGTCCTGTGCCATGGTCGCGGTAATGCCCACCACCAGACTCAACAGCAGCACACTGTAGAGCCCCTGACTCAAACTGAGTACCAGCAAAGACACAATCAGCAATAGGCTTTTGACCAGAATCAGTACACGACGGTCATAGCGGTCGCCTAGTGGAATCAGGAAGAAAATCCCCAAGGCATAGCCGATTTGCGTCAGCATCGGAATCAGCCCCAAATCACCCACTGCGATATGCAAGTCACTGGAAAATAACGGCAAAATGGGTTGAGCATAGTACAGACACGCTACAGCAATACCTGCACCTGTTGCCAGCATAAACACCAATAAGGACGAAACAGATCGGGTGGGGGCAGCAGCAGTCATAATGGCAATCTCTTGATCGGGGCAGGAACAGAGGGCTATTTTTGGGCAAATGCCGGCATTGTGGTAGCGGTGGTCATGGTAAAATAGTTATACGCCAAACGTATAACCATAATCAAAATGAAATCTCTTGAACGTATAGATCGGCTGGAACTGCTGCATACCCTGATTCGGATTGTTGAAACGGGTTCACTTTCGGGAGCTGCACGTCAGCTTGAAGTCTCGCAGGCAACCGTGAGTCGGCGTTTAAGTACGCTGGAGCAACTGCTTGGGGCAAAATTGCTGCTCCGTACCACGCATGCGACCAAACTCACCGATGATGGCGAGCGCTGTTATCAGCATGCCAAAAACCTGATTGATGACTGGCTAAATCTGGAAGAGGAGCTGAAACAGGTGGCGGATGAACCTGTTGGTTTGCTGCGGGTACGCGCTCCGCATGCCTTTGGTCAACAGCAATTGTTGCTGCCTGTTCTGGATTTTTTAAAGCGTTATCCTGCATTGAATATTGAATGGCGGCTCAGTGACGCTGCACCTGATTTTTTAGCTGATCATATTGACTGCGCGATTCATGTCGGTTTTGAACCTGACCCCAATACGGTAGCCATTTTACTGGCTGAAGTGCCACGGATTATGGTGGCAAGTCCTGAACTGTTGGCGCGTTCACCTGAGATTGAAAAGATTGAAGATTTAGAGTCTTTCCCTTGGATTGAACTCAGTACTTATTATCGGCATGAAATTCGCCTCAAAAACCAGCTGACCCAGCAAATTCATAGTGTGCCGATTCAGCCACGGTTAAGTACCGACAGCTTATTTGTCCTGAAAAATGCAGCATTGCGGGGCTTAGGTGTGGCGGTGATTTCCAGTTGGCTGGCGGCTGATGCACTGACAGAGGGAACACTGGTGAATATCTTGCCTGAGTGGCAAGCAGCACCGTTGCCTGTGTATCTGGTCTATCCGTGGGCGCGCTATTATCCTGCACGGTTACGCCAATTTTTAAGCCTGATGCGTGAGGTCATGCCGACCATTTCGGGCATGCAGCAACTGAAATAATCACAGAAGTCGCTATTTAAAATTGGCAATGCTGCTGAGGATTTATGCTATTTTAATTTAAGTTTGACGAATATTTTCCAAAAATTGGAGATATGAATAGGTCATCTGCAACTGTTCGAGCCAGACCAACATTTTAAAGGTACTGTTTTTGCAATATCTTTAATTAGAATATGATGTTAAGCGAGTTTTGCAGATGATAATGGTTTTGCCTACTTTTCCCGAAAGAAAAGTAGGTCGAGCCGAAGGCTAATGCTGAAATATGTGTTAAAACTTTAAGACTCTGCTATCACTATTCATTTATTTTCAATATCTTAAAAAGGTATTGAGTAAACTTAGTTTTTAGTAAAACTTTTGCCCAATCTTGGGTGAATGAATTAGTTTTGTTGGCTTGTGCCTGCGCATTTTATTGTTTATTGATTTTGTTCGAGTTGATCATGACTAACCGTGTTTCTCACCCACAGCAGCAAGCAGAGTTATCGCCATTGCACGACAGCCCGTTGCCGCTGTATGAACAAGTCAAGCAACTGATTACTAAAAAAATCCAAGATGGAATTTGGCCAGCCAACTATAAAATTCCCTCAGAAATGGAGCTGGTCAAGTTACTTGGCTGTAGCCGCATGACCATCAACCGTGCCTTGCGTGAACTGACCGAACAGCGCTTTTTGACCCGTATTCAGGGCGTGGGGTCATTTGTGGCAGAGCGACAAAGCGAAGCGGCACTGTTCCAGATCGACAACATCGCCAAAGAGATCGAAAGCCGTAACCATCGCCATCGTTCCGAGATTATTTTGTTGGAACAGATTCGCGCCAACAAGGAACAATGCCTGCAAATGCAGGTCGCAATTGGGCAGAAACTCTATCATTCGATTCTGGTTCATTTTGAAAATGATATTCCTGTGCAGCTTGAAGACCGTTTGGTCAATGCCGCGCTGATTCCCAATTATATTCAGCAGGATTTTACCCAAATCACTCCGAATGATTATCTGGTGAAACGTGTGCCGATTAGTCAGGGCGAACACATTGTGGAAGCGATTTTAGCCAATGCCAAAGAATGCAAATGGCTGGAAATCAGCAAGACTGAACCGTGCTTATTGCTCAAGCGCCGTACCTGGACAGGCGAGCATATCGTGTCGAGTGCACGCCTGATTTACCCAGGTAGCCGTTATTATCTGAAAGGCAAATTTACCCCGACCATGCGCTACTAAGTTGTCTTGAAAACTCACGAAGTTGTACAAGTCAGATAGAATATGCACTGAAAAATGCGCCTAAAAATTACAAAATGCTTTCGTCTAGTGCGTAAAAAACTGACGAGTTTTGCTGTCAAAATGACAGTGTGATGAAAATGATAATTAAAAATATTATTATAAAATAATGTCTTATTAAATTTTTAAAAAATTTTTAATCCCCTCTCTATTTTTTTAAAAAAAACTGATTTATATTTCAACTTGTATATACAAGTTTATACATATACAGGATGTAGAGAGAGTCATTTTGATGCGCTCTTTGTAGAACTTAAAGCAACGGTAGCGAGTAAATACACGTGGGAAATATGATTTCAGAACAGCTCAAGGCTGAAGCAAACCACAACAAACAGGATTTTGCCGTGGAGACTCATCTCTCTTACGCGCAGCAAAATAACAGTGCATGGATGACCTATCTGGCACAGATCGAACGGGTCAAGCCATTTCTTGGCGACCTCACCCAATATATTGATACCTTAAAAAATCCAAAGCGTGCGCTGATTGTGGATGTGCCTGTGGTCATGGATGACGGTTCCATTCGTCATTTTGAAGGCTATCGGGTACAGCATAACTTGTCACGTGGGCCAGGCAAGGGCGGGATTCGTTTTCATCCCAATGTCGATCTGAATGAAGTCATGGCCTTGTCAGCATGGATGACCATTAAAACTGCAGTACTGAATCTACCATTTGGTGGTGCCAAAGGCGGTATTCGGGTTGATCCACGCCAGTTGTCAGATGCCGAGCTTGAACGTTTGACCCGCCGTTATACCAGTGAAATCAGCCATATTATTGGCCCGCAAAAAGATATTCCTGCGCCCGATGTTGGTACCAATCCACGGGTGATGGCATGGGTCATGGACACTTATTCGATTGAACAAGGTCATACTGTGACAGGTGTGGTCACAGGAAAACCTGTGCATTTGGGCGGTTCATTGGGTCGTGTTAAAGCCACAGGACGCGGTGTGTTTGTCACAGGTTGTCAGATTGCCCAGAAAATTGGTTTGTCGGTTGCAGACAGCCGTGTTGCAGTACAAGGTTTTGGCAATGTCGGCAGTGAAGCCGCGATTTTGTTTGCTGAAACAGGCGCAAAAGTGGTGTGTGTGCAAGACCACACAGGCACGATTTTCAATGAAACAGGTTTAGATACACATGCCTTGCAACAGCATGTGCAGCAGCATGGTGGTGTGGCAGGTTTTGTCGGTGCGACAGAAATTGAAGCAGAGGCATTTTGGGATGTTCAGGCAGAAATCCTGATTCCTGCGGCACTGGAAGGGCAGATCACCGCAGAACGCGCAGAAAAATTACAGGCGCGTTTAGTCCTCGAAGGGGCAAATGGCCCAACCTATCCAGAAGCGGACGATATTTTGCATCGTCGTGGAGTGATTGTGGTACCTGATGTGATTTGTAACGCAGGCGGTGTCACGGTGAGTTACTTCGAGTGGGTGCAGGACATGTCGAGCTTCTTCTGGAGTGAAACCGAAATTAACCAGCGTCTGGACACCATCATGTGTAATGCAGTTGCCGATGTCTGGAACAAGGCACAAGAAAAGCACTGCAACTTGCGTACCTCAGCCTATATTTTGGCATGTGAACGCATTCTCATGGCACGTAAAGAACGCGGGATTTACCCTGGAAAATAATTGAATGCAGATTGCGCCCAAGTGGCGCAAACTGGAAATGGACTCAGTTTGAATAGGGGTGAAAATTTCCCCCTATGCATCATCTGATAGCAGGCAGACTTGCTTTCAGACCTCTATGAGCAGGAGCTAAGTGGTTTAGCTTCGCATAGAACAAACGCGACACAATGCTGCCGTGGCTTGCTTGGTGCATAAAATGAAATTGGCTATTTTTCAATAAATTAGAGGTTAATATGAATCAGCCAATGACGATTACCCGAAATGACTTCAACCAATGGATGGTGCCTGTGTTTGCTCCTGCCAATTTTATTTTGGTCCGTGGCGAAGGTTCTCGTGTCTGGGATCAGCAAGGTAAAGAATATATTGATTTTGCTGGGGGAATCGCGGTCAATGCATTGGGGCATGCCCATCCTGTTGCGATTCAGGCGTTAACTGAACAGGCACAAAAGCTCTGGCATATTGGCAACGGTTATACTAACGAGCCTGTTTTACGTTTAGCCAAACAACTCACCGATTCAACTTTTGCCGAAAAAGTCTTTTTTGCCAACTCAGGCGCGGAAGCCAACGAAGCTGCACTGAAACTGGCACGCAAATATGGCAATGACAGTGGTGTCGAAGGCAAAAACCAGATTGTGGCGTTTAACAATGCCTTTCATGGTCGTACCTTATTTACCGTGACTGCGGGCGGTCAGCCGAAATATTCACAAGATTTTGCACCATTACCAGAAGGTATTCAGCACGTTGCTTATAACGATTTGGCTGCGGCTGCTGCGGTGATCAATGACAAAACCTGTGCCGTAATTGTTGAGCCGATTCAGGGTGAAGGCGGCGTGTTGCCTGCCGATGCTGAATTTTTAAAAGGTTTACGTGAACTGTGTGATCGTCACAATGCCTTGCTAATTTTTGATGAAGTGCAAACTGGCGTTGGTCGTACAGGCGCGTTGTATGCGTATATGAATACTGATGTTGTGCCTGATGTCTTGACCACAGCCAAAGCCTTGGGTGGCGGTTTCCCAATCGGGGCGATGTTGACCACCGATGCCTTAGCGAAAGTGCTGACTGTAGGTTCACACGGCACAACTTACGGTGGCAATCCACTGGCTTGCGCTGTAGCCAATGCTGTATTTGATTTTATTAACAGCCCTGAAGTGCTCGACGGCGTGAAAGCACGTCATCAGCAGTTTGTGGCAGGCATTGAAGCGATTAATGCCAAATATCCAGTCTTTAGCCAAGTGCGTGGCGAAGGTCTGTTGATCGGCTGTGTACTCAAAGATGAATATGCAGGTCAAGCTAAACAAGTCACCAACCTCGCTGCCGAAGAAGGATTATTGGCACTGGTGGCAGGCACAGACGTGGTACGTTTTACCCCATCGCTGATTATCCCAGAAGCGGATATTATCGAAGGATTACAACGCTTTGAACGTGCTGTTGCCCGTCTCGTAAAATAAGGATATTGCCCCATGATGATCGTACGCCACGCCGAGCACCGCGATTTAGACGACATTTATCAGCTTGCCACCAAGGCAGGTACAGGCTTGACCTCATTGCCTCCCAATAAAGATATCTTGTCGGCACGAATCGAACGTACCCGTAACACCTTAAATGGTGAAGCCAGCAAACATGAACAGGGTTATTTGTTCGTGCTGGAAGACCAGTCCAATGGACGCGTGGTCGGGGTCAGTGCCTTGGAAGTCGCGGTCGGTCTGACCGAGCCATGGTACAACTTCCATGTCGGTACACAGGTGCATGCGTCAAAGGCGTTGAATGTCTATAAAGTTTTGCCAACCCTGTTTTTAAGCAATGACCATACAGGCTATAGCGAACTGTGTACGTTGTTCCTTGATCCTGATTATCGGCATAGCAACAATGGCAAATTTTTGTCGAAAATCCGCTTTTTGTTTATTGCGGCATTTCGCCAGTTTTTTCAGCAACGTCTGCTCGCAGAAATGCGTGGGGTATCCGATGAGCAGGGACGCTCACCATTTTGGAATGAACTCGGTAAGCACTTCTTTAATATGGACTTCTCTACTGCGGATTATTTAAGTGGTATCGGGCAAAAAGTCTTTATTGCCGAACTGATGCCACGTTATCCGCTGTATGTGGACTTGCTGCCTGAGAGCGCACGCAATGTGATTGGTAAAGTGCATCCACAAACCTTGCCTGCTTACCACGTATTGGAGGCAGAAGGTCTGCGTTATCAGGGTTATGTCGATATTTTTGATGCAGGACCGACCATTGAAGCCGAACTGGATGACTTGCGTGCCGTCAAGGATAGTCGTCTGGTGTCTGTCAAAATTGGTAGCGTCGACAGCAAAAAATCTCCTTCCCATTATTTAGTTGCGAACGATGCGTACTACGACTACCGCGCCTTGCTGATTCAAGGTCAGTTGCACGATGAAATGCTGTATTTAACCGCCGAGCAGGCACAGCAGCTTGAAGTGATTGAAGGACAATCCGTACGTATTTTGGCACTTAATCCATTGGAAAAATAACATGTCAGAACAAGCTTTATATATTGCAGGAACATGGCTGCAAGGGCGAGGTGCACCCTTAGAAAAAACCAATCCAGTCACGAATCAGTTGATTTGGAAATCAAATTCAGCAAATTCAGCCGACGTGGATGCCGCTTGTCAGGCAGCCCGCAGTGCATTTAAACATTGGGCGCGTCAAAGTCTGGACGTGCGGGTTGAAGTGGTGCAATGCTTTGCCAGTTTGCTAGAACAAAACAAAAACCAGTTGGCGGAAGTGATTAGTCAGGAAACCAGTAAACCGTACTGGGAAACCTTGACCGAAGTGCAAGCCATGATCGGTAAAGTGGCGATTTCACTGCGTGCTTATGAACAGCGCACAGGTGAGAGCAGCACGACTATGGCAGATGGTGTGGCATCGTTACGTCACCGCCCACATGGTGTGCTTGCGGTATTTGGCCCGTATAACTTCCCAGGACATTTACCCAACGGGCACATTGTCCCTGCACTGATTGCAGGCAACAGCATCGTGTTTAAGCCGAGCGAACTCACACCGTGGACTGCCGAAGCAACCGTGAAGTTGTGGCAACAGGCAGGCTTACCGAGTGGCGTATTGAACTTGGTTCAAGGCGGCCGTGAAACAGGCGAAGCGCTTGCACAACACCCTGAAATTGATGGCTTATTGTTTACAGGTAGTGCCAGCACAGGCTACCAGTTAAACCGTCAGATGGCAGGCGCGCCTGAGAAAATCTTGGCACTGGAAATGGGTGGCAACAACGCGCTGATCGTGGAAGATTTTGAAGATGTTAATGCTGCGGTCAATGTCGCCATTCAATCTGCCTTTATTTCTGCGGGACAGCGCTGTACCTGTGCCCGTCGTATTTTGGTGAAACATGGCGCACAAGGCGATGCGTTCATTCAGCGTTTGGTTGAGGTGGCAGGCAAGTTACAGATTGGCGCTTGGGATACTGAACCACAACCATTTATGGGTGGGGTGATTTCATCGGCTGCGGCTGAGCGCATGTTACATGCACAGCAAGCCCTTCTGGATTTGGGGGCAACTTCATTGCTCGCCATGACCCGTTTGCAAGCGGATAGCAGCTTACTCAGTGCGGGAATTTTAGAGGTGACAGGCGTTGCCAATGTACCTGATGAAGAATATTTCGGGCCATTGACCTGTATTCAGCGTTATGACGATTTTGCACAGGCTGTAGAGCTGGCGAACAAAACCCGTTTTGGCTTGGCAGTGGGTTTGATTGCCACGCAACGCGCCTTGTTTGACGAGCTGTTGATTGAAGCCCGTGCAGGGATTGTCAACTGGAATAAACCATTAACAGGGGCATCCAGTGCTGCACCGTTTGGTGGTGTCGGCGCATCGGGCAACCATCGTCCAAGTGCTTTTTATGCAGCGGATTACTGCGCATGGCCAATGGCATCACTGGAAACTGACAGTCTGAGCCTGCCTGAAAAATTAACACCAGGGTTGGTGTTGGAATAAGCCACGGAAATTGGAGAAGAAAATGTTAGGTTATGAAGTCAATTTTGATGGTTTAGTTGGCCCCACTCACCACTACGCAGGTTTGTCATTTGGCAATGAAGCCTCGACCAAACACCGCAATCTGGTGTCTAACCCGAAACTTGCGGCCAAGCAAGGTTTAGAAAAAATGAAAGCCCTGAGTGATTTGGGCTTGAAACAAGGTGTGTTGGTACCCCATGAGCGTCCACATGTGCCGATGTTGCGTAAGCTCGGTTTTCGTGGTGATGATGCCAGCATACTTGCACAAGCGATGCAGTACGCACCGCAACTGCTTTCATCATTGAGTTCGGCATCCTGTATGTGGACTGCCAATGCAGCAACCGTGTCACCCTCTGCCGACAGTGCCGATGGTCGGGTGCATTTTACCGCAGCCAACCTCAACAATAAGTTTCACCGTTCGATTGAAGCGGATACCACTTCGCAGGTCTTGCAGGCGATTTTCCGTGATGAACAACATTTCGCGCATCATGCGGCATTACCTCAAGTGGCACTGTTTGGTGATGAAGGTGCAGCCAACCACAACCGTTTGGGAGGTAGCTATGCCGAGCGCAGTGTGCAGGTGTTTGTTTATGGACAGCAGCATTTTAATGGTGAAGCAGGGCCGAAACGCTACCCAGCACGTCAGACCCGTGAAGCCAGTGAAGCGATTGCGCGTTTGCATCAGCTCGATGCTGCACACACGGTATTTGTACAGCAGCATCCTGATGTGATTGATCAGGGCGTTTTCCATAATGACGTAATCGCGGTCAGCAACCAGCAAGTGCTGTTTCACCATCAACAGGCGTTTTTACATCAGGCACAGGCACTCGATGAAATTCGCCGCAAAATGGCAATGCTAGAGCAAGAACTGATTGCGATTGAGGTGCCGACCCAACGTGTTTCGGTGGATGATGCCGTAGCGACTTATCTGTTTAACAGTCAGATTTTGACCCGTCCAGATGGTGGCATGAGCATTGTTGTACCTGAAGAATCTCGCAAAAATGCGGCAGTTTGGGGCTACCTGAATGACATGATTCAAATGGGTACACCGATTGATGAGATTAAAGTGTTTGACCTACGTGAAAGTATGCAAAACGGTGGCGGGCCTGCCTGCTTGCGCTTGCGTGTTGCCTTGAATGAACAGGAATTACAGGCGGTGAATCCCAAAGTGCTGATGAATGAGCAGCTCTTTATGGCACTCAATCAATGGGTAGATCGTCATTACCGTGACCGTTTAACTCAAGCCGATCTGGTCGATCCACAGTTGTTGATCGAAAGCCGTCAGGCACTGGATGAACTGACGGTATTGTTGAATCTCGGCTCGATCTACCCGTTCCAACAAATCTAGGAGTGGTCAGTGATGCAGGATTTCTTGGCAATGACGCTCAGTGGTCAATTCCCTGAGCCACAGCAGGGGCAGCAGCATGGTTTTGCTTGGCACTGGCTGGCAGAAGGGGTACTGGAACTGACGCCAGTGCAGGACTATCACAAAGTGGTGGTGCTTTCGGCTGGTATTCATGGCAATGAAACTGCGCCGATTGAGTTGTTAAATCAACTGTGTAGCGATCTATTTGCTGGGAAATTGGCATTACAAGTCCGCTTGCTGATCATTTTTGGTAATCCAGAAGCCATGCGTCAGGGACAGCGTTATCTGAATGCTGACCTGAACCGCATGTTTATGGGCGGGGTCAGTGAGTTTACAGAAAGCGCTGAAACTGCACGTGCCAAAGGGTTGGAGCAACTGGTGCAGCAATTTATGCAGCACAGTGACCCACAGGCGATTCGTCTGCACTATGACTTGCACACCGCTATCCGTGCATCACTGTTACCGACCTTTGGTTTGCTGCCGTATAAAAGTGAACCTTTCGACTCTGAATTTTTAAGCTCGCTGGAGGCAGCAGATCTGGATGCTCTGGTACGACACCAGAGCCTTGGACGCACCTTTAGCCAGTTGACCGCAGAAACCTGCCAAGCCTCTAGCTGCACGCTGGAGCTGGGCAAAGCCTTGCCGTTTGGCTGCAACGACCTGAGTCAGTTTCAGGCAACTGACACCATGTTGCGCAGTGTGGTGGCAGGGCAAGCTTTACCACCACGTGGTAAGACCAGTGCGATGCGTCAGTTTCAGGTGCAGTATTCACTGCTCAAGCAACATGACGACTTCAAGCTGTATCTCAGTGATGATGCCCCGAATTTTACCGTGTTCGAGCAGGGAGAGCTATTGTGTACCCAGCAACAGCAGGAAACGCGGGTGCAGCACACACAAGAATGGATTTTATTTCCCAACCCGAACGTACAAAAAGGATTACGTGCAGGGCTGATGCTGACAGAAGACACAGGCGCTTAGCACCCAAAGCTTCCGTCACAGCAGAAATGAAAAGGACTGACAGTTAATTACAGCGCAATGCTGGCTAGGAGTGGCGATGAATCGGGAACATAAAGAGACTCACGCATTAATGGGGGATGGTGATCTGTTGGGTCATCATCATATAGAG
Source organism: Acinetobacter sp. ANC 4636 (assembly GCF_054454555.1). Taxonomy (NCBI): domain Bacteria; kingdom Pseudomonadati; phylum Pseudomonadota; class Gammaproteobacteria; order Moraxellales; family Moraxellaceae; genus Acinetobacter; species Acinetobacter sp. ANC 4636. Next base: position 297,130 of record NZ_JBTKVD010000002.1, on the reverse strand, counting down.
CAGGAACCGCAACTTGACCGAGCATTAAGCAATCGGCATATCCAGTTGATTGCCATTGGTGGCGCGATTGGTACGGGACTGTTCATGGGGTCAGGTCAGACCATTGCATCTTCGGGAACATCGGTTTTACTGACCTATATGATCGTTGGTTTTTTCTTCTTTTTTGTCATGCGTGCCATGGGAGAATTGTTACTCTCCAACACCAGCTATAAATCGTTTGTGGATTTTGCCACAGCGTATCTAGGGCCATGGGCGGGCTTTTTTCTGGGCTGGTCATACTGGCTGGGCTGGGTGGTGACCGCGATTGCCGATATTATTGCCATAGGCGGTTATATGCAGTTCTGGTATCCCGATTTGCCTGTGTGGTTGCCTGCCTTGGCCACCATTGGCATTTTAACCACGCTGAATTTGCTGACCGTAAAAATGTTTGGTGAAACCGAGTTCTGGTTTTCCATGATCAAGATTGTGGCGATTATTGCCTTTTTGATTTTGGGTATCAGTCTGGTCAGCATCGGTTTTGTATCGCCAAATGGTGTCAAGGCATCCTTTCATCATATTACCGATCCAGCCTCATTTTTACCGCATGGCATTACGGGCTTTCTCAGTGGTTTTCAAATGGCAGTGTTTGCCTTTTTGGGCATCGAACTGGTCGGGACAACTGCCGCGGAAACTAAAAATCCTGAAAAATCATTACCAAAAGCCATTAACTCGATTCCTTGGCGCATTCTGTTATTTTACATTGGCGCTTTGCTGGTGATTATTTCGGTGATGTCATGGCAGCATGTTGACCCGAACCAAAGCCCTTTTGTCGCGCTGTTTAAACTGGTCGGGCTAACCGCTGCTGCTGCCGTGGTGAACTTTGTGGTACTGACCTCTGCCATGTCTTCGGCAAACAGTGGAATTTTTGCCACCAGCCGTATGCTCTATGGTTTGGCTGTTGAGCAGGATGCACCACAGCGCTTTACCCGATTGTCTAAGGGTAAAGTCCCTGTCCAAGCGATTTTGTGTTCGATGGGCTGTGTGGTGGCAGGCACCACGATTTTATTTATCACGCCAAATGTCATGTCGGCATTTAATATTGTGACCGCATTTACCTCGATTTTAACTGTGTTTGCCTTTGGTATGATTTTGTTATCATATTTGGCTTACCGCAAACAACGTCCTGATTTACATGAACAATCGGCCTATAAAATGCCTGCGGGGATTTTTATGAGCTGGGCAGGCATCGCGTTTATGGTGTTTGTGGTGGCGATTTTATGTCTCGATCATGATACCCGCATTTCATTGTTTGCCTCACCGATTTGGTTTATCGGATTATTTATTGCCTACAAATACCGCAGTAACCGCGACCCAGAACGGACTTGGGTGTTAGAACGCGGACGCCGTATTGAGCCAGAGTCAGACTAAGCCATAAAAATTGTAACTGCCTTGCTTCGTGAGCGTAGGCAGTTGCTTAAACCAAAAAAACAGACTGCTTTCATAAAACATCATAAGGAATAAAAGCATCGCACAGCCGAGTTTCATGTAAGGCAATTTCAGCCTGAACGCTGTATTTGATGAATTTAAGAGATCTCCCGAAACACCCTCAAAGTTTCAATCCTTTGAGGGTTTGTTTTTTTATGCAAGATTCGTTGGGGGGGGAAGACTGATCTGTGATATAAATAAAATCGCTATTTATAATTAAAGTCTATATAAAGTGTTGTTTTTATATAAAGATTTCGCATTAAAAATGCAAAAGACCTTATTTTATTTAGACATCAAACTGAGAACATAACAAAAGGTGTGTGATGCAACTTATCGCAGGTGCAAATACGATTTTACCTACTCCGTCAGTCGAACTCGTGATTCGAGCGCGTGTTCCCCAAGCCATAGATTTAGATATTACCGCGTATTTACTGGAACAGACCACGCAAAAAGTCCGTGGTGATACCGACATGATTTTCTATGGGCAAACCCATACTCCAAACCAAAGTATTCAGTTATTTGAGTCGAGTAGTCAAACTGACTATTTAACCCGTATTCGTATCAATACTACATTGCTCGACACTGCGATTGGTAAAATTGCGATTTGTGCCACACTGAGCGAGCCTGCACATATTCGGGACTTGCAGCAACTCAGTATCGATTTACTCAACGATGGTCATGTAGTTGCAACATCAGAGATCAATACTCAGAGCAAAACCGAAAAGGCGCTGATTTTGGCGGAAGTTTATAACCACAATGGTCGCTGGAAATATCGTTTTGTCGATCAGGGCTTTAATGGTGGCTTAAAACCTTTGGCAGAAAACTTTGGTGTGGAAGTGGCTGAGCCATCTGCAGTCCCACCGCAACCACAGCCGAGTCCGAGCGTTGCACCACCAACGACAAGTAGCAATGCAAATATTTTTGGTCAGCCTGTCAGCTCGACCACGCCTACAGCACAACCGACGCCACCACCAAGTTCGATTAACCTGTCCAAGATTCGTTTAGACAAGCCCAATTCATCGATTAACCTCACCAAATACAATGGTTCATTTGGCAAGATTCAGGTGAATTTGAACTGGAACCGTTCAGGTGGCGATCGTGGCAAGAGTTTCTTTCGCAAGCTCAGTGCATCGCAGTCGGTTGATCTGGACTTGGGTGCCATGATTGAGATGCAAAACGGCGCAATTCATATTGTTCAGGCGCTTGGCAATCGTTTTGGCAGTTATGAAAAATCGCCTTATGCCGAGTTGCAAGGCGATGATCGCACAGGGTCGTCCTTAAACGGTGAAAATCTGTGGATCAATGGCGAACATTGGGATCAGATTAAACGTATTGTTATTTATACATATATTTACGAAGGTGCAGCAAACTGGGCAGCAACCGATGCTATTGTAAATATGCAGCTTCCCAATCAGCCACCGATTGAAGTGCCTGTCAATGAAGGCGGTTACCTCAGTACCTGTGCAATTGTGGAATTAAAAAATGTGGGTGGGCAAATTCAGGCCAACCGTCAAGTGCAATATTTTGATGACCAACAAAAGCTCGATGAACATTATGGCTTTGGTTTTAGATGGACAGTCGGGCGTAAATAGTTGAAATAAGAGGAAACAATAAAATGGCAATTACATTAAATAAAGGCGGCAATCTTTCACTCAGCAAGACTGATCCGTCATTAACCCAAGTTTTAGTGGGTTTAGGCTGGGATGCGCGCGCAACTGATGGCGTCGATTTTGACTTGGATGCATCTGCATTTTTATTGGGTGCGAACGACAAAGTTCGTGGCGAACACGATTTTATTTTTTATAACCAGCCGCGTTCACCAGAAGGTTCAGTTGAACATACTGGCGACAACCGTACAGGTGCAGGCGATGGCGACGATGAAAGCCTGAAAATTGATTTGACGCGTTTACCTGCTGATGTACAAAAAATCATTTTCACTGTAACCATTCATGATGCTGAAGCGCGTCACCAAAACTTTGGTCAGGTGCAAAATGCCTTTATCCGCATCGTAAATAATGCTTCACAGCATGAAATCGTACGTTTTGATTTAAATGAAGACTATTCGACTGAAACTGCAATGGTGTTTGGTGAATTGTATCGCCACAACGGGGAGTGGAAATTCCGCGCAGTAGGACAGGGTTATGCGGGTGGTCTGCGCATGATGTGCCATCAATATGGCATCAATATCTAACTGAGCAGGTTCGATGAAACATTTTCGTTTTTCGATCATTTTCAGCATAGTCTGTCTTGCGTTGTCTGCCTACTGGGGCTTTACCCACGGGGCAGATGCGGGGCTGATGACCATGCTCAAAGCCCTTGCGATCACGGGGATTTTAGCCGTGATGGAAGTTTCACTGTCGTTTGACAATGCTGTAGTGAATGCTTCGGTACTCAAAACATGGAACCAGTTCTGGCGCACCTTGTTTTTAACCGCCGGGATTATTGTTGCCGTATTTGGTATGCGTTTGTTATTCCCACTGTTAATTGTGGGGGTTACGGCAGATATGAGCATTGTTGATGTTGCCCAACTGGCACTGAATGACCCGAAAAGTTACTCTGAAAAACTCTTGGCACATCATCCTGAAATTTCAGCTTTTGGCGGCATGTTCTTGCTGCTCGTGTTCTTAAACTTTTTGTTTGATGATGAAAAAGACTCACACTGGTTTCATTGGTTAGAGTCCAAACTCGCCAATTTAGCCAGTATTCCTGCGATTTCAGTATTTTTGGCACTAATTGCGTTGTTGGTCATGGCGCACTTTGTACCAGAAGCAACCAAACTAGCTGTGATGGTGTCAGGGATCTGGGGGATTGTGGTTTATATCGGCGTGCAGGTGATCGGTCACTTGCTCGAAAGTAGCGATGCCGATGATGAAGAAACTGAAAATAATCAGCAAGGTACATCTTTGGCTGAAACCGCAACCGCGGTAGCAAAAGGCGGCATCGGCGGTTTTTTATATCTGGAAGTTCTCGATGCTTCGTTTAGTTTTGATGGCGTGATTGGGGCATTTGCAATTACCAATGATGTGGTAATTATTATGCTCGGTTTGGCAATCGGTGCGATGTTTGTACGGTCTATGACCGTCTTCTTGGTTGAAAAAGGCACATTGGATGCCTATATATTCCTAGAGCATGGTGCGCATTATGCAATTGGTGCGCTCGCATTTATTATGCTCGCCAGTGGTACGGGTGTACATGTACCTGAAGTGGTCACTGGTCTTATTGGGATTGCCTTTATTGTTTGGGCAGTTCTATCTTCAATCTCTTATAGTAAAAAACAACATTAATTTAATTTGATACAGCAGAAGGAAATTTAAATCATGGCAATTAACTTGTCTAAAGGCGGCAACATCAACTTATCTAAAACCGCACCGAGCATGAACCTTGTCGATCTTGGCTTAGGCTGGAACCCGCGTGTAACCGATGGTAAGGCATTTGATCTTGACGCGGTAGCATTTTTAGTCAGTGAAAATGGTAAAGTCCGCCGTGATGCCGACTTTATTTTCTTTAATCAAAAACAGTCAGACTGTGGTTCGGTCATCCATAAAGGCGATAACCGTACAGGTGAAGGCGATGGTGATGATGAAACTGTATCAGTCAATTTAGCCAAAGTTCCAGCGGACGTGGCAAAAGTGATTTTTGCAGTCAACATTCACGAAGGTCAGCAAAACAGCCAGAACTTTGGACAGGTCGACAAAGCCTATATCCGCGTGATTAACAAAGACAATGCCAGCGAAGAAGTGGCACGTTTTGACTTGTCAGAAGATGGCAGCACTGAAACTGCGATGATTTTTGGTGAATTGTACCGTCATAACGGTGAATGGAAATTCAAAGCTGTTGGTCAAGGTTTCAATGGTGGCTTGGGCGCATTGGCTGCCAGCTATGGCGTTGCTGTATAAACTGCCAAAGTGCTAAAAGAGTAATCTTTTAGCACTTGAAAAATTGTTTGCAAATCAGCTGTTTTTCAAGTGCTAATCGACAAGAATCTATTCACATGGAACTCATTTCAGGGCAAAAGCTCCCGCTGAAAAATTTATTCGAACAACAGCAATTTCGGTTACGCGTTCAATTCAATACTCCGCATCCTCTTGATGTTTCCTGCTTTATGCTTGATCAGCAGGGTCGGCTTATTCATGACGATTATATGGTGTTTTATAACCAGCCTCATTCACCAAAAAATGAGGTCTGCTATAGCGTGAATGGAATGATTCATGAATTCCAGATTAATCTTGCCAAAACCAACTCCAACAAGGTGGCACATCTGGTGTTTTGTGCCACGCTTGAAAATCAACAACTCAGTATGTGCGATATTCAAAGTGGTGTGGTCGAGCTGATCAATAGCAAATCTGAAGTGGTTGCCAATTATCGTCTGCTGGGAAGCAGCTTTAAACAGGAAAAAGCCCTGATGCTGCTAGAGGTGTATTTTAAAAATGATGCATGGCGTCTGGCGGCTATTGGGCAAGGTTTTAGCGGTGGCTTAGACACGCTGGTCGAGCATTTTGGTGCCAAGGTCAGCACACCCGTAGTGCCAGTTGTATCGGGTATCTCGGCTGTGGATTTGCGTAAAAAAATTATTTTAGACAAGGTGCAGGCAGACGCTCCACATTTGCTGGATTTAACCAAAAAATCCCTGATCAGTCTGGAAAAAAATCAGTTAATTGGCGTGCGGGCACGCGTGGCATTGGTGTTGGATTATTCGGGTTCCATGCTGGGACAATATCGCCGTGGTGATGTGCAGCAAGTGCTGGATCGGGTGATGCCACTTGCCGTCAACTTTGATGATGATGCCAATTTTGAATGCTGGGCATTTGCCGAGCGCCCACTGCGTTTAAGTGATGTGTCACTGCATAACCTGCCTGATTTTATTAACTGCGAACAGGGTGGTTATAAAAAATGGCAGGCAGGAGCGTGCATTAACAATGAACCTGCGGTGATGCAGGATGTGGTGCAGTATTTTCTCAAAGAACAGCCAGATAACTTACCTGTTTATATCATCTTTATTTCTGACGGTGGTATCGGCAGTGCGACGCAGATTAAGCGTCTGCTGCGTGAGAACTCTAACCAGCCGATCTTTTGGCAATTTATCGGAATCGGTGGGCGTGGTTATGGAATTTTAGAACAGCTCGATAACTTAAATGGCCGTGTGCTTGATAACTGTAATTTTTTTGCCATCGATCATTTACACAGCCTCTCAGAAAGTGAGCTGTATGATCTGATGCTACAAGAATTCCCACAGTGGCTTGAACAGGCCAAAACAAAACAGATTTTAAATTAGAGGATCACAACATGGCTGAATTTAATTTGGTTGGAACACCTGAACCTTTTTTACATGTATCACTGCGTCAGGGTGAAAAAATTTATTGTGAATCCGATGCCATGGTGATGATGGAGTCTAACTTGGAGTTGGGCGGCCAGTTACGTGGTGGTTTGTTCCAGTCAGTCATGCGTAAATTCACCACAGGTGAATCGTTGTTTCAGCAAGAAATCAAAGCTTCGTTTGGCGCTGGTGAATGTTTGCTCTCACCCAACCTTGATGGTGACATGCAAATCTTAAATATTGGTCAGCAGCAATATGTACTGTCCGATGGGGCCTTTGTGGCATCGACTGAACAGGTCAATGTCAAAGCCAAAGTCCAGACCAATCTGGGTGGCAGCCTGTTTGGGGACAATGGTGGTTTTGTGGTGATGGAAACCTCAGGGCAGGGACAACTGTGCATTTCAGGTTGCGGCACGCTGATGGAAGTTGAGGTCAATCCGCAAAATGGGGAAACCGTGATCGACAATGGTCATGTGGTGGCTTGGGATTCATCATTAAATTATAGCATTGGTATGCCAAGCTCCCGAAATCGAGGCATGCTGGGCAATTTGTTAAATAGTGTCACCAGTGGCGAAGGTATGGTCTTAAAGTTTCAAGGCTATGGTAAAGTCATTATTTGTTCGCGAAATCGCAACAGTTATATTACTTGGTTGGCGTCAGTACTCAATTTAGGCCAACGATCATAAAATAGGAAAAAACATGAGCATTAGCTTAGTTAAAGGTCAGAAAATTTCACTTGCAAAACAAGATGGTTCAAGCCTGTCTAAAATATTTTTAGGTGCAGGTTGGGATGTTGCCAAAAGTGGTGGTTTATTTGGCATGTTTGGCGGTGGCAATAACAGCATTGATCTGGACGTATCGGCAATCACTTTTGATGCCAACAAGCGCCAAGTCGACAATGTCTACTTTGGACAATTGCGTAGCCGTGACGGCAGCATTGTACATTCGGGCGATAACCTGACAGGTGCAGGCGATGGTGATGACGAAGTGGTTTATGTTGACTTAAGTCAAGTTCCATCGAACGTCACTTCGATTGTCTTTACCATCAGTAGTTTCCGTGGTCAGACCTTTGAAAAAGTGGAAAATGCATTTTGTCGCTTGGTCGATCAAAATAGCAATCAGCAAATTGCACACTATAATCTATCCGCCAAAGGCAACTATACGGCATTGATTATTGCCAAAGTTTACCGTCATGATGGCGCATGGAAAATGTCCGCGTTAGGCGAAACCTGCAACGGGCGTACCTTGCATGACATCGTACCGCATGTGGTGAATTATCTATAAATTGTCATATTTGAAGCCAAGCCTGAGTTGAGTGATCAGCTCAGGCTTTTTTAATGGCTGGTATTTGATCTTGAATCAGCTTGAAGCCAGAGATAGAAAGATCATAGTTTTATGTTTTTTAAACCAAAAAATTACGTTAAAGATCTATATAAAAATATGAAAAGGATTGGAAAAATGTGTCGCCAGAATATGAAAAGCACAAACTTTAAAAAATGATAGCGATACTGAAACCCGAACAGCAGTCTTATTTTGATTTGGGGGTGATGTTGTGAGAGATGTACTCCATCTTTATGGAGTTTTCTCCTGAGAGTAAATTACGCAAAGAAAAAGGCACTTATCTTTTGATAAGTGCCTTTTGAATTTGGAGCGGGAAACGAGACTCGAACTCGCGACCCCAACCTTGGCAAGGTTATGCTCTACCAACTGAGCTATTCCCGCATATTGAGCAGTTTTTACTAAAACTTACACTAAAAAAACCAAATCTGGAGCGGGAAACGAGACTCGAACTCGCGACCCCAACCTTGGCAAGGTTATGCTCTACCAACTGAGCTATTCCCGCGTGAGGCATATATTACATTAAGTAGATTTAGAATCAACTCATTTTCTAGGTTTATTGAATTAATTGCATAAAATAAAAGCAAAATCTGAAAGATTTTAAATGCTGATCGCAATCTAAATGGTTTCACCAACTAGAAAACCCTGTGAATTTATCAAAAATTGCTATACTCAAGACATGATCTTTTTATGTAACAGGACAGTTTCTCATGAGTTTAGAGCAACAATTAATTGAGCGGTTACAACAGCTACAGCCTACCCATTTAGAAGTGATTAATGAATCAGCAGGGCATGGAGGGTATTATCCTGGAAAAGAATCACATTTTAAGGTGGTGATTGTCAGTGAGGCATTTGCAGGCTTGCGTCTGGTTCAGCGTCATCAAAAAATTTATGCACTTGCCGCAGAATTACTGGCACCCAGTGCAATCCATGCTTTAGCGATTCATGCGTATCTGCCAAGTGAATGGGAAGGTCAGGCACCTGCCAGCCCAGAATGTGCCCATGCACCTAAAGTTTAAGGATACTGCATGAATACGTTGCTCTTATTAAAAATCCTGCATGGTGTAGGCGTGGTATTGTTACTGTTGATGCTCGCGCTGAGCAGCAGACACCTATTTCGTATGCAGGATGAGCAGCTTGCCGCCAAAACACCGCGTTTGGTGATTGCATTGCAGCATTCAACTTTTACGCTGATGTTGTTGACGGGGGGCGCGTTGTTATGGATGAAACATTTTCAGGTGCAACCTTGGTTTTATGCTAAAGCCGCGCTATTTGTCGTTATTTTTTCTTCATTAATCAAGGCATTTCGCCGTAAAGAAGGGATTTTGCTGGTACAGCGCCGTGCGGGTATCGTGATTGCTTGGATTGCCTTGTTCGCAATTTTACTGTTGGTGAAGATCAAACCCGTATTTTCATAATTGTTGGACAGCTTTCATCACGGGCAAAAAGCTCTAGGATAGACTAGGGCATCAGACCATTAAAATAATTAGGACAAAACTATGCTGACACGTGTCATTTTCAATCAGAAAGGTGGAGTTGGGAAATCTAGCATTGCGGTGAATCTTGCCAGTTTGAGTGCCCATCATGGTTTAAAAACACTGGTGATTGACCTTGATCCGCAGTCCAATGCCAGCCAGTATCTGCTTGGAGATGCCGCCACATTTAATGGCCGCCAGCAGGCATTGGAACCGAATATTGAAAATTTTTATCAGGAAGTTTTGGGAAGCTCCAATAAAAGCCTGATCGGCAATACCCTGGGGGCGCTGCTCAAATCACGCTCACAAGGTCTGGAAAGCTATACCCATCAGTCACCTTTTAACCATCTGGATATTTTGGTGGCTAGCCCAAGTCTTGGCGCACTGGAACACAGTCTGGAAAGCAAACATAAGATTTATAAACTGCGCGATGCCATTGCCGAGCTGTCTGGAAAATATGATCGTATTTATATTGATACGCCACCGGCCTTTAATTTCTTTACGCTATCGGCGCTGATTGCTGCCGACCGTGTGCTGATTCCCTTTGATTGTGACGTATTTTCACAACGTGCCTTACAAACACTTATTGAAAATATCTTAGAAACGCAAGATGATCATAACCAACGACTGGAAATTGAAGGGATTGTGGTGAATCAGTTTCAGGCTCAGGCAAAATTGCCGCGAGAAGTGGTACAGCAACTTAAAGATCAGGGTTTACCTGTCTTGAATAACATGTTGCCGCCTTCGATCCTGATGAAAGAATCACATCACAAGAATAAACCTTTGATTTACCTTGCACCCGAACACAAACTCAGTCAGGCATATTCGGCTTTGTTTGCAGAAATAGAACAACTTTCCTGAGGTGAGATATGAACAAATGGGCGATAGCAGCAAGTCTAGTGATTGGTATAGCATTGACAGGTTGCGCCACAACAGTCAAACCCAGTTACGTGTCGCCTACCCAGTATCAGGCACTGAACTGCACACAATTACAAAGTGAATATGACCGTATTCAGCACTATCTTGAACAAGGTGTAGAGCCAGAAAAACGCACTGGTGTCGGGGTAGGGGTCGGTGTTGGTGGCGGCTGGGGACGAGGCGGCTGGGGTTTTGGCCCGACCTTTTCGGTCAATTTGGGACAGTCCTCTAATACTAAACGTAGTGAAATCGCCCAGTTAATGGGACAGCAGGATGCCATTGTACAAGCTGCGCATTTTAAAAATTGCCGAATTTTGACAGTGAAAAGATCATGAGAATAAAAAAGGTCGATGCTTCGACCTTTTTTTATTTTTTTAGTTTAGCTGGCTCTGTTGGCGCGAATTTTTGCCCGCACAAACTCAATAACGGCAGGAAGTAAGCTAAATACAATAATACCGAGCATCAGGTGGCTAAAGTTATCTTTGACAAAAGGATGTGTTCCAAAAAAATAACCGAGCGTAATAAATGAACCAACCCAAGCCAATCCGCCAATCGCATTAAAAGCTAAAAAGTGTTTGTAGTTCATACGGCCTGCACCTGCAACAAAAGGTGCGAAGGTGCGAATAAACGGCATAAAGCGCGCAATAATAATGGTTTTTCCGCCGTATTTTTCAAAAAATACATGAGTTTTAAGTAAGTGATCTTTTTTAATAAAGCGTGATTCCATTTCAAATATACGCGGACCAATATAGCGCCCGATGTGATAGTTTAAGGTATCACCCAGCACGGCAGCGATAAACAGCAAGCCGATTAACAGCCATGGGTTCATTTGCCCTGTAGAGGCTGCTAGAGCACCTGCTGCAAATAACATGCTGTCACCTGGTAGAAAAGGCATAACCACCAGGCCTGTTTCGACAAAAATAATCAAAAACAGGATGGCATAAATCCAGACACCGTATTGTTTTATAAATTCAAGAAGATGTTGATCGATATGTAAAATGAAATTGATGAGTTCCATGTGGAAGTAAGGGCAGCAAAGGATAGCTAGATGCTAGCAGCCCCTACATGGAATGTCAGTAACCAAGCTGTACCATTTTTGCGCGAGCTATAGTTTATTTTTTGATAAAGTCTTGACCATCAATAACAGCATGCCAGTGCCCTTTTAGCAAATAGGGCGCTTTATCGATTTTAAACCGATTACCAAATTCAGGAGTACCAGCTTGAATGTATTGAGCATTGAGTACAGTAATTGGCGCCGTCATTGCAGATTGTTCAGTACTTTCAGATTGGCTATGTGCTGTACGTTGCTGTTATATTGGCTTTCATGATATTGCAATTGACCATCACGCTGAATCTTGAGTTCACTATGTGGACTTTGCCAAGTTCCAATCCAGTGATCTTGACCCTTTAAAATAGGGCTGGTTTGGGAACAGGCGATCAGTGTGATACAACATCCAATAATCACCACAAGATTATGTAATCGCATAGGTTGACCTATTCAAATTTTTGTTTTGATTGCTATGTTAAGAAATTTAATAGGGAAGTCATTTCAAGATTTACATGATAAGTGTAAAAGGCTTTTTTAAAGTTGTGAAAAAATGCAGTTTTTCAGACAGCGTAAACCTAATATTGCATTGGACGTATACGCAACAAAAAAGGGCTCAGATGAGCCCTTTTAGTTTTAGATTAAATATCTAAATTAGAAACGTGCTTTGGCATTCAAACCGATAGTTTGAGTGTCAAGGTTGTAACCAGTTGTATGGCTAGAGTTTGCATTGGTATAAGTTGCGCCAACAGAGATTGCAGGTGTGATGAAGTAATTCACGTTTGCACCCCAAAGTTTGTCAAACACAGCTTGTGATTCAGAAGTTCCTGCAAATGAAGCACCAACGCTTAATTTTGGAGTCACATAAAGATCAGTGTTGAACTCATAAGATGTTGCTTGACCAAACACGATACCTGCGTCAAAACCAAGTGACATGTTAGTACCATCGATAGCACCTACGTATTTAGTACGTGCAGTGATCGCATCTTGTTTGTCATTGATAGAAGCAGTTTCACCTACAGCGTTTACAAAACCTTTGTTCAAGATACGGAAAGTATCTAGAGAGAACTGGTTCGCAACATTGGTGTAACCAACAGCAAGCAAGAAGTTGTTAGTTGGCATTGCACCGACTTCTAACGCATAACGGTCGCCATGGTCATCACGAGAAATGGCATTTTTACCATCTACATCAGTGTGGTTGTAAGACGCGCTTGCATATAACGGAATTGAAGCAGTGTAAGGAGTTGTGAAGTAAGCTTCACCTTTCACGCCATAAGTACCAAGATGGTAGTTAACCCAATTTTTCTCGTTATATTGCTCGTAGCTGTAACCAACAGATACATTTGATGCTTTGTTCAAGAACGCAGCTTCAGCTAAAGGGCCTTTAGAAGCATCTACATTTTTAAAGTAGTAAGTGCCTTGAAGGTCACCAGTATAGTTTTTGTCATTGGCAGTGGTATTTAAATATTCAGACTGGCCTTTTACTTCAAATTGGTATGCGTGTGCACCAGTCATGGCAAGTAGAACTGCTGCAGCTAAACCGATTTTTTTCATGTTAATTTCTCAACTTTCCAATAGACATACTTGCTATTCTATTGTTACAAAATATTAAGTCAATCAATTCAGCCGCATTACAATGTTTAAAAATTGTAGTTTTTCTTCATATAAATTAAATAAATCACAAAAAAAATTACTTTTTAGGGGGGAAATTAAAATAAAAATCGACTGTTATTTACAAATTTTTATATTGTTTTTCAATAATATATTGATTTAAAAATAATCAGTAAATAATTTGAAATATAAATTGAGCTGTCATTCATATTTTATACAGAATTTCAATCTTAAATTGTAAGAAGAGTTGATTTGTTTGCTGCCTATGATATTGAATTCTCAATTTTCTGGGTAAAACCTTGAAGTTGTCGAGGCGATGCTGTGAATGATTTAGGTAATCAATGTGATTGTATGATGAGAAATGCTTAATGAAAAAAGGAAGGAACAGTAATAGACGTGATTCATTGTTTCCCCATTTTTAGTTTTTCTCCCAGCGTAAGGGACATAAAATGGACTGATGAAAGACGTCAACTGTTCCTTCTTTATTTAGGCAAAATTATGCTAACAATGGCTTTAAAAAACGCCCTGTATGGGAAATCGCAACGTCTGCGACTTGTTCAGGTGTACCTTCGGCAACGATTTCACCACCGCCAGAACCCCCTTCAGGCCCTAAGTCCACAATCCAGTCAGCGGTTTTAATCACATCCAGATTGTGTTCAATCACCACAATGGTATTTCCTTTGTTGCGTAGCTCATGCAGGATGTCGAGCAGCTTGGCAATATCATGAAAATGCAGACCTGTGGTCGGCTCATCCAGAATATACAGGGTTTTGCCCGTATCGCGTTTTGCCAGTTCGCGGGCCAGCTTCACCCGCTGTGCTTCACCGCCAGACAGGGTGGTCGCCGCCTGACCCAAACGGATATAGCCCAAGCCAACCTGCATCAAGGTATCTAAACGACGATGAATCACAGGAATTGCATTAAAAAATTCTGCTGCATCTTCAACTGTCATGTTGAGTACATCGGAAATGTTCTTGCCTTTATAACCGACTTCCAGTGTTTCACGATTGTAGCGCTTGCCATTGCAGGCATCGCAAGGCACATACATGTCAGGTAAAAAGTGCATCGCGACTTTAATCATGCCATCGCCTTCGCAGGCTTCACAGCGTCCGCCTTTGACATTGAAGGAAAAGCGCCCAGCACTATAACCACGGGCTTTGGCTTCTGGGGTTTGGGCAAATAGCTCGCGAATCGGTGTAAATACGCCTGTATAGGTTGCAGGGTTTGAGCGCGGTGTACGTCCAATCGGGCTTTGGTCGATATCGACCACTTTATCCAGATGCTGCAAGCCATCAATTGACTGGTATTTTTCCGCCGTCAAGGTGGTTGCGCCGTTGAGTTCGGTTGCTGCAAGCGGCAGTAAAGTGCGGTTAATTAAGGTTGATTTGCCTGAACCCGAAACACCTGTGATACAGGTCATGACACCCAATGGCAGATTTAAGGTGACATTTTTCAGGTTGTGCCCAGATGCACCGCAAAGCTGAATGGTATTTTCAGGGTTTGGTGGGGTAACGCGCTGTTCAGGCACCGCAATTTTTAGTTTGCCTGCCAAGTATTGCCCAGTCAGCGAGTTTTTATTTTTTGCCAGTTGCTTAGCCGTACCTTCGGCAATAATTTCCCCACCATGTACCCCAGCGCCAGGGCCAATATCAATGATATGGTCAGCCGCACGAATTGCATCTTCATCATGTTCAACCACCAGTACCGTGTTGCCCAAGTCACGTAGGCGAATCAGGGTTTGCAGTAGGCGGTCATTGTCACGTTGATGCAGACCAATTGAAGGTTCATCCAGCACATACATGACGCCCATCAAGCCTGCACCGATTTGTGAAGCGAGTCGAATACGCTGCGCTTCACCACCTGACAATGTTTCAGCCGAACGCGACAGGCTCAGGTAATTCAGCCCGACACTGACTAAAAATTGTAGACGCTCACGAATTTCTTTAAAGATTTTATCGGCAATTTCACCTTTTGCCCCTTCAAGGCTCAAGTGTTGATAATAATCTGCCGCATCACCAATCGACATGCTCGTGATTTGTTCAATACTATGGTCTTTGACTTTGACATGACGTGAAATTTCGTTCAGGCGCGAACCACCGCAGGCATCACAGGCTGCATTGGATAAGTACTGTGCCAAGTCATCGCGAATATAGTTGCTTTCCGTTTCTCGGTAACGGCGCTCTAAATGTGGCAACACGCCTTCAAATGCCATGACACGACTGTGTTTGCGTCCGCGTTCGTCGATATAACTCAGGTCGATTTTCTCTTTGCCTGTACCATTCAGGAATTTCTTTTGGGTATCTTTATCGAGATCTTGCCACGGGCAATTGAGGTCAAAGCCATAATGTGCTGCGACTTTTTCTAGCATGCTGTAATAGTAGGGACGCTGGCGATCCCAACCGCGGATTGCTCCTTGATGAATCGACAGGTGTGGATTGGGGATCAGTTTTTCAGCACTAAAATGACTACGTGTTCCCAAACCATCACACACTGGGCAAGCGCCAAACGGATTGTTGAAGGAAAACATGCGTGGTTCAAGTTCTGCCACGGCACGGTCACACTTAGGGCAGGAGTGGCGCGCTGAAAACACGCGGTCAGGCTGTTCGCCTTTCATCCAGGTCAAAATCGCCAGATCACCGCCTAAACGCAGTGCGGTTTCAAATGATTCTGCCAAACGGTTGCCCAAATCATCACGCACTTTAAAGCGGTCGATCACCACTTCAATGGTGTGTTTTTTCTTTTTATCCAGCTCAGGCGGGCTGTCGATGTCAATGACTTCCCCGTCGACACGGGCACGAACAAAGCCCTGACTTTGCAGTTGTTCAAACAGGGTACTGTATTCACCTTTACGCTCACGCACTACGGGTGCAAGCAGCATCAGCGCTGTGCCTTCTTCTAAAGCTTTGACTGCATCGACCATTTCCGACACGGTTTGCGCCACCATCGGCAGGTCATGTTCAGGGCAATACGGTGTTCCGACGCGTGCATAGAGTAGGCGTAAATAGTCGTAAATTTCAGTAATGGTTCCCACAGTTGAACGTGGGTTGTGACTGGTAGATTTTTGCTCAATGGCAATTGCAGGACTTAAGCCTTCAATCGAGTCGACTTCGGGTTTTTCCATTTGCGATAAGAACTGGCGCGCGTAGGCTGACAGCGATTCGACATAACGGCGTTGTCCTTCAGCGTATAAGGTGTCGAATGCCAGTGACGATTTCCCTGATCCCGAAAGTCCTGTAATCACCACAAATTTATCGCGTGGAATATCAAGGGACACATTTTTCAGGTTATGGGTACGTGCGCCTCGAATACGGATATGACTGTGACTCATAAGATCTCTCGGTAATAAGCAAGTAGAAACTGCTATATGATAACGATTTAAAATTGTTCAAGCTGTAACAAAACGATTTTAGGCGACAGATCATGTCGGGTAAATGAAGAAGGAAAATAAAATGTTGATTGCAAAAATATTGATTGCGCTGATTGGCGTATTGCATGTGTATATTTTGGTTTTGGAAATGTTTTTATGGAATAAACCTGCTGGCTTAAAAGCCTTTGGCCATAGTCTGGAAAAAGCGAAACTTACCAAAGTCTTAGCACAAAATCAGGGACTATATAATGGCTTTCTTGCCGCAGGGTTATTTTGGTCATTGCTGGTGAGTAATCCTGATTTTTCTCGTTCAATTGCTACGTTCTTTTTAGGCTGTGTTTTTGTGGCAGGCGTTTATGGCGGTTTAACGGCGAGCAAAAAGATTATTTATATTCAGGCAGTACCTGCGCTGCTGGCTTTACTGGTGCTGCATTTTGCCTAATAAGCTGTATTTATAAAAAAAGCACAGGAGAACCTGTGCCATGGAGGAAAATGTGATTAAGCGCATGCAGGGGGTAATTCGCGCTTAAAAATCGAGTCGATTTGCTCAAAACGCAGCGTACGCCATCCATGTTGCTGAAAGGCATAATGAGTCACCTATTGTTCAAGCATAGACAAGAAATGTTCATAGCTACAAAATTCAGCATGAAATCCTGAATAGGGCGATTGGTAAAATAAATCAGATCAGGCGCAGCAGTACCACAATGCAAACAGCCTTGATGCAGATAGGTTTCTTTGTGATCAAACCAACACTGCCTCAAGCTTAATTAATAATGATTATTATTTATTTAATTAATGATTCCTGCTGAAAAAGCAAGCATAGCGTGCAATAAAACATGGGCAATGACTTAATTCTTTGTAAAATGCATGCGAAGAACATTAAGCGGTGAAGTGACGATGTGGGCGTTAGTATTTAAATGTACCTTGGGTGCACTGGTCGTGTTGCTTATTTCAATACTGTCGAAAAGCAAGGCGTTTTATATTGCAGGGCTGGTACCATTATTTCCGACCTTTGCCTTGATTGCGCATGTCATTGTTTTTCAGCAACAGGGTGCAGATGCGCTACGCCGCACGGCTTTATTTGGTTTATGGTCGCTGATTCCGTATGCCGTGTATTTGATCATGGTGTATTTACTTGCCACCCAAATGTCAGTGCTGAGCTGTTTAAGTCTGGCAACACTGGCATGGACAATTGCGGCAGGTATTTTACTGTATGGTTGGTATTTGTGGGCTTAAGGCTCGCTGTGTTGACGACCTGTCACCGCAATCCCAATCGATGCCGTAACAATCAACAATAACGCAATCCATTGAAAAAGGCTAAGTTGTTCGGACAGTAAAATATAACCTGTTAAGGCTGCGACAACAGGCGATAAACTGGTCAAAATACTATAACGCAGTCGTGCCAAATGTTTTAGTGCCACCAAATCAAGGGCATAAGGGATTGCTGTCGCTAAAATTGCAATCACTAAACCAAGCCACCAATACTGCACAGCGAACAGTTCATCGGGGTGTTGCCACAGTTCAATAGGCAATAGCATGATTGCTGAAAAACTAATGGCAATACTGAGCATATGGATGCCGATATTTTGCCGAACCACTTTGTGTCCAAAATAAATATACGCTGCCCAAAACAGCCCCGCACCAATCGCAAGGCACATGCCTAGATATGAAAAGTCCGCACTGTGCCCACCCCACGGAATAATCAGAATAATGCCTAAGATCGAGCAAAATACCCAAATCAAGTCACGACGACTCTGAATGGAACACAGTGCTAAACCCAAAGGGCCAATAAACTCTAAACCTACTGCAAGACCCAAAGGTAGATGGCTGAGTGAGCTATAAAATAACAGGTTCATGAGTCCCAATGAGACGCTATAGCACAACAGATCACGCCATTTGAGTGTTTTGAATTTCGGCAAAATACGCCATGAACGAAACACCACAATCACAATTATCGAGGCAAAACACAGCCGAAATAAGGTCACACTTAATGGATTGAGATGTTCAAATAGTTGTTTGGCAAAACTAGCGCTGACCTGATAAGACGCCATAGAGAGCAACATGCAGCCTGCGGCAAAAAGTTGTGAATTCATGTGCTGTCTCGCCGAGAAAAAAGTTCATGATTGAAATGCCCTGAAATACAACCCCTGCGCCGACAATAAAGTTCATTGCAACCTGTTCATGCAGCAGGATCACGCTAAACAGCGTCCCATAAAATCTATTGCATGTCATGTCGGCTGCCCTGATCATTCCATAAAAATGCCAGCAGCAATCTGCAAAAAGTGATGTCAAGACTGAGCCATTGCATACTGTTCAGCTATTCGCTTGGCAGTCGGTAATGCTAATGTCAGCCCACAAAAATCGGAGTAGTATACAGCAGAACAATACTGTGTTCAGCATGGGTTTAGTTTAAAAAATTATATAAAATCATTATCTTATATTAAAAACTGCGTTTATTAATATATTTATAAAACGCATGTATTATCCAGCCTACCAGTTTCAAAAATCCTTGCAGGCATGAACAACAGATGGATCAGAACAAGAAGAGTCAAGGCAGTCGCTACGGCCTCTATGCGACTGCCTTGGATTGAATCTAGCTCAATTCATACCCAAAGAATTTTTTACGAATCCAAAAGCTGACACTGACTAGCGAGATCAGGACAGGTACTTCCACCAGTGGGCCAATCACCGTGGTAAAAGCGACAGGTGACGCCAGACCAAAAGTTGCCACTGCCACTGCAAGTGCCAGTTCAAAGTTATTGCCTGCCGCGGTAAATGAAATTGCCGTGCTGCGTGCATAGTTGTTACCGAGCCATTTACTCATGGCAAAACTTAGAAAAAACATCACGATAAAATAAATGGTTAACGGAATCGCAATCCGTAGGACATCGCTTGGCAAGCTCAGAACTTCTCCACCTTTGAGGCTAAACATTGCCACAATAGTCAACAGTAATGCCACTAGGCTAATCGGGCTGATTTTCGGTAGAAACTGGTTTTGATACCAGCTTAAACCTTTGGCTTTGACCAGAATGCTACGGGTGAGAAAACCTGCGAAAAATGGAATGCCCAAATAAGTCAGTACCGCTTGGCTAATGTCTAAAAAGCTAACATCAATCACTTGCCCTTTTAGACCGAAATACGGCGGTAAAAAGCTGAGAAAGAACCACGCATAAGCACTAAAAAACAGGATTTGAAACAGACTGTTAAATGCGACCAGTGCTGCAACATATTGGTTGTCGCCACAGGCCAAACCATTCCAGACCAGTACCATGGCAATACAGCGCGCCAGCCCAATCAGAATCAGTCCTGTCATATAGCTCGGCGAGTCATGCAGAAAAATCACGGCCAAAGCAAACATGAGAATCGGGGCGATCAGCCAGTTCTGAATTAAAGACAGGGCAAGGGTTTTCTTGTCCTTAAAAATTTCAGGCAGGGCAGCATAGTCTACTTTTGCCAGTGGTGGATACATCATTAAAATTAAGCCAACGGCAATTGGCAGATTGACTGAACCGACACTCAAATGATTGAGAGCGCTAGAGGCTTGTGGGAAAAACTGTGAAATGGCAATCCCTAGCCCCATAGCCAGAAAAATCCACAGCGTCAGATTGCGATCAAGAAATGATAAACGAGATTGAGTCATGGCAAACATCATGTAAGAAATTAATCACAGCAATGCACTGCGGTTGAAGTTGCTGTGGGGAAGGCATTGTTTTGCTGCAACAACGCTAAAATTTCACGACACCATGTAGGCAGTTGCTCATGCAGACGGTAATACACCCATTGCCCCTTACGGCGGTCTTGTAAAATCCCCTGATTACGTAGCAGCGCCAGATGCCGTGAAATTTTTGGCTGGCTGAGTTGTAATTTTTCAGTCAGGTCACAGACACATAACTCTTGGTGTTGTGTGACCAATAACACCAGATTGAGGCGGGTTTCATCGGCAAGGCATTTAAAAAATTGTACTTGATCCATATTTTCAACCTGAGACACATTGCCCATGTTCATCAATAATCTGTTCGCCATCTTCTTTATAAAAAGCACCAAGCTGCGGTAAAGGTAAAATCTCCAGCACCACTTCAGATGGGCGGCACAGGCGTGTACCTTTTTCAGTCACAACAAAGGGACGGTTAATTAAAATCGGGTACTGCAACATGAAATACAGCAAGGCATCACCTGACCAGTGACTCTGTTCAAGTTGCAAAGTTATGTATGGTTCGACATTTTGACGCAAGGCTTCGCGCACGCTTAAGCCTGCATCGTGAATCAGTTGAATTAGCTGTTCTTTGCTTGGTGGATTTTTAAGATATTCAATGATTTCAGGTTCTATGCCTGTATTTTTAATCAGGGCGAGCGTGTTACGCGATGTTCCACAAGCAGGATTGTGGTAAATCTTGATGCTGGTCGACATATCAAAAACTTCAGTATATGGCAGATAAGCGCTTTTATATATGAATATCCATATATATACAATTACAGATATATGACAGCTTAAAAAAGCGCCAGAATATGGCGCTTTACAACTAGTAGACAGGATCGAGACCAGGCCATTGCTGTTGATGATAGGCACTGTCCCAAAACAGCCATTCGAGCTCAGCCCCACGACGGTAGACCTGCTGCATTTTGGCAAGTGTGTCTGCATCACAGCGCGCAGCAACTTTATCAATCGTGGCAATCACATTACGTACCGCAGCATGGAACTCTTCGCCTGCATAAGTGTCAATCCATGCCTGATAGGGGTTGTTGGCAGCCGAGTTTTCAACAATTGCCAATCCCACTTCGGCATAAATCCAGAAACAAGGCAGTAAGGCGGCCAGTACCACAGGATAGCTTTCTGACCATGCTGTTGCCAGTAAAAAAGAGGTGTAATGGTGGCAAGCCAAACTCAATGGTGTATTGGCAAACTGTTCAGGGCTAATCCCAAACTGCTGCATAAAGCCGGCATGTAAACTACGCTCCACAATAATCGCAATTTTTGCACCTTCCGAAAACTGCATGATGTCATCGGCATCAAAGGCTTTGGCTGCTGCGACTGCAAGAATGCGCCCATATGCCAGTAAGTAATGTGAGTCCTGAATAATATAATGTTGAAAAGCTTCCGATTTGAGCGTGCCCTGCGCCAACTCTTGGTTAAATGGATGCTGGACAATTTTTTGGTATAAGGCAAGGTTGTTCTGCCAGAGCTGCTCTGAAAAACGCATGGTCACTCCACGATGATGCGAAAACTGCAATATAGCGTGTTTTTTTTAAATAGGTAAAAAAACAGAAGCGCGTATAATATTGATTAATATTTTCTGATACGTGCGCGAACAGCATGTACTTTTTATTTTTTATAGGTCAGGTCAGTTCATGAAACATTTTCGTTTCTCATTTATTTTCAGCATCATCTGTTTGGGAATTGCAGCTTACTGGGGCTTCACGCATGGCCCTGAAGCCGGGGTTTCGACCATGCTACAGGCGCTCTCGGTAACTGCCATTTTGGCGATTATGGAAGTGTCTTTATCTTTCGATAACGCCGTGGTCAATGCATCGGTACTGCGGAGTTGGGATCATTTCTGGAAAATGATTTTCCTTACACTCGGGATGATTATTGCGGTGTTCGGTATGCGTCTGGTGTTCCCGATTGTGATTGTCGCAGTGACAGCTAACATGAACATGATGGATGTGGTCAGCATGGCGCTCAATGATCCGAAAAATTACTCAATGCGATTGATTGAACATCACGCGGAAATTGCAGCATTTGGTGGTGCATTCTTGGCACTGGTGTTTTTCAATTTCTTCCTTGATGCAGAAAAAGATACGCACTGGTTCAAATGGCTTGAAAAACGCCTGACTAACTTAGCCAATGTCCCTGCCATGTCAGTGTTTTTAACCCTGATCGCTTTATTGGTGATGGCACACAATGTAAGCGAGAGCGAGCGTTTGGCTGTGACCTTATCGGGGGTTTGGGGCATTGTGGTCTATATCGGTGTGCAGGTGCTTGGGCATTTACTCGGTGGTGAGCCTGAAGTGGACGAAGAGGCCAGCAGTTCAGGCAATGCTGCCAATGGCGTGATCAAAGCGGGTTTAGGTGGTTTCTTGTATCTGGAAGTGCTGGATGCATCTTTTAGTTTTGATGGTGTGATCGGGGCATTTGCGATTACTTCTGATGTCATCATCATTATGCTCGGGTTGGCAATTGGTGCAATGTTTGTGCGTTCCATGACGATTTATCTGGTCGAAAAAGGCACTTTAGAAGCCTATGTTTATTTGGAACATGGTGCGCATTATGCGATTGGTGCTTTGGCAGTGATTATGTTGGCCAGTGGTACAGGGGTGCATGTGCCTGAAGTGGTCACAGGACTGATTGGTGTAGCATTTATTGTTTGGGCGGTGATTGCCTCAATTCAATATAGTAAACGCCAGCTGATTGATTAAGGCAAATTTCAGGAAAATGTATAAAATGATGGGGTACAATGCTGTTGTACCCCATTTTTATTTTTAATGCTTTGCTTGTTTTCCCCAAGAGATTACAGATTGATATGATGAATGCTTTAGAACGCCGTTCCACTTTTGCCTTAAGCAGTATTTTTGCATTACGCATGTTGGGATTGTTCATGATTATTCCTGTGTTTGCAGTGGCTGGGCAGACATATCAATATGCAACGCCTGCATTGCTTGGGTTTGCCGTAGGTGTTTACGGCTTATCTCAAGCGATTTTACAAATCCCGTTTAGCCTGTGGGCAGACCGTTTTAGTCGTAAACCTTTGGTGGTCATCGGCTTGTTATTGTTTGCTTTGGGTGGTGCAATTGCGGCGATGTCACATACCATTTATGGTGTGATCTTAGGGCGTGCGATTGCAGGGGCAGGTGCGGTTTCTGCAGTGGTGATGGCATTGCTTGCCGATGTTACCCGTGAAGAAAACCGTACCAAAGCCATGGCGGCTATGGGCATGAGTATTGGGCTATCATTTGTGGTGGCCTTTAGTCTTGGGCCGTGGCTGACGCATCTGGTGGGAATTTCAGGGCTGTTTTGGGTGACCACCATTATGGGACTTGCGGCGATTGTTATGCTGCTATTGGTACCTAAAACCACACGTCATCATCGTAATTTTCAGCATGGTTATCTGAAGCAGCTTAAGCATGTATTGAAAATGCCTGACCTGAACCGTCTGCATTTCTCAATTTTTTCGCTACATTTGTTGCTCACTGCGATGTTTATTTATGTGCCATCGCAACTGATCCAGTATGCTGAAATTCCTTTGGCAAAACATGGTTTGGTGTATTTGCCATTATTGCTGATCGGTGTGATTTGTGCTTTCCCAAGTATTATTCTTGCTGAGAAATACCGCAAAATGCGTAGCATCTTTTTAGGTGCAATTGTTGGTGTCGTTGTGGGTTTACTGGTACTGGTTTTTGGTTATCAGTCCAAATATAGCTTGCTACTGGGTTTAGGGATTTTCTTTGTAGCATTTAATGTCATGGAAGCATTGTTACCGTCTTGGTTGTCTAAAGCCGCACCGATTCAGTCCAAAGCCACCGCCATGGGGGTAAATGCCAGTGCCCAGTTCCTGGGAGCATTTTTTGGTGGCACACTTGGCGGTCAATTATTAATGCTACATAATACTTCAACAGGTTGGAGCATTCTTGCTGCGATTGCCATGATCTGGGCATTGGTGAGTTTTGGTTTACAGCAACCGCGTTATTTATCTTCAGTCATTTTACGTTTGCCTGAGGGTAAACAAACAGATGAATGGACTAGCCAGTTATTGGCAATTCATGGTATTGAAGAAGTGGTGGTCATGCTGGATCAGCAGATCGCCTATGTAAAACTGGATAAGAAGCAGCTAGATGAAACTGCGCGACAACATTTAACGCACTTGTTGGGGAAAGAGCTAGTCATTTGAAGATAACTCTTATAAAGTAAAACGTAGAAACATATAGGAAGATAGTAGCGAATGCGTGGTGTCAATAAAGTTATTTTGGTCGGTACATTGGGTCGAGATCCTGAAACCAAGACTTTTCCAAATGGTGGGTCGTTAACTCAGTTCTCAATTGCAACGAGTGATTCTTGGGTAGACAAAAGTACAGGTGAGCGAAAAGAGCAAACCGAATGGCATCGTATTGTATTGCATAACCGTTTAGGTGAAATTGCCCAGCAATATTTGCGTAAAGGTTCAAAAGTCTATATTGAAGGCTCACTGCGTACTCGCCAATGGACAGATCAAAACGGTCAGGAGCGTTACAGCACTGAAATCCGCGGTGATCAGATGCAAATGCTAGATTCAACCCGTGGTCAGTCAGAACAAGGCGCAGGCGATAACTCAGGTTATGGTCAACCGCGGTTTAACAATAATAATCAGCAAGGCGGTGCTAATAGTAATAATAACTACAGTGGTGGTTATGGTCAAAATACTGGCTTTAATCAGCAAGGTGGTAGTCAAGGCGGCGGTTTCAATAACTATGGCGCAGGCAATAACAATGCCCAAGGTAGTTTTAATAACAACCAAGCGGCTAAGCCAAAACCAGCGGCAGCACCAGCTCCTACAGATTTAGATGACGATTTACCATTTTAATTACAGCATTCAATTTAAAAAACCTGATTAAGATCAGGTTTTTTTATGTCCGAAAGTGCCAAATCTGTATAGTTGAACAGAATATGATAAGATTTGAGAGACGATAAAATGTATTGATAATATTGAAGTTAATTCATAGAAAATAAAAAAATCGGTGAATAAAATTTAGAACATACCAAGATTCATTTGATTAAAAAATCTTATAACTTACTTACACATGGGGAATCGCTTTTGTGAATTTTAAAACAAATATGGCATGGTTATGGAAAATGCTGAAAAAGCATTGGTTTAAACTTTTTGCAGGAATTTTTATTTTCTATAGTTTTATCTTACCGTGGTATGTCATTAAATATCATTCAAATTTACCTCCTCAAGATCAGCTTTATAAAGAAGTCGGGACTTTAAACTATGAGAAGGTCGATGCCCGTAGAGGGTATTTGGTTGGAATTACAAGCCATGGTCAAACGAATTATTTTACCTGCCGTAGCCCAATGGGTAAGCGTAATGATTGTTTGATTTCTCAAGGATTTGATGAACTTAAGGCCAATAAAGGTAAGCCTGCTGAGGTATTGTGGTTTAAACAAGATCAAGGTATTGGCTATAGCCAAAGATTAGTTGCTCTAAAAGTTGATGGCAAAACATGGGTCAGTCTAAAAGAAGGGGAAAGACAATTAAGCATCCAGCGTAAAGGGATAGATGGCTTTACAGTATTCGCACTTCTTTTTATATTCTCTATATTCTGGGTAAAAAATAAACTAGAATGAAAAAAGAAAGACAGAGAAAATGTCAAAAATGAAAAGAAGCTCATTTAAAAAATAAATCATTTGATTAGAAAAACGAGGGACAGCTTTTGTGAACTTTAAAACTAGTATTACTGTTTATGCAAAAGCCAAAAAAGCCAATTCATAAATAATTCGCACAAATTTTAGCGATTGATTGAGCTGAAAAGAGATGCATCTTTTCTGTTTATGAACTTCAATTAGCAAAGAGATTTTTTTATTCGCCAAAAAAAGCATGCACTTTTAAAGCCAATATCGTTACTATAGCTTCCTGCGTTTTTTTTTAGTGTCATGATGTTTGGGAAATATGAAGATTGTTCAACTACTTTCAACTTTTGATAGCGCGACCATTGAGCGTAGTCGCGGTTATATCAATGAGATAGATGCTGAACAACTTTCGGTTCAACCCCAGTCGGCCAACCGTTGGCTGATTCAAGCACAGGTAAAGGGGCAGTTTGCCTATCGTACTCGTGTCACTCTCGATGCTGCTCGACAGCAGGTCTTACAAAGCCGTTGTAGTTGTCCTGTTGGTGATCACTGTAAACATGGGGCAGCGCTTGTTCAGTACGCTGTACAGCATCATTTGATTGCACCTCCTCAGATTGAGAGTACCAGTTCGGCATGGTCACAGCGTTTTGAGTCAACCCTGAACCATTTGCAAGTGCATCCAGAGATGGCTTCGGTTCTGGAAGAAAACTATTTTATTTATATTGTTGAGCGTCAACCACAAACGGGTTTAATGAGTCTGCAGCTCTACAAGGTACGCCGTAATAAACAAGGTGAAATTCGCGAAGCCAAACAATATACCAATTATGCCAATATCCTGAATGCTCATGTTGATACGACCGTGCAGGAACGTTTGTTGTTTCAAGATATATACACAGCACAAAATACCCAAAAAAATAATCAGTTACCTTCCCATACTTTAAGTTTTAAAGGTCTGCCAGCCAATCTGTTACAACAGGTCACACAGTATGGCTGGCTGTATGCCGAAGACTATAAACACGCTCCCTTGCGTTGGTCAGATACACTGTATCAACTGGATTTTACTTGGGAAACCCAGCCCGATGGGCAATCCGAGCAGTTGATTGCCGATATTTATGCATTGGGTAGCAAGAATGAATTAAAGCATGTGCCACATATCTGGATTTTGGCGACACAGCCTTTAACCTATATTGATCTGCGCCAAAATAGTATTGGTCGAGTAGAAGCCGCTTATCGTTATGACATTATTGATGATTTGCTGAATATGCCGATCATTCCTAGCCATTTGTTGGGGCAGATGGAGCAGACTTTACAGCGTTATCTGGTCGATCAAACGACATCTGCTTACCCATTCGAGCAGAATTTACCTGAAATGCAGGGTAATCCAACAGCTGTGCTGCGCTTTGGTGATCAAGCTCATCTGGATCAGATTTTCTCGAAAAACGATTTGGCATGTGCCAGCGTATTTTTTGATTATCCTGCAGGGCGCGTTCCTGCAAATTATGCAGAAAATAGTTTTGTAGGGCAGTATCAGCAGAAGCCTGTTCGGCAAATGCGCGATTTAAAACAGGAACAGCACCTGTTACGCAAGCTTTGGGAGCTCCTGCCGAATATCGCATGGCTGGAACAGTTGCCTCAGCTCAAATTGCCGTATGTCGATATGGCGAATTTGCTCTGTATCGATGCGCATGAATTGATCTCGGCACTGTTGCCTGTCAATTTGATTGAAGCTTTAGATTGGAAAGTCGAACATAGTGCACAGAGTTTATTTAATCTGCAATTGGCACAGCATGTCGATGTTGCGCTGACCCAAGCCGATGAGCGTTATGAATGGTTTAACATTGGCATGACCATTCAGGATCAGCGTGGTCATAAACACAACTTGGCAGAATTGCTGGCACGCCTGATTCAGTTACACCCCAAATTACTTGATATACAACGGTTGCAAGAATTTGATGAAGATCATTATTTTGTGCTGCCGATCAGTCATGCGCCTAGCTTGCTGATTTATTTGAAAGACATCAAGCCGATTCTGATTCATTTAAACCAGTTGTTTAATCAGGAAGATGATTTTCAGCTCGATGTTTATGATGTGGCACTGTTATCACAAGCCAATGATTTGAATCTGAATTTGTATCATGCAGAGCGTTTAAAACAGTTTGTGCAACGCTTGCAGCAAGGTGAACAGCAAGCGCTGGCTACGCCCGAAGGTTTCTGTGGAGAACTCCGCAGTTATCAACAGCAGGGTTTGGGCTGGCTTCAGTTCTTGACCGAAACTCGTCATGGCGGGATTCTGGCAGATGATATGGGCTTGGGTAAAACTGCGCAAACGCTGGCACATATTTTATTGCAGCAGCAAGCAGGAAAATTAAATAAAACCCCTGTGCTGATTATTTGCCCGACTTCGCTGACCTCGAACTGGTTTAAAGAAGCACAGAAATTTACACCACAACTCAAAGTATTGGTGTTGCATGGGCATAACCGTCATGTGCATTTCCAGCATTTGCCCGAATATGATGTGATCATTAGCACGTATCCACTGTTGGCACGTGATATTCATCTGTTAAAAAATCAAAAATTTCATACTGTGGTGCTCGATGAAGCACATTACATTAAAAATCCGAATGCCAAAGTCTCACAAGCGGCACGGCAACTGCAATCGCAGTATCGTTTGTGCTTAACAGGTACACCGCTGGAAAACCATTTGGGTGAGCTGTGGTCATTGTTTCATTTTCTGATGCCCGGATTTTTGGGGACGCAAGATTACTTTAACCGCAAGTATCGTTACCCGATTGAGCGTCAACAGCGTGTTGATTTACAGGAACGGCTGATTTTACGCACCCGCCCATTTATTTTGCGCCGTTTAAAAACTGAAGTCGCGAAAGAGCTGCCGAAGAAAACCACCATTGAAGTCAATATCGACATGAATGATGCGCAGCTTAAGCTCTATGAGGCGCTGCGTACTGCAATGCAGAGCAATGTGCGGCGGTTACTGGCAGAGCGTGGACTAAAACGCAGCCATATCCAGATTCTGGATGCCTTGCTGAAATTGCGTCAGGTGTGTTGTCATCCGCGGTTATTGAATCTGGAAGGCATGAACAGTCACAAGATTCATTCTGCCAAACTGGATTATCTCATGGAGACCTTGCCTGATATGTTGCAGGAAGGGCGCAAGATCCTGATTTTCTCGCAGTTTACCAGTATGCTCAGCCTGATTGGTGACGCTCTGCAAAAACAGGGCATCGAGTTTGCCAAACTGACAGGGCAGACGCAAAAACGTGATGAAGTCATTCAGCGTTTCCAGTCAGGCGAAGTGCCGATTTTCCTGATCAGTCTCAAAGCAGGCGGAGTGGGCTTGAACCTGACCGCTGCCGATACCGTAATCCATTATGATCCGTGGTGGAACCCTGCCGCAGAAGAACAGGCATCGGATCGAGCATGGCGCATCGGGCAGGACAAACCCGTGTTTGTGTATAAACTGATTATGAATCAGAGTATTGAAGAAAAAATCTTGCTGATGCAAAAAAACAAGGCACAACTGGCACAGTCGATTTTGTCGAAAAACAGCCAGATTAATGCGGCATTTAGTGAAGATGAGCTGTTGCAACTGTTTGATGCCACATAAAAAACAGCGATGTTTGGGAACATCGCTGGGGGTAAAAATGTCTTCTTGGAATGCTTTATTATTATTTGTCTAGGGTTTTACACAGTGAGCAGATGGTGCCGCTATGTTTGTGCGAGAACAACACATCTGGGCGTTCATAAGTTTCATCACAGACCACACAGTTATACACAGTTGCCATTGGCGTACCTTCTGCGTCATAACGCGGCTCTTTAATGCCGTCATGATCTTGTTTG
Organism: Acinetobacter sp. ANC 4636; assembly: GCF_054454555.1. Taxonomy (NCBI): domain Bacteria; kingdom Pseudomonadati; phylum Pseudomonadota; class Gammaproteobacteria; order Moraxellales; family Moraxellaceae; genus Acinetobacter; species Acinetobacter sp. ANC 4636. The sequence continues at coordinate 267,424 of NZ_JBTKVD010000002.1, read as the reverse complement.
ATATAGTATTTTCCACCAGTTACCAAGCCCATGACTGGAGTCATCACAAAGGCAACCACGAGCGCAATCAGAGGCGAGTAGGCGGCAAGGAAACTGCCGAACATTCCAAAGAACGCTGCGATGGATAGACCTGCTGCGGCAAGGAAAGCCACCATGCCCACAGGGTTGATGTTGTACAGCATGTCGCGACGATATTCAGGTTCTTTCGGTGAAAGCTTTAACACATATTTGTTGATGGCAATGTCGGTTGCAACCACCACCACCCAAGCGATGGCAAAGTTGGAATAGAAGCCCAAGATTTTGCCCAAGACTGCAAACATGTTGCCTTCCATCAGCGCCAGTGCAATCGCCAGATTCACCAAGACAAAGATGATGCGACCCGGATAATGTTTGCTGATACGGGTGTAAGCGCTGGTCCATGCCAAAGAGCCTGAGTATGCATTAGTCACGTTAATCTTGATTTGTGAAATCACCACCAAAATCACCGCCAAAGCCAGCGCTAACCAACCCGGTAACATGTCATGGAAAGCGGCATTGAACTGCTGTACAGGTTCAGTGGTGTTGACCCCTGGGACTTTGGTGAGTAGATAGAATCCTAAAAATGCACCGATGACTTGTTTGATCGCACCCAAAATCACCCAACCTGGCCCTGCGGAAATCACCGCCGCCCACCATTGTTTGCTGTTGGCTTTGGTTTTGGCTGGCATAAAGCGTAGATAGTCAATTTGTTCACCAATTTGCATGATCAGCGATAAACACACGCCCGCACCGAGCATGATGGCTGCTATGTCCATCGGGGCAAAGCCGTCATGACCTGTAAACTGAGCAAACTGACCGACCAGATTCGGCTCTTTGTTGATGAGGTAGGCGACAGGGCCAACCATCAAAATTAGCCACACAGGCGTAGTCCAGACTTGTAATTTACTCAAGGCTTTCATGCCATAAATCACCAGTGGAATCACCATAAAGGTCGAGATCAGATAACCTGCCCACAGCGGAACACCCAGACCGAGCAGCAAGCCCTGCGCCATGATCGAACCTTCAAGGGCAAAGAAAATGAAGGTAAAACTGGCAAAAATAATACTGGTCAGCACCGAACCAAAGTAGCCAAAACCTGCACCACGGGTAATCAGATCAAGGTCGATGTTATAACGTGCGGCGTAGTAGGCGAGTGGAATCCCTGTCAGGAAAATGATGATTGCGGCAAATAAAATCGAAAATACTGCGTTGGTGGTGCCGTAAGACATGCCAATGCTTGCGCCAATCGAGAAATCCGCAAGGTAGGCAATGCCGCCCAGTGCGGTAATCGCCACCACTTTTGGGCTCCAGCGCCGAAAGCTGTGTGGTGCATAACGTAAGGTATAGTCTTCTAGGGTTTCGTTGACCGCTTTTTGATTGTCACTGCTGCCTTGCAGGCTGTTGACATCTGAATGTTGAGATACGCTCATAATTGCCATTCTCCCCGATGCTGATGGTGAATTCTTGAGATGCATTCAGTGTGGCGTGCAGGGACAAAATCGAAAATACGTTATATTGCGTATCTGTACGCAGGATAAAAGCATGGTCAAAATCGGCAAATTTTGGCAAAGTGCAATGAGAGATTTATTGTCCACATTTTGTTGGAATTCGCTGCATGCCAAAATCATCCACACCACCTTCTGCACCACAACGGGTAATTCCAACACGCCGTGAGTACAACATTTGGGTGGCGGATGAGAGTATTGAAGATTTTGCCTTGCGCTACGCACCGCGCTCGGTGCGGAAATGGTCGCCGTGGATGGTGACCAATACCGCCATGTCGACGGTGAGCTTTCTGGCGATGGAAGCGATTGGTGCAACCATGCTGTGGCAATATGGTTTTAGCAATGCGTTGATGGCAGCCATTGTGGTGTGTAGCCTGATTTTTCTGACCAGTTGGCCGATCAGCTACTATGCTGCCAAGTACAATGTGGATGTGGATTTACTGACGCGTGGTGCAGGTTTTGGCTATATCGGTTCGACCATTACTTCGGTGATTTATGCCAGTTTCACCTTTATTTTGCTGGCGTTTGAAGCGGCGATTATGGCAATGGCATTGGAGCTGGCGCTGCATATTCCGCAGAGTGTCGGCTATCTGATTTCAGCTCTGATCATTTTGCCTTTGGTGGTCAAAGGTGTGGGTTTTATCAATAAAGTTCAGGCGATTACTCAACCGATCTGGCTGATCTTACTGCTGCTACCGTGGATTTTTGTATGGTGGAAACAGCCGCAACTGCTTGAGCAAAGTATGCAGTTTGTTGGCGTTACTTCGCATTCGACCGCGTTTAATCTGACGTATTTTGGTGCTGCCTGTACCTTGCTGTTTGTGTTTGTGATTCAGATTGGCGAGCAGGCTGACTATTTGCGCTTTTTACCACCGCGTGAGCAGCATCCGCGCTCATGGTTGCTGGCGGTATTTCTGGGTGGCCCCTCATGGATTATTTTTGGTTTTGTCAAAATCCTGATGGGCATGCTGCTGATGGTGTTGGCCTATCGCTATGCCGTGCCGCACAGTGAACTGAGCAATCCGACCTATCTGTACTGGTTCGCTTTTCAGCAAGGGATTTCCTCGGCAGACGTTGCGCTCTGGCTGACGGTGCTACTGGTGTGTCTGGCACAAATCAAGATCAACATGACCAATGCCTATGCAGGCTCACTGGCATGGTCAAATTTCTTTGCGCGTTTAACCCATAGTCACCCTGGGCGGATAGTCTGGCTGATTTTCAATATCCTGATTGCGATCATGTTGATGGAAATGGGCATCAGCCATGCGGTTGAGCAGATTTTGGGGCTGTACAGCAATATTGCACTTGCATGGATGGGGGCGGTGGTCGCAGACCTAATCATCTGTAAACCGCTGGGTTTAAGTCCGAAAGGCATTGAGTTTCGCCGTGCCTATCTGTATGACATTAACCCTGTTGGAGTTGGTGCATTACTGCTGGCATCTTTGCTGTCGATGCTGAGTTATCTGGGGTTTTTCGGAGAACTGGCAAAAGGCTTAGCCAGTTTTATTGCACTGGGTACTGCGATGCTGAGTGTGCCGATGATTGCCTATCTGACTAAAGGTAAATATTACCTTGCCCGCCAGCCTGAACCTTTAGCTATGACTTCAGTAGCGACTTGTGTGGTGTGTCAGCGCGAGTATGAAGTGGCGGATATGGCGAGTTGCCCTGCCTACAGTGCAGAAATTTGTTCCTTGTGCTGTTCACTGGAGGCTCGTTGCCATGACCGTTGTAAACCGCATGCACGCTGGTCGGAGCAATGGAAAAATTTCCTGATTCGCTATCTACCGCATTCATGGGCGCAACGTCTCAATACGCGCCTAAGCCTGTATTTACTGGTGATGCTGAGTTTGGCACTAGCACTCGCGGTGTGTCTGAGCTTGGTGTATTTGCAGGAAAAAAGCAGCTTAGATGCCATCCATGCAGTCGGGCAGCAGCAACTGTTTGCTCTATTTGTGAAAATTTACTGCATCCTATTTTTGCTGATCAGTGTGGCAGCATGGTGGCTGGTGTTGAATGATGAAAGCCGCCGCAATGCCGAGCAGGAAAGTGAGCAGCAAAATAGCCTGTTACTGGAAGAAATTGCCGCGCATGAAGTGACTTCGCAGCATTTGCAGGATGCGCGGATTCAGGCGGAAAAAGCCAATGAAGCCAAAAGCCGTTATGTGATTGGCATTAGCCATGAGCTGCGCACGCCGCTGAACAGTATTTTGGGTTATAGCCAGTTGCTGCAAAAGCAGGAACATTTCTCGGAACAAGGCGAAAAAGCACTGGGAGTGATTAGCCGTAGCGGGCAGCATTTGACCTCATTGATTGATGGTTTGCTGGATTTGGCACGCATTGAAACAGGCAAGATTTCTCTGAATATGGTGGATATCCATTTCCCTGATTTTATTCAGCAAATTGTGCAAATGTTTCAGCCACAGATTGAGCAGAAGCATCTCAAATTTGTCTGTCAAATCAGTGAACATTTGCCGCAATATGTGCGTAGCGACAAAAAACGTTTGGAACAGGTACTGATCAATGTGTTGGGCAATGCGCTGAAATTTACCCGTAAAGGTGAAATCCGTTTGCAGGTCGATTACCGTTTTCAGACTGCCTATTTTACGGTTCAGGACACAGGCTGTGGCATTGCCGAAGAAGATTTGCAGCGGATTTTTAACCCGTTTGAGCGTGGACGAAATGTAGTGCAGGGTGGTTTTTTAGGGACAGGGCTAGGGCTACCGATTGTTAAATTACTGGTGGATTTGCTTGGTGGACAACTCACGGTGAGTAGTGAGTTGAATCGAGGCACGAGCTTTCATATCAAACTGTATTTACCCTCCAAAGATTTGGTGCATCCGATTCGTAACCTGCATAGTAATCAGATCGTCGGTTATGTCGGTGAGCGCAAACGGATTTTGGTGGTGGACAATGAAGCGGTGGATCGTGGTCTGGTCGCCAACTTTTTGCGTCCGCTGGGTTTTGAGTTACAAGAAGCCGAATCGGGGATTGACTGCCTGCGCCAAGTGCCGATGTTTCAGCCCGACCTGATTCTCATGGATTTGACCATGCCGTTGATGGGTGGCTGGGAAACCGCACGGTTGCTGCGCCAAAACCACATTACCAATGTGCCGATCGTGATTATTTCCGCTGATGCCAATGAGCGTGCTGTCAATCCGCAAGATGCTGTACTGACAGAAGATTTTTTACTTAAACCGATTGATCTGAATTTACTGCTCAGCAAAATTGGCGACAAACTGGATTTAACATGGCTAAATGCCGAGCAGCAAGCCCAGCAGCCCAATTTACAACATCAGGCAGAATCAACTCAGTCTCCAACAACATTAGACACGGTAAAAGCTGCTGAAATACAAACAGCGACTTCGGTACAGAGTTTGCCGCAAGCCTTGGATCATTTACAGGAGGTACTGAGTCAGGGCTATATTCGCGGGGTGCAGCAGGCACTACAGCAGTATCAGCAGGATTTTCCCGAACAGCAAAAATTATGGTTGCAGTTGGCACAATCTGTGCAAAAATTTGACCTGAAAATGGCCAAACAGCAGCTTCAGGACTTTAGCATTGATGAATAATCATGATGCGGTGATTTTAATTGTGGATGATGTGCCCGAAAACTTGGGGCTTTTACATGAAAGTCTTGATCAGGCAGGCTATCGGGTGTTGGTCACCACCGATGGTTTAAGTGCGATTGAAATTGCGCATCGCTGTCAGCCCGACATGATTTTACTCGATGGCAACATGCCACATATGGATGGTTTTGAAAGCTGTCTGCAACTCAAAGCCAGTCCAATTACCCAGCTCATTCCCGTGATTTTTATGACGGGGCTTTCGGAAACCGAGCATATTGTGCGTGGTTTTCAGGTCGGGGGCGTGGACTATGTCACCAAGCCGTTAAATATCGAAGAAGTGTTGGCGCGAGTCCGTACACATCTGACCCATGCCAAGTTATTGCAACAACAAAAACAGGTGATTGATGCCACCGAAACAGCAATTCTGGCACTGGATGCAGAAGGGCAAATGCTGTGGCAAACCCAAAAAGCCGAGCTGATTTTACAGGAATGCTTGTCTGATCAAGCAGGTTTTGCACAGGGGCTTAAGCACTGGTTTAGCGAACTGAGGCAGGACAAAGACCCGAAGCGTTTGATGAGCTGTACTTATGCAGCGCCAACCCAAAATCTACAGCTTTTGTTGCTGACGCTGTGGCAAGCCGAGCGCAGCAATCAAAACTATCTGGTACAGATTAAACTGGCAACAGCGAATTTAAGTGTGACGGATATTCTGAAATTTTGCCCGCAACTGACCCAGCGTGAAGCCGAAGTCATGCACTGGTTGATTTTGGGAAAAACCAATAAGGATATTGCGGAAATTTTGGCGCTCAGCCCACGCACTGTGAATAAGCATCTGGAACATGTCTTTGCCAAACTGGCGGTTGAAAACCGTACTGCGGCAGTGGCGTATTTGCATAGTCTGGTTCAGGATAAGGGGTAAATGAACAAGAATTTCTGCTGCTTGAATCTAACGAATTGATTCAAATAGTTTTTAAAAATCTGATAGTTTAAATATTTCAAAATGGTATCTTATTTTTTTTAAATCAGATGCTTGAAGCTCATCCGTTCTTTTGTTTTGCCAAAAGAACCAAAAACATTTGCCATTCGCAAAACTCGGCAAATTTCTACACTTTATTGATAAATCGCAAAAACACGATCTTTTCAAAGTATGGTTGCCTCGAACAGTTGCGAATGGCACTTCCATGAATCCAATTTAATCTAAGTAAATTTTGGATAAATGAATTTTTGAATATTAAGGACGCAGCAAGACTTTCCCTTGTTTCCCTGAACTTAGACTACGTTTCACCGCTTGCCCAATTTCGGCAAAAGGAAAAATCGCTTCAACAGGCAGTTTCAGTTCTTGGCTGATAAGACGCTGCATGAGTTCGCTAATCAGGCGTTTTTTATCTGCCACGCTCATGTTTTGGCTGACTTTACTGCCCCAAAAACCTTTCACGGTGGCTTGTTTAAAAATCAGATCACCCGAAGCAATTTGCATTGGCTCGCCGAGCTGAGTACCAAAAGATACTAGCGTGCCATTTTCCCCAAGCAAACTGAGTAGGTCTGCGCTGGCCTGTCCACCAATCGAATCCACCGCAGCACGAATCGGCGCACCCGCCACAAGCTGCTCGACTTGCTGTTGCCAGCCACTTTGCGCTGTGGAAACCACATGCTGAATGCCCAAAGCCTGTAACTCAGCCACGGCTTCATCACGACGTACAAGATTAATGCTATGCACGCCACGCGACTGTGCCAGCATCGCGAGTGTTTTGCCGACTGTACCATTGGCGGTATTTTGAATGATCCAGTCTCCCGCATTGACCTGTAAAAATTCCAGCAACATCAGGGCACTGAGCGGCATGGCGATCAACTGTGCCGCGACTTCATCGGGAATTGCATCGGGCAGTGGAATCACCATACGGCTTGGGGCAATAAAATATTCTGCCCATGTACCATGTACGGAAGCCACTGCAACACGTTGACCCACCTGCAAATGCTCAACCTCTGCACCCACAGCATCAATAATTCCGACGGCTTCACTGCCGCCAATCGCAGGGAAGCTTGGCTTGTAACCATAGCGTCCGCGTACCGTCCACAAATCATGATGATGAATCGGTGCAAGCAGGGTACGAATGCGTACCTGATCAGCCTGTAATTCAGGTACAGGTTGTTCAGCCAGATGCAAAACCTCTTCAGGTTCGCCAAAGCGCTCATGAATTAAACTTTGCATGAAATTACTCCTGAGTTGGGTTCAGCATATTTTGTAATTGTTGATACGCTGCGGCATAAGGTGCACGTAAACGTAAATTGGATTCGCCTTTCGGACTTTGCACCACAATCGGTTTGGCATGGCTAAAGCGTCTGAAACCATGCACGCCGTGGTATGCGCCAATGCCTGATGCCCCGACACCGCCAAACGGCAAGGTTTCAATTACTACATGGGTCATCACATCATTCACCACCAACGCACCCGAGGTGGTTTGTTCAGCAAAATACTGCTGTGCTGCGGCATCTTCCGAGAAGTAATAAGCCGCCAACGGGCGTGGATGCGCATTGATATAGTCAATTGCTTGCTGTTCTTGCTGATAGGTTTTGATCGGTAATATTGGCCCAAAAATTTCTTCCTGCATCACCAGCATGTCATCGCTGACATTCAACACCAAGGTAGGCACAATTTTACGGCTGACATCATCGTGTGTTGTTTCTTGCGTATGTGCAGTCAGCGGAATTAAGGTTGCGCCTTTGGCTTGGGCATCCTCTAACACATGCAATAAACGCTGATAATGCCGCGAGTTAATAATCGCGGTGTAATCAGGATTGTCTTGGAAATGGCTAAAGCTTTCTGCCATAAATTGCTGTGCAATCGCCACAAAATCCTGCTGTTGCTGTTCAGGCAACAACACATAATCAGGTGAAATACAGATTTGCCCAGTATTGAAGGTTTTCACCGTTAAAATGCGTTGCACAGCCTGTTCAAGTTTGGCATCAGGTGCAATTACCACAGGTGACTTGCCGCCAAGTTCCAACGTCACAGGTACAAGATTTTCTGCGGCAGCGCGCATCACATGCCGCCCGACCTGTGTACTGCCTGTAAATACCAAATGATCAAAAGGCAGGGCACTAAATGCTGCGCCCATCTCGGCATCTCCTGTAACGACACCGAGTTCCAAAGCATCGAAATATTGAGGAACCAGTTCTGCCAACAGTTCTGCTGTTTTAGGCGTCAGTTCAGAGGGTTTGATTAAGGCGCGGTTGCCTGCGGCAAATACACCTGCCAGTGGGCTAAAGGCAAGATTTAGCGGAAAATTCCATGGGCTAATAATTCCCACCACACCCAGCGGTTGTTGATGAATTTCGGTACGCATCTCGGCATATGGTGCTGCGACAATTTCAGGCTGCATCCACACAGCCAGTTGTTCTTGGGCATAACTCAACGCAGCAACAGAAGCCAAAATGTCTGACACCAAACTTTGGTAGGCACTGCGATGCCCGAAATCTGCCGAAATCGCAGCAATGAGTGCTTCACGATTTTCAATCAGTAATTTTTTGGCACGTTCCAAACGGTCATGACGCAGTTCCAGACTGGCAGGTGCAGCTTGAGTATGCGCTTGGCGCATGGCTGCCAAGCGTTGCTGTAAAGTTGTAATATCCATTTGAAGCGCTTAAGCTGCGGGGTTCAGCAAAGCGAGAAGCTGTTCTGCGACGGCTTCCGAGCTGGCAGGGTTTTGTCCTGTCACCAAATGTCCTTCGGTAACAATGAAAGACTGCCAGTCTGCACCTTTTTGATAATGTGCACCTTGTGCTGTAAATTCATCTTCAATTAAAAATGGCACAACCTCAGTCAGCCCAACCGCAGCTTCTTCACTGTTGGAAAAGCCTGTAACCTTTTTACCTGCCACGAAAGATTCACCTGCTGCAGTTTTGACATGTTTCAGTACCGCAGGGGCATGGCAGACCAAGCCCATCGGTTTGCCTGCACGGTCAAAATATTCAAGTAGCGCAATTGAAGCGGCATTTTCAGTCAGATCCCAAAGTGGGCCGTGACCCCCTGGATACATCACCGCATCAAAGTCAGTGACATCAACCTCAGCAAGGGCATGGGTGTTTGCCAATAGCGCTTGAGCTTCAGCATCTTGCTCAAAACGACGGGTTGAATCCGTCTGGAAATCAGGTTCGTTACTTTTAGGATCAAGTGGTGGTTGTCCACCTTGAGGTGAGGCTAATGTGATTTCTACTCCCGCATCTTTAAACACATAATACGGTGCAGTAAATTCCTCTAGCCAAAAACCAGTTTTATGACCTGTGTTGCCTAAGCGGTCATGGGAAGTTAGTACCATTAAAATTTTCATCATATTCTCCAAAATGCCTTAAGCGCTCGCTTGACCGAGCATAAATTCTGTTGCCCGCAGTGCATCGTGCATCGGGTCTTTGCTTTGACTGAGTTTGCCGAGCAGGGCAGCACCGAGCCACATCTGATACAGCACTTGTGCGGTGGCAGCAGGGTTACTGCACAACTGCATCGAACCTTCATCGACACCACGTTGTAGTAATTCACTCAGGCGAGCTAACAGGGTTTGCACACCTTGATGCATGATTTGACGCATATCTTCCGATAAATCAGCCACTTCAGCAGCGAGTTTGACAATCAGGCAGCTTTCCGCCCAACCTGTGTCGGGTTGTTCTGGGTCTTGAATCCACGCCTGAAAATAGCTCAGTAACTGCTCACGTGCAGACTGTTCAGTTTCGCTCCATAGAGCAGAGAGGCGTTGCCCATAGTTGCTGATGTAGTGTTGCAACAGCTCGCAACCAAACACTTCTTTAGAGGCAAAGTAGTGATAGAACGAACCTTTGGGAACACCACTGGTTTTTAAAATTTCCTGCAAACCGACACCGACAAAGCCTTTGTGCAGCACCAGCTCAAAGCCTGTATCTAAAATATGCTGTCGAGTTTGTTCTGCTTTCTTGCTGAGTGTCATCGGGTTACCTATTTTAAAATAGACCAGTCGTCTATTAATTAGATTACAGCAAATTATTTTCTTGTCAATTGGGGCAAATAGGGGAACAGATATAGTTAAAAATGATGGAAATAGTTATAAATTCAAAAGCTTTAACAAAAATAGAGAAAGGAGCAACATAAGATTTTTTACAAAAGGCTACAATTGTGGGGCGGATTCGTGAAGTGCCACAGTTTTACCATCCGAACAATTCGTGTTTAGCTCGCAATGTACTTTGTTTTCAATCCAAGAAGGCAACAATCTAATACATGGTATGAAGTAGAAAAATTTTTTAAATTAATGATATTTTGAATAATTTTGTTAAATTCCTGAGAGATTAGGCTGCGAATTTCGCACTGATTTTTCGTTAACTGGCAGTGTCAGTTTCGATATAACCTGTTTGGCATTTTTCTTGTATAGAGGTCTTTGTTAAACTAGATCTTTAGATTTTTCTCTCTGCGCATATGTCGGCACTTTCGCATTATTTACAACAGCAACAGTTTTGTCTGGTTCTTGAACAGATCGTGTCTAAGCGTGCAGAATTACTGCCGATTTCGACTTTGGCAGGCTTACCCTGTGTCATGGCATTTGCGGATCGTGTGCATGCCGATGATGACCCATCACCCATTGCTTTGGCTCAGAGTGTCAGTACTGATCAAGCCAAGCTGCTGCATTTCTCGGGTAAAGCGCGTGATGTTAAAGATTTACAGCAGTTTATCGAGCAAGCCAAACAGCAAAATATGCATGATGTGTTGTTACTCACAGGCGATAAGCTCAAACAGCATAATTTTGGCAAGCAAAACTCTCTGCAACGTACACGCTATTTAGAGTCAGTCAGTGCGTTAATGTGGGTCAAAGCCCATGCGCCTGATATGTACTGTGGTGTGGCGTTCAATCCATTTAAATATACTGAAAGTGAAGAACAAGCCCAGTATCTCAAATTTGAAAAAAAGCAGCGTGCGTGCGCAGATTTTGTGATTACCCAGTTGGGTTATGATCTAAATAAAATTTTGAAATTTAAACAGTTTGTGGATGCAAGTATCCAGCCTTTCCCTGTGTTGGCATGTGTGATGCCATTGACCTATCGCCGTGCCAAATTCATGGTCAAGCAACAGGTGGCAGGCATTGAAATTAGCCCGCATTTATTGCAACACTTGAAAGCCGAGCAGCAACAAAATGCTGCATGGGCAGAGCAACGGGTTTATGCACGTGCCGCACTGCAAATCTGGATTTACCGACACTGGGGGCTGGCAGGCATTCATGTATCAGGCTGTCAAAACCCAGAGCAACAGGCTTTGCTGGAACAGGCGTTAGCTCAGTATCAGACATGGACACTGGAGCAATGTTTGATGGAGTGGAATCATCTGTGCAAGATTGTGCGTGGTGATGAAATGCAGCCCGATTTATCGGCTGCCTATCCGCAGCAGCAACCTTCAGTCTTGAAATATCAGGTTTTACAAGTTACCCATGACTGGTTATTTGACAGTGCACTGGCGCAAAAAATCGGGCGTTTTGTGTTTCAACTGGGGTTTTGGCAGCAGGGATTGGCTGCCAAGAGTATTTTGGCTGTTGAATATGTCAGTAAACATGCTGCCGTGGGGTGTGAAAGTTGCGGGCAATGCCGTTTGGCTGAAACCCTGTATATTTGCCCTGAAACCTGCCCGAAAGGTTTAGCCAATGGGCCGTGTGGCGGAACGAAGCTAGATCGCTGTGAATTTGCGGATCGGGAATGTATCCATAGTCAAAAATACCGTCTGGCAAAACAGGTCAAGCAGCAGGATATTTTACGTCGTGAACTGATTCCTGCCGTGCCTGTGGAACTGCGCCAGACCAGTTCATGGGTCAACTGGTTTAACCCGAAAAGTCATTGATTTTTAATTTTTTATTTTAAAAAATCAGATCAGGATTGTTTGTAAAAAATGACTGTAAGCGAATGTAAAAAAAACGAATTATGGTATTTTTTAACAAGGTATTTGCTGGCAACATCGCACATAATGAAAAAAATGGGCTAAAAAACGGATAAAACATTGGATATTGCAGTCATTGGTAGTGGCATGGCTGGGCTTGCTACTGCAAGAATTCTCAAAGATGCAGGACATAATATTACCGTATTTGAATCGTTGCCCGGACGAGGCATGGACAGTCATACGGTCGAGTTTGATGGTGGGATTATTGATGCGCCACTGCGTGTCATGAATCCATATTTATGGAAAAATACCTTAAGTCTTGCAACTTACTTAGGTATTAAAACCTTTCCAGTGCGTACCTATATGGCATGTAGCTGGTTGTTTGAAGACAAAACCGAAACGTGGCTGACAACTTCGCGTGCACCGATTGGGAATTTCCCGATCATCAATAACCGTAAAGGCTTACAACAATACGGTGTGCGTTTGGTTAAAGGCATGCTCCAGCTGAAAACTGCAATTCACCGTTTCTTTAAATCGAAAAATCAGAATATTACCCTGACTGAATTTATTAATAAAAACGATATCGAAGAAGTGTTCTGGCATGGCGCAGTGATGCCAGTGCTATATACCATTTGTACCTGTAACCCGAAAACCATTGGCGAATGGCCAGCAAAACCATTACTGGTATTTTTAAGTCAGTTGACCAGTGGTGTTGAATTGTTGCGTTTGCAAGGTGGTACACCTGCTTTTGTGGGTAAGCTGATTGAAGGCATTACCATTCATAGCGGTGCTGCGGTGACTAAAGTTGAGCTCAAAGACGATAAAGTCTTTGTTGAAAATCAGGCAGGTACACAGCAATTATTTGACCGCGTGATTGTAGCAACCCCAACCAATAAAATTGAAGATTTCCTCAATCCAGAACAGTTTGCTGAAGATTTACAGCTTTTAAAACAGTTCCGTTTTGAAGAAGGCGATTTAGTGATTCATACCGATGCAACTGTGATGCCACCACGTCGTAAAGACTGGGCAGTACTCAGCTACATGATGGATCGACATTTTACCCGTCAGCAATTTACGGTTTGGATGAACGCGATTGAACCGACTTTGGTGGGTAAAAACCCTGTGTTCCAGACATGGCGTCCTGTGACACCGATTGACCCGAAAAAAGTCATTTCTACAGTGAAACTTACTCGCGCAGTGGTAAATTCTCAAACTGTAGAGCTTAGTCAGGAATTACAGCGCCGCCAAAAAGCGTCAGATCGTAAAGTCTACTTCTGTGGTTCATGGTCATGTGATGGTTTACCAATTCTAGAATCGGCAGTAACTTCTGCGATGCAGATTGCCAAGAATCTGGGTGCGCCAATTCCATTTGTAGGATTAAAACCAAAACCAGAAGTTGCCCCAGAATTGGGTTACTAATTTGCAATTTCTGCAACGTCTACGCCAGAAACTTCCCCAGCATAAATATGCGATTAATACGCAAATGTTGGGGGACTCTGCCACACTGGCGTGGAGTAATCTGGGCTTGTGGTCTGCACAAGCCCAAACTTATGTGCAGGCATGTGAACAGCTTGCCGAGCATCTTGCACAGAGCATTCAACTCACAGCACAAGATCATCTGCTCGATTTAGGTTGTGGGCATGGTGCAAGCTTGCAATACTGGGCGCAGCATTATGCTGTGCAGCATATTGAAGCGGTGGAAATACAAACCGCCTGTATTGAAAAAATTCAGCAACAAGCTTTGGCCTGTGTGCATGCCGTGCATCAGCGCTCTTTTATGAGTTTAAATGCTGAATGTTTTGAGCAGAAATTTGATGCAATAGTTTGCCTAGATGCGCTGTATCATTATGATTTAAAAAAATTCATTGCGCAGATTCCAGCACTTTTACAATTCAAAGGGCGAATTGGTTTTCATTATTTGTTATTCAATGACAACTGGTCAAAAGCCAGTTTTCTGAGTAAACAGCGTGATCAGTACCTGCTAAAACTTGCCGATGTGCAACTCCAACATCTAATGTACCAAACGGAACTTGAACAAGTGTTAACACAGCATGGCTTTGAGCACATTCAAATACAGATTTTGTCTGAACCTGTATTGGGTGGTTTTGCTCAGTACGTGCAACAGGAACTTCAGTTACATGGTTTTCAGCATGATCTGAATGCTTTAAAAATTCAAATGACAGCCAAATTGTGCCAGCAATTATTTCAAGAACAACGTATTGATTATGTACAGGTTACCGCAACCCTAGCTTAATTCTGGATGATGATGACGCTATTTAGTCATCATTTTACGGGATACGTGTGAGCGATTAAAAAAATAGTGCAGAAAATGCCATGGCAATGAAAGGTGATCTAGCCAAGAGCAAAAGGAAAGCTTCTATAACTCTCAGTTGAATCACAGTAAACTTTAGCTCTCAAGCAACAATAATGCAAAGTGCCAACACAAATCTTTGAGGCAGTATCGCCGTGATTGGATTTGATCCATTGGGTGGAATGTTAAATGCTTCCAGCCGAATCACAACTTAATAACTGATTTTAATTGCATAAAAAAGCCCCAAGTAAAAACTTGAGGCTTTTTGAATTTGATGGTGCCGACACACGGATTCGAACTGTGGACCTACTGATTACAAGTCAGTTGCTCTACCAACTGAGCTATGTCGGCAACGTGGCGAGAATTTTACTGGATTTGGGTAAAAGGTCAAGCCAAAAAATGAACAATTGATTGATATGAAAAAAATAAAGAGGGCATAAGCCCTCTTTATTGGATTTTAAAATCTTAGAATGCGTAACGCAGACCTAGAGTCACATCATGAGCATCAACTTTTACTTTATTTTCTACTTCGACAGTGTCAGAAGTGCTTTTGTTAATATAGTGAAGTCTGTTGGTAACATTACCACCATTGAGATAGCGGTAACCTAGATCTAAATGAAGTTTAGGGCAGATTTCATACGCAAACCCAGCCCCAACGCCCAATGCGATATGTGATTTTGTGTTTGAACCGATACCATCTTCAATAATTGCTGTGCTACTAGTAAGCACAGCACCTGTCTTTAATTTAGTATGTGCTAAACCAACACCTGCTGAAAGGTATGGTGTAAAACGCGAATGGTTTGTAAAGTCATAATAACCGTTGAGCATATAGCTTTGTAAGGTCAGGTCATGCTTATAGTTAATGTTATCAATATTCAAGCTGCCTAGAGATAGAACAGGTGAACCAGACGCAGACGAGTGAAGTGCAGCTTTATCATGATAGGCATATTCTACTTCTAAACGTACTGGTACGTTATATGCGGGAGCAAAATTAACACCGTAAGCAATGTTACCAGTGAAAACTGTTTTGCTATCATCACTTAATTTGACAGAGCTGGTTTCACTTTTAGAGGTTGCAAGGGTCTTATAAGTAAAAGAAGATTTATTATCGTAGTTAGAAACTGAACTTACGCCAAATTTAGCTGAAACATAAGCAGATTCAGCAAGCGTCACGGCATGGCTAGAAACGTTAGCAGCAAAACAAGAGAGTGCGATGACTGATAATGTAAGTTTTTTCATTGTTAACCTTTAGTTAGTTTCAGTTGTTATTAATTTTGAATCTGTATTTTACAAAAAATATACATTTTATCAATGAAAAATTCATTTTTTATTTTTTGGTCAAATAAAAAGATGACATAGCGTCATCTTTTTAAAATTTTTATTAAAAATAATTGGCTTACAAACGCATTTCAATGCCTTGTGCTGCCAAGAATTGTTTGGCTTCTGGAATTGTGTGCTGGCCAAAGTGGAAAATGCTGGCAGCCAAAACAGCATCTGCGCCACCTTTTAGAATTCCGTCGGCCAAATGCTGTAAGGTGCCGACACCACCAGAAGCAATGGTTGGAATCGTCACACGGTCATTAATCGCACGCATTAAAGCAAGGTCATAACCTGCCTTAGTTCCATCGGCATCCATACTGGTAATCAGTAATTCACCTGCACCATAGTCTGCCATTTTAACCGCCCATTCAATGGCATCAATCCCTGTTGGTTTACGGCCACCATGGGTGAAAATTTCCCATTTATTCTCGCCCGTTTTTTTGGCATCAATCGCAACCACAATACATTGTGCGCCAAAACGCTGAGAAGCTTCCTGAACAAATTCAGGGCTAAATACCGCAGCAGAGTTAATGCTGACTTTATCTGCACCTGCATTCAAAAGTAAGCGGATATCTTCAACTTTACGTACGCCACCACCGACAGTGAGAGGAACAAAAACGCTTTCTGCCATACGTTCTACAGTACGATACGTGGTGTCACGTCCATGATGGGTTGCGGTAATGTCGAGAAAGGTGATTTCATCTGCACCTTGTTCGTTATAACGGCGTGCAACTTCAACAGGATCACCTGCATCACGAATATCTAAAAATTGTACGCCTTTCACTACGCGGCCATTATCAACGTCAAGGCACGGAATAATACGTTTTGCAAGCATTGTGACATCCAAATGTATCGGTCTATGGAAAGAAAGTTCCCGAGAATGGGTGACATCTTGGTAAACTATGCGCACATTCTACCAAACTTATTTTGTTTCACGCAGGTTTTCTATGTCGGTTTACACTCCTTTGAGTTTAGATGAAGTTCAGCAGTTTTCTGAGGCCTATGGATTGGAGGTGGTTGAGCTCATTCCGATTCAAGGGGGTATTCAAAACACCAACTATTTTATTGTCACCCAAGATCAGAAACAGTTTGTTTTGACCGTCTTTGAAAATGAAACAGAACAAAGTGCAGGGGAACTGGTTCCTGTCCTGCAACAGTTGGCTGCCCACGGTGTTCCTGTCGCTGCACCGCTGATTCATCATGATCGTGCTATTCATTATATTGTGGGTAAACCTGCACAAGTTGCACCACGGGTTTGGGGTGAGCATCCTGAAACGACAACCACGACACAAGTCGCTGAAATTGCTACAGCACAGGCGAAGCTGCATGTTGCACTACAAGATTTTCCACTGACGCGCAGTCATAGCCGTGACCATGTCTACTGGACAGCGATTGGGCAAAGTCTAAAAACCAACATGTCCGCAGAAGATGCTGCACTGATGGAACGGGTTTATGCGGTATTTGCCGAGTATCAGGCACAGTATCCGCAACGTCCAAAAGGCTGGGTACATTCGGATTTGTTCCGTGACAACACTTTGTTTGAAGGCGATGAATTAAAAGGAATCTTGGATTTCTTTGAACTGAATTTTGATGAATTGCTGTTTGATGTTGCGATTACGATTAATGATTTTTGTAGCCAGTTCCCGAATGTGGAGTTGGATGCAGATAAATTGCAAGCCTATTTAGATGCGTATCAGCAGATTCGCGCACTGACTGCGGATGAACAAGCCTGTTTAAATGTGTATTTGGCCATGGCAGCCTGCCGTTTCTGGTTCTTACGTTTAAATGTGGCACGTCTCAATGCCGAGCAGGGGCGTGGCGGTGATGATGTGCATTGCAAGAACCCGAATGAAATGCGTGCCATGCTACAGCAGCGCTTAAGTCTCGTGTCTGGAGAAAAATAAAAAATGCGTGATCAAGGGCGCTTAGTGGAATGGTTTGATGATCAGGGTTACGGATTTATTCAACCTGATGATTTAAGCAAAGCACGGGTCTTTTTGCATATTAAAGATTTTGCCCAGCGTGGCCCTCGACCGATCGTTGGCTGCGCTCTTGATTACGTGGTCATTGTGGATGAGCGTGGGCGTTTTCGTGCCAAGCAGGTGGTTTATCTCAAGGCGAGTCAGACAAAAAATACCCGTCAAACCAGTGAGTTGACTTCTAAACCACATGCATCATTTCACCCGATTACGATAGTTATCGGAGTGTATGCGCTGTTTTTGCTGGTGGCGATTGGACTTAGGGCTTTGCCAAGCTGGTTGCTGTTGTATAGCTTGCTGATCAATGCCTTGTGCTACTGGCAATATACTCAAGATAAAACCGCCGCACAGCAAAACCAACGTCGTGTGCCCGAGCAAACCTTACACTTACTTTCATTGCTCGGAGGATGGCCCGCGGCGTGGTTTGCACAACAAAAGTTACGTCATAAAACCCAAAAGCAACCTTTCCGTCAAATTTATTTTGCTACGATTGTGCTAAATATCATGCTGTTATGTGCATTGATTGCACTGTTGCCAAAGTTCATGCACTAGGTCGGGGAGAGAGGAATGTACGTTGAAGCGGAGTTGCAGCCAAAAAGAAATCTGACTTTGCTGTTGTATGTGTTATATGGCTTTGCGATTTTCTCTGCTGGAGTTTTGGCAGTTGTGGCGCTGATTGTCAATTATGTGAAGCGTGATGCAATGCAGGGGACGATTTATGCCAGTCATTTTACCTGGCAAATCCGCACAGTCTGGTGGTATCTGTTTTGGAATGTCGTCGGTGTGCTGCCATTTGGCTATTTGTTCTTTAGCTTTGATCAACCCAATGTTTTTATTGGCACATTACTGACTGCGTTTATCTTTTGGGGGCTGGTCGCAACCGTTTCGTGGATCTGGATTGTCTATCGGGTGATACGTGGCGTGATTGCACTCAATGATGAGCAACCCATGTATGCAGACTAAAAAAGAGCTCTGATGAGCTCTTTTTTATGGGTTTGTGAAGAATTAGATTTTATCTTCATCGAGCAGGATTTGGGCATCGCGCAGGTTCAGTGTGCCTTCATAAATCGCACGACCTGTAATTGCACCTAAAATCCCTGTTTTGCCTTTCAATGCACGCACATCTTCAAGGTCAGTTACACCACCAGAGGCGATAATCGGTAAACCACAGTAGTCTGCCAAAGCCACGGTTTGTTCAACATTGACACCTTGCATCATGCCGTCACGTGCGATGTCAGTATAAACAATGCTAGATACACCTGCATCGGCAAAGCGTTTTGCCAAATCAGTTGCTTTAAGGTCAAGCACATTGGCCCAGCCATCGGTTGCCACATAGCCTTCTTTGGCATCGATACCGACAATGATATGTCCAGCAAATTTCTTGCAGGCTTCTTCAACAAATTCAGGTTCTTTGGCTGCTTTTGTGCCAATAATCACAAAAGAAACCCCAGCTTCCAAATAGTGTTCGATGGTTTCAAAAGAACGAATCCCGCCACCGATCTGGATTGGTAAATCTGGATGTGTTTTGGCAATCGCTTCAACTACGCCTTTATGAATCGGTGTACCTGCAAAAGCACCATTTAAGTCGACTAAGTGTAAACGACGTGCACCTTCATTGACCCAATGCGTTGCGGTTGCTACTGGATCGTCAGAGAAAACGGTATCGTCTTCCATGCGTCCTTGTTTCAAGCGGACACATTTACCATCTTTAAGGTCAATTGCTGGGATGATGAGCATGCTATGCACCTTATTAAAATTACAATCAGAGAATAATGGGATTTATCTTAGCAAACTATTTTTAAATCATTAATCTTTAATCACTTGGATTTGAGCTTTTCTGCTGTAACGCCAGATAGATTTTCAGGCTGGCATAGGCATCATTGGCGGCATAAGCACGTTGCATGGCCGAAAGTGGCTGCTGGCTCCAGTTGGATAATCTAACGCGCTTCGACTTTGGAAGGTATTGCTGCAATAACAGTGCAACCGCAGTTTGAATCCCGACCTGATTGCGATACCCAAAGGATTTGAACTGGTGTGACAGATCAAACATTCCCTCAAGCTGTAACTGATGTTTGTGCAGCAGTTTACGATCATTTTTCAGGCCGAAACCTACTTTTAAAATATCAGGGTTGGCAAGAAGCTGTCGCAGAGCAGGGTGCTGGAACTGATAGTATGAAAACAAAAATGCGAAATGTTCAGTGGCGATCTGGATCAGATGTGGCCCAGTTTGAGTTTCACCTTTTTGAAAAGTTGGTTTGCTTTCTGTATCAAAACCAACAGCTTGAACATGCTGGGTCTGTTGCTCAAACAGCTCAAAATGTTCGGGTTGATGAACATCAATAATCTGCTGGGCATCTAAACCCTGAAAAGCAGGAAGTTGGATCAGTGTAGTTTTGTCTATAGACATGTAGGATGGCAAAAAAAATCGACCTATACACTATAGGTCGATTGATCTGCTTGATGAAAGGGTTAAATATCCCATTCCACAAAGTTTTTCAGTAATTGCAGACCTGCTGTATGGCTCTTTTCAGGGTGGAACTGTGTAGCAAACAGGTTTTCTTTTAAAATCGCGGTACAGAACTCAAGACCATAATCACAAGTTGCAGCAACCACGGCTTGATCTTTGGGTTCAACATAGTAACTATGTACAAAGTAGAAGCGTGCATCTTGTTCGATGTTATTCCACATTGGGTGGCTTGGGTCACGCTGATGGACCTGATTCCAGCCCATGTGGGGCACTTTTAAGCCTTCAAAATGTGGAAAGTGTTTGACTACACCTTCAAAAATACCGAGTGCTTCACTGCCACCATTTTCTTCAGAACTTTCCAGCAAAGCCTGCATGCCGACACAAATTGCCAAGACAGGTTTGTTAAATGCGGCGTTGCGAATCACTTCATCAATGCCTGCTTCGCGCATACCCTGAATACAATCACGCATTGCCCCGACACCTGGAAACACGATTTTATCGGCTTTTGCAATCAGCTTTGGATCGTTGGTGACATCAACTGTTGCCCCGACATGCTCGAGTGCTTTTGCCGCCGAGTGCAGGTTGCCCATGCCATAATCAAGTAAAGCAATACGGGTCATTACAGGCTCCCTTTGGTTGAGGCAATGCTGTCAGCAGCGCGCGGATCAACTTCACATGCCATACGTAACGCGCGTGCAAAGGCTTTAAATACGCTCTCAATCTGGTGGTGGCTGTTTTTGCCTTTCAGATTGTCAATGTGCAGGGTCATCAATGCATGATTGACAAAACCTTGGAAAAACTCCGAGAATAAATCAACATCGAAGCTGCCAATACGCGCACGGGTAAATGGAATGTCCATAAACAATCCTGGACGACCTGAAATATCGACTACAACCCGTGACAAGGATTCATCTAGCGGCGCATAGAAATGCCCATAACGGCGAATGCCTTTTTTGCTACCAAGTGCTTGAGCAAATGCCTGACCGAGCGTAATGCCACAATCTTCAACCGTATGGTGATCATCAATTTCCAGATCGCCATCACAGTGGATGTCGATGTCAAATAGACCATGCCGCTTGATTTGATCAATCATATGGTCTAAAAAGGGAACTCCAGTATTTAATGTGCCCTGACCCGTACCATCGAGGTTAACCCGAACTCGAATTTTGGTTTCGTTGGTATTTCTGACCACTTCACTGATACGTTGCGTCATAGACACATTCCTCAAAAACGTCAAATTTTGCGATAAAAATAGCTGTGATACTGAACACAGCATATTAATTTGCTCAGGAGGGTTAATCAATGCCTATTACCGTACATGCCTATACTTCGATTGCCGATGAAGATATACGCAATCAACTTGAGCGTTTATACGATACCAGCCCTGAATTTAGCGACGGGCAAGATGCAATTGATCAACTTGAACACAATCTTGCTCAGTATACCTTACTTTATACTGCAGAATTTAATAGCCGTATTATTGGTGCAATTTGGTGTACGGGGAGTGGGGATGAACGTACCTTGCAGTATATCGTGGTACATCCTGCCAACCGTGGACGCGGGGTTGCCGAGCGACTGGTTGCTGAAGTTTGCCGGATGGAACAGGACAAGCAGGTAGAGCATTTTATTCCAGGTTGCGGAGCCATTCATCGTTGTCTGATGCATTTGGGTAAACTACCTCTGATTCCAAGCACATTTAAATAGTGCTGGAAAAATATGCAAATATCATTTTTTTAAATTAAACGCTTGACGCTTGATGCATTAAAGTGTTTAATACGCCCACATTGGCGCGATAGCTCAGTCGGTAGAGCAACGGATTGAAAATCCGTGTGTCCCCAGTTCGATCCTGGGTCCCGCCACCATGAATTTGTGTTTTCAATCCCTGATCCTAATCAGGGATTTTTTTTGCTTAAAGCTTAGTCAAACAGGTTTAAAAACAAAATATTACGTTGACACTTTTATGAAGTTCAGGCTTAATACACACCAATCGGCGCGATAGCTCAGTCGGTAGAGCAACGGATTGAAAATCCGTGTGTCCCCAGTTCGATCCTGGGTCCCGCCACCATATTCGAAAAACCCCAAACTTAAAGTTTGGGGTTTTTTTATTTGGGAATGATTTAAAAGCCATAAGATATTTATCTTATGGCACTGGATACATAACAATAAAATCTGTGCATCTTATATTTTTGCTGCTTAATTTTTTAAAAATTAATTATTTAAATCGCAAAGATAAATTTTATTCAATAACTCAGCAATACTGCTTGGCACCTCCTTTATTTCAGACTCGCTAGCCCATATTGCAAATGGTGAAGAATTCTCACTTGCGATTAGTATTAATTATCATTTATTATTGCGACCATCCTGGTATGTTTCATATCCAATTGTTCAAGGTATCGCCAATGCGTACGAAATTTTCTGTAAAACAAATGATTCTGGGTGTCCTCGTTTCTGCAGCAAGTATGGTGCAAGTGCATGCCGCTGATGCAGAGCAGTCTTTGGTGATTAAAAATCACCGTTTTGAACCTGCAGAAATTAAAGTTGCAGCGAATCAGCGGATTAAATTGAATGTAAGTAATCAGGATGCCACGCCTGAAGAGTTTGAAAGCCATTCCTTGAGCCGTGAAAAACGCATTCCAGCTGGAACCAATGCGGTCATTTACATTGGCCCGTTAAAACCAGGTCGCTATGATTTTTTTGGTGAATTTAACCCTGAAACGGCTACTGGTGCGGTTGTTGCCAACTAATTAAAGGTTTGGCCATATTTGCAACAGAATTAATCATTTTCAGGGCGACGCTAGAAGTGACCTTGTTTATCGGGATTACTGCTGCATCTATACGTGGTCTGGAAAACCGCTCACGCTAGCTGGCTGGTTTATGCTGGTCTGGGCAAAACAAACCGCACTGCCTGTTTACCTAACCAATGTGCTCATTCTGTGCTAGGCATGCTGCTACATGGTGTAGTGGGCTATCAGGCAACACCAACCCAGATGCAGGTCGTATTTTATTTAAGTTCAATCGCCATAATTTAGTTTTTTACTAAAAAATGAAGGCATTTGTTGCTGCAGCGTAAACAGCTGGTTGTAGTCATCTCAAGGGAAAAGGAAATAAAGATGTTATTGAACAAGGGTGTCTTTCAGGCAGGAGCACTATTGAGCCTGTTTTTAACAACAGCAGCTTATGCGGACCCCAGTGACTATGTGCGAACTCCGACGGTTGAGTACGGCGAACACGAAATTGATTTTAAAGCAGGTGTACAGCGTAATCGTGATGGTAGTTCCGAATCTGCTTATTCTATCGGTTATGGTTTTACGCCAACGCCATGGTGGTTTACTGAAATGTATGCCAAGTATGCCAAACCAGCCGGTGAGTCGACCAATTTTGATGCTTGGGAGTGGGAAAACCGCTTTCAGTTGACTGAGACGGGCAAGTATCCAGTCGATGTTGGCTTTTTACTTGAGGTAGAGCGTCCACAAGATCGCGCAGAAGGTTATGAACTGACTTATGGTCCAATGTTTCAGACATTATGGAACCAATATCAGTTCAATTTCAATGTATTGTTCCAGAGACATGTACATGCCAGTGAAGTTTTTGACACTGAATTACATTATCAGATGCAGGTAAAGCGTTTAGGCAATACTGAAAAACTGGACTGGGGTGTGCAGGCTTTTGGTAACGTGGGTCAATGGGATAACTGGCGCTCTTCTTCGAAACAAGAATTTAAGATTGGTCCTGCATTGTTTGGCAAAATTAAAACTGGAACTAAGCAAGCGATCAACTGGAATACTGCATTGCTGGCTGGAACAAACAATGCGACACCAAACACGACCTTGCGTTTGCAAATGGAATACGAATTCTAAAATACTGTTGAAAATTTAACCTCGTATCCTTGCTGGAAAATCAAAGCCTCAATCAGGATTGGGGCTTTTGCTTTTTTTGTATTGTTAATTTTTTTAATATATTGATTTTTAATGTTTTAGTTTGAATTTAATCAAGTGTGAAGTGTGGGTTGTAGCTAGGGAAGTGCGACTTTCTATATGAAAAATAATGGAAAGTATTTTAGTTTTTATTATAAAAACAGATATTTAAAATGCATACAATATGCTGGTCTTAACTACTCTATATGCTCCCATCATGAAATTGAAGCCTCAACTCCTTGTGCTTGTAGCAGCGCTTCCCTTCTTTGCAACCAATGCATTCGCAACCAATGGTTATTTCATGAATGCTTATAGTGTGACATCACAAGGTAATTCTGGTACATCGATTGCTAACTTTCAGGACAGTTTGACCATTGCCAGCAACCCCTCAGGTCTTAGCTGGATAGGACAACGTTTCGATGCCAGTGCGACCTTGTTTATGCCAGACCGTGAGGCAGATATTGTGGGGAATGGTGCAGGTGCAGATGGTCATTATGATGGGAACAGTCGCAAGTATTTTATCATTCCGAGTTTTGGTTACAGTCAGCCCTTGAATGATCAGTTGACCGCGGGTATCGCTGTCTATGGTAATGGGGGTATGGACACCAATTATAAAAAGAACCCATATGCTTCTTTTAATAATACGGGTAGTGCAGGGGTGAGTTTAAGTCAGGTATTTATTTCTCCAGCGATTTCTTGGAAATATGCCGATAATCAGTCGATTGCACTGGCAGCCAATATTTTGTATCAACGTTTTCAGGCGAAAGGGATTGGTGGAGACGTCTTCGGTGGTTTTTCCCAAGATAAAAATGCCATGAGTGACCGTGGTAATGATGATTCAACAGGTGTTGGGGCACGTATTGGCTGGTCAGCCAAAGTTAATGATCGACTGACTGTAGGTGCAACCTATGCTTCAAAAATTAATGCCAGTCGTTTTAAAAAGTACGAAGGTTTATTTGCTGAAAATGGCAGTTTTGATGTGCCAGAAAATTATGGTGTGGGGCTGAACTATCAGTTGACGCCAACACTATCGGTTGCTGCCGATTATCAGCGTATTAATTATTCTGATGTTAAATCGGTGGGTAATCAACTCGATGTGGCACAGGTGATGGCGGGGAATGCTTTTGGAACAGCCAACGGACCAGGTTTTGGCTGGAAAGATATTAATGTCTATAAGATTTCTGCAACTTATCAGGCATTGCCAAAACTGACTTTACGCGCTGGATATAGCTATAACGATCAGCCAGTGCAGGCAAATCAGGCTTTTCTGAATATTTTGGCGCCAGGCGTAGTTCAACAACATGTGAGTGTGGGGGCAACATGGAATATTGATCCTAAGCAGGAAGTCAGCCTTGCTTATACTCGCGCACTGGAGAAAACAGTGCATGGTTCAATTTCGCCAGCATTTGGTGGTGGACAAGCGAATTTGAGCATGGATCAGGACATTCTGGGTGTTTCATACGGTTTGAAATTCTAACTGTCCAGATCTTGACTTTAAATTCAACCCGGCATGTGCTGGGTTTTTTACATCACAATCGGGTCAAGCTGAACCTAGTTGAAGATCGGTAAAAGAATCTGCAAGCAGAGTGTAAATCTTGTCCAAGTTTTGAGTCTTGAGTGAAATGCGCGGGATTCTGTTCATGATATCCCCCAGCCAAGCTGTGCGATTTAGGGGCTTGTATTCAGCCATAAAAAAACGCCCAACCGGGCGTTTTTTTGCAAGACAAGATTAAGCGTTTGCTTCTTCTTGAATCAGCATCTGGCCAGTTTTTTTGAAGTTTACATGCCAAGATAATGCTTCTTCTAGAACATGTGGTGTTTGACCACCTTGTTCACATGCACGGTTGAAGTAGTCATTTAAAGCATCTTTGTAGGCTGGGTGTGCACAGTTGTCGATAATGGCACGTGCGCGTTCACGTGGTGCCAAGCCGCGAAGATCGGCAAGACCTTGTTCAGTCACTAGAATATCAACGTCATGGTTAGCATGGTCAACGTGAGATGCCATTGGTACTACAGAAGAGATCGCACCGCCTTTTGCAATTGATTTGGTCACGAAGATCGCAATGTTGGCATTACGAGCGAAGTCCCCTGAACCACCAATACCGTTCATCATGTGAGTACCGCAAACATGAGTTGAGTTTACGTTACCGTAAATATCGAATTCAAGGGCAGTGTTGATACCGATGATGCCTAAACGACGCACGATTTCAGGAATGTTTGAAATTTCTTGTGGACGAAGTACGAATTTGTCTTTGTAATGCGCCAAGTTGCCAAATACGCGGTTACCGCATTTTTCAGACAAAGTCATTGAACAGCCTGAAGCAAAGGTCATTTTGCCTGCATCGATCAATTCAAAAGTACAGTCTTGTAATACTTCAGAATACATCACCAAGTTTTCAAAGCTTGAGTGTTTAAAACCGGTTAATACTGCGTTGGCAATTGAACCAATCCCTGCTTGTAATGGTGCTAGATTATGTGGCAAGCGACCTTCAGCAACTTCTTTTTCGAAGAAATCGATCAGGTGATTGGCAATCGCCTGAGTTTCTTCATCTGGGTCGGTTACGTTAGATGGAGAGTCTGGTGTGTCATTGAAGACAATAGCTGCAATTTTTGCAGGGTCAACGTCAATACCAGTCGTACCAATACGTTGTTCAGAATAAGTTAAAGGAATTGGTTCGCGGTTTGGGCGTGGTGTTGGAATGTAAATATCATGTACGCCTTCAAAATCAGTACTTACAGAAGTATTGATTTCAACAATTACCTTATCAGCATATTCTACAAAGCTTGCAGAGTTACCGACAGAAGTTGTTGGAATGATGCTGCCTGTTTCAGTAATGGCAACAGCTTCAATGATTGCGATTTCAGGGCGTTTAATTTGGTTGCCGCGCATTTGTTCAACAGTTTCAGACAAATGCTGATCAATAAACATGACTTGACCATTGTTAATGGCTTTACGTAGTGTATTGTCTACTTGGAATGGCATACGACGAGCTAGAACACCCGCTTCAGTCAACTGTTTGTCTAGGTCGTTTCCTAAACTTGCCCCAGTTACCAGGCTAATTTTTAATGGATTTGTTTTTGCGCGCTTCACTAAAGCCAAAGGTACTGCTTTAGCTTCACCAGCACGAGTAAAACCGCTCATCCCTACTGTCATACCATCCTGAATTAGTTCTGCTGCTTGCTCGGCTGAAATGACTTTGTCATGTAATGAAGCTAAGCGAATACGATCTAATGACATGTTCTACTCTCAAAAAAAATGGATTTTTAAGTTATGCAGAGGGGATTCTACCCTCTGGTCAGGTAATTTTCATGCTTGTTAGGCTAAGGTCTAATTTTTAAAATAAATATGAATATCAAGTAAATAAATGAATTTTAAGTCATTGAAATTAGTTGTTTTATTAAAAATAAATCAAACCTTTGTCTAAATAAAATATGATGAATAAATGATCATTTTATTTCGGGTTTGCAATGCTTTTTCCCAGATGTTCAAAAGAGGGGTTGATCTTTTATAATTTTTCAGCTTTAGCAATAGGCAACAAAATAATCGCTTCAAACCCACCTTCAACACGATTCCGCAAAATCAGTTCACCCTGATGAATATCAACAATGCGTTTCACAATTGCCAGACCTAGACCGCTACCCTGAATGGTACGGGCACTATCACCCCGTACAAAAGGTTGCATCAATTCCTCGATCTGATCGGCGGGAATACCTTCACCATGATCTGCTACGCAAATCTTGATTTTGTCGGCATCAACACTGGCTGAAAGCTCAATCGGTTCTGCACCATAGCGTTTGGAGTTATTGATTAAATTCCCGATCAGACGTTTGAGTGATAAGCTTCGCGCCAGAATGATGGGCAGTGGTTCTGGTGTAAAGCGAATATCCAGAGGTTTAAACTGTACGACTAACTCTTGTAGCAAGGTGTTGATATCGGTATCAGAAAGTTCTTCATCTGACCCATCTCGCATATAGGAAATGAACTGATTTAGAATCGCATCCATATCTTCAACGTCATAAATCAATCCATCACGCAAAAATTCATCAGGGAGCATTTCGGCAGTCAGACGAATACGGGTCAGGGGAGTGCGTAAGTCATGCGAAATGCCTGCTAGCATAATCTGACGGTCTTTCTCGATTTGCTCAAGCGTGTAGATCATATGATTAAACGCTTGGTTAACTTCCCGAATCTCTAAAGGGCCGTGATTGGTGGCTAAAAATGGGGCTTTACCTGTTTTACTATAACTGTTGGCTGCATTTTGCAGACGTTTCAGTGGGCGGTTGAGCTGACGTACCAGAGTTAAAATAATAATGGCAGATAAAATGGGTACACCAAGAAACCACGCTAAAATCAGCTCTAAACTATAGTTCGCGTAATTTTTTAAAGGTTCACGAATCCATCCACCATGCATGCTTGGGGTTTGTACCCAAATACTTGGTGTGGGTTTGAATTTAAAAAAGACAGTAACGTCTTCGGGATCTGCATTAATCGCACTTGCCAGACTTTGTTTAATGCTGTCGGTAAAAAAGTCAGCGATCGGTTTATCGACAATCGCTGGGCGCTTGCTATCATCAGTCATGAACTCAACACCTAAACGTTGATTGAGCCACGTATCGACAGAGATTTCTTTGCCGTTATTTATAATTTTAAAATTGGGATTATGGATAATTTCCGATTCAATTGCCAGATAACCTGCGTGTTGTTGGAGTTCAGGCAAGTATAAGGTGCGCCAAATGAACCATAACGACATAAACAAGCTAAAACACACCACAAAAGTCACAAGAACTGTGGTGCGCAGTGCGGCTGAACGCGGTTTTAATTTGTCTAAAAAGCGTTCAAATTGGCTTCGTGGTTTTGCATAGTAACCCGAAGAATCGAGAACAATATTATTCTTCGGGTTATTTGGTTCAGCTGTCACGTAAGACCGCCCTAATTATTCAGCACCATCTGGAACAAAGACATAACCGACGCCCCAAACGGTTTGAATATAACGGGCACGTGCCGGATTATCTTCAATCAAACGGCGCAAGCGGGAAACCTGTACATCAATTGAACGTTCCATTGCACCCCATTCACGACCACGAGCAAGGTTCATGAGTTTGTCACGGGTCAACGGTTCACGCGGATGCTGTACCAGTGCTTTAAGGACAGCAAACTCGCCTGTGGTTAAGGTGACCACTTGACCTTCACGGGTCAAGGTGCGAGTCGACAAGTCGAGCGACCAAGGGCCAAAACTCACCACTTCCATATGCTGGCTTGGCGCACCAGGCACTTCACGCACTTGGCGACGTAAAATAGCGCGGATACGTGCAAGCAATTCATTTGGGTTAAATGGCTTTGGTAAATAGTCATCTGCACCTGCATCTAGACCAGAGATACGGTCAGAATCACTACCACGTGCAGTCAGCATAATGATTGGTGTATCAATGTTGGACTGGCGTAAACGACGGCAGATGCTTAAGCCATCTTCTACAGGCAGCATGAAATCGAGCACAATCAACGAAAACAACTCACGTTGTAACAGACGATCCATTTGAGTGGCATCGTGAGCAGTTTTCACGACAAAGCCTTTATCTTCTAAAAAACGTTGTAATAAAGTACGAAGACGGACGTCATCATCTACGACCAAAATTCGTTCAACGCGATCGGTGTCGTGAAGTGCGACATCTTTATTGTCAGCAGGTACCACTAAACTCATGAAGTGCTCCCTTGATTATCATTTATATAATAGTCGATGCTTTGAGTATAATGCTTTCATAATGCTTATGGCTATGTATTAATTTGCTCAAATTAACAAATATATACAGTCGCCTAAGTTATTTTACCTAAATTTTATTCAATTGATTTTATTCGGCTCTTTTCCCCAAATCTAAGTCATATTAAGAACGGAAAAACCAAGAAACAACTGAATGATGATGATAATTTTAGTTTTTCGGCATAATTTCTGTAGATTTTACGAGCATGGTCTTTATAATCACTGCTTTTATAGTTCTTATTCCTTATGGGATCAAACACGATGACTGACCTCGTTCAGCAGTTGGCAAGCGAGCTTGCCGTACGTCCGAACCAAGTAGAAGCTGCGATTCGCTTAATTGATGAAGGTGCAAGTGTTCCGTTTATTGCCCGCTACCGTAAAGAAGTCACCCAAGGCTTAGACGATACACAACTACGTCAGCTCGATACGCGCTTGAGTTATTTGCGTGATCTCTACGAGCGTCGTGAAAAAGTAATTCAATCATTACAAGAACAAAACAAGCTCAATGATGATTTGTTGGCACGCGTCAATGCCGCAGACACCAAAAATGCGCTTGAAGAAATTTATGCACCATACCGCCCAAAACGCACCAGCAAATCGTTTAAAGCGAGAGAAGCAGGTTTAGGTGATGCGGCAGAGAAAATCTTGACTGAACAGATTGAGCCAACGGCTGCAGTCGCAGGTTTTGAACATGCCGATTACCCAGATGTCGACAGCCAACTCGATGCGATTCAGCACATCATTATTGATGACTGGGCACAAAATATTGCGCTGACCACAGAATTGAAGGCGTTATTTGCAAAAACTGCCATTTTAAAAAGCACAGTGGCTTCTGATGAGAAAAAAGAAGTTGGCAAAAAGTTCCGCGACTACTTCGAATTTTCAGAAAATTTCAACAAAGTTCCATCGCATCGTTTGCTGGCCATGTTACGTGGTCGCCAAGAAAATGTCTTGGGCTTAAAAGTTGATGGTGAAGATGATGCAGCATTGGCACGCATCGAAACCGAATACAATCTCGATCAAATCCAGCCACAAGCGCGCCAAGATTTCTTAAAGCAAACTGCGAAATTATTCTGGCTGGGTAAAATTCGTCCGCAAATCGAACATTCTTTACTGACAGAAAAGCGTTTGGCGGCTGAAGCTGAAGCGATGAATGTCTTTGCTGAAAACTTACGCCACTTGTTGTTGTCTGCACCAGCGGGGGCACGTTGTACTTTGGGTGTTGACCCTGGTATCCGTACAGGCGTGAAATTGGCTGTTGTAAACCAGTCAGGCGATGTGGTTGCACACAGCACGATTTACCCATTTGCACCAAAAGAAGATAAAGCAGGTTCAATTGCTGAGTTGGCACGCCTTTGCCGTGAATATCAGGTTGAACTGATTGCGATTGGTAACGGTACAGCAAGCCGTGAAACTGAAGCTGTCGTTGCTGAAATGATGGCGCAAAACACTGACCTTCAATTGACCCGTATTACTGTCAGTGAAGCAGGTGCATCAGTCTATTCGGCAAGTGAGCTTGCATCACAAGAATTACCTGAACTTGACGTTTCGATTCGTGGTGCAGTTTCGATTGCCCGCCGTTTACAAGATCCACTCGCTGAACTTGTGAAAATCGATCCAAAATCGATTGGTGTGGGTCAGTACCAGCACGATGTCAACCAGACTGGTTTGGCAAAAACTCTGGATGCTGTAGTTGAAGACTGTGTGAACGCGGTTGGTGTAGATGTAAATACAGCATCAGCAGCAATTTTGGGTTATATCGCTGGTTTAAACAAAGCAATCGCTCAACAAATCGTTGAATATCGTAAAGAAAATGGTCGTTTTGATACACGTCATGCATTGAAAAAAGTACCACGTTTGGGCGAGCGTACTTTTGAACAGGCAGCGGGTTTCTTACGTATTCAAGATGGTTCTGAGCCGCTAGATGCTTCTGCAGTTCACCCCGAAAGTTATGGCTTGGTTGAGAAAATTGTGGCTGCGAAAGCAACAACAGTG
Organism: Acinetobacter sp. ANC 4636; assembly: GCF_054454555.1. NCBI lineage: Bacteria > Pseudomonadati > Pseudomonadota > Gammaproteobacteria > Moraxellales > Moraxellaceae > Acinetobacter > Acinetobacter sp. ANC 4636. The sequence goes on along the minus strand of NZ_JBTKVD010000002.1, from coordinate 235,713 downwards.
AAAGATATCATTGGCAATACTGAAATTATTCGTCAGGTTGATGCTGATCAGTTTGTTGATGATCAATTTGGTTTGCCAACCATTAAAGATGTCTTGGCTGAGCTTGAAAAACCGGGTCGTGATCCACGTCCAGAATTCCGCACAGTCAAGTTCCGTGAAGATATTACCGATGTCGCTCAGTTGACAGAAGGCATGGAGCTTGAAGGTGTTGTGACAAACGTGACTAATTTTGGCGCGTTTGTAGATATCGGTGTGCATCATGATGGTTTAGTGCATATTTCTGAATTGGCCAATGAATTTGTTTCTGACCCACATAAAGTGGTGAAACCGGGTCAAATCGTCAAAGTTCGTGTAATTCAGGTCGATGCAGAACGTCATCGTGTGAACTTGAGTATGCGCCCTGAAGGATCACAAGCACCAGCCAAAGCACAACGTCAACCACGTCGTGAAAACGCTACGGAGCAAGCGGATCGTAAACCGAAACGCCCACAATCACGCCCTCAAGGTGAACGCTCACAACGTCAAGGTGGTCAAAAACCTCAAAACCATAAACCACAAGAGCAAAAAATTGGTGGTCTAGGTGCGTTGTTGCTACAAGCAGGAATTAAAGGTTCAAAATAATTTGAACTGATGAAACCTCCCTTCGGGGAGGTTTTTTTATGACTTATAATTAAAAAAAGATTGGAAAATTAAGGAAATAACAATGATCAATTTAGAAAGTTTGCAATTATTGGCGCGTTATAATATTTGGGCAACGACAAAATTAAGCCAGTCTTTAGCTGATATGACGGATGCTGATTTTTATCGGGATAGTGGCTTATTTTTTCAAAGTATTTTGGGGACATTGAATCATCTTTTGCTGGGTGAACATGAATTGTGGTTTCCACGTTTTGCAAAAGGATATTCACCAACGCTGCAGCTCAATACGATTGTTGAGGATGATCGGCATGTTTTAATTCAAACATTACAAGAAAAGACATTAAATTGGATCACATTTTTAAATGAACTTGATCCACAGTATTTGGCAGGAAATTTAAATTATCAAACATCGACAGGGCAGCCAAAGTCATTACCGTATGCAGCAACCTTGGTACATGTGTTTAATCATGGCACACATCATCGTGGACAAATCAGTGCAGCGCTTACAGCGATGGGCTATGCTTGCCCAGAGTTGGATTTGGTGTATATGTTGGTTGAAGAGCAGCAGAATTTACAATAAAAATTGAAACCAAGCCTGTATTGATCAGGCTTGGCGAAATAGCTGTTTACCAGTGTTCACCTGGAAATAATCGTGCATAAGTGCGTTGTACCCAGTTTAGTTTTTGCTGCTCACCAACAGAAGCGCTAGAGCTTGGGAACAGGTTAAAGCCGATGGACATGATCTTATCGTTAATTTCAGGCGCAATCGCATACGTCAGTGAAGACAGGTAACCCAAGTGTGTGGCTATTTTCTTCGGTTTTTTCACAATTGCATACGCGACTAGGTCTGCTGCCTGTTCAGGTGACAGGGTCGGTACATATTTGTAAATCTTGGTGGGTGCAATCATTGGGGTGCGTACCAATGGCATATACACTGTTGTAATGGAAATTTTGTGAGAATGTACTTCAGCAGACAAACAGCGGCTAAATGCATCAAGTGCAGCTTTTGACGCAACATAAGCTGAAAAACGTGTGGCATTCGCAAGAACACCAATTGAACTGATATTAATGATTTGCCCATGTTTGCGTTTAATCATGTGGGGCAAGATATTTAATACCAAACGTACAGCACCAAAGTAGTTAAGCTGCATGGTGCGTTCAAAATCATGAAAACGATCTATTGATTCGTGTACAGCGCGGCGAATGGAGCGTCCTGCATTGTTAATCAAAATATCAATATGGTCGACATCGGTTAAAATTTGTTTGGCGACTGCATCAATTGCGTCCATGTCATTCAGGTCACATGGGTACACCGATGCTTGACCACCATCTTGTTCAATTTCAGTTTTGACTTCTAAAAGCTTTTCTTCAGTACGAGCGACCAAGAGTACGTGTGCACCTGCGCTAGCCAATTTTTTAGCGACCGTCATACCAATGCCACTTGAAGCTCCGGTTACTAATGCGATTTTGCCGTGCACTTTCCCTTGGAATATTTTTTCAAGTTTTTTATCCACGTGTTTAGCCTGCCTCGATTTGATTTTAAAAAATGGGTATTTAATTATTTTATGGAATGTTGCTTCTCTGTCTAAAAGAAAGAGAACTCTAAAAAATCATACAACCAATATTGAAGGAAAAGCTAGAGGTAAGTGTATGAATTTATAAATAATAAATAGAGCAAATGCTCTATTTATTATAACAATTTAATGATTAAAACATAAATTGTATTGGCGGCATATTTTTACCTGATCAAGGGCATTAAAAAATAGGCAAAACAATCTGTTTTTTAAACAGCATTGAGTGCTTGCTCAAGGTCAGCAATCAAATCATCAATATGCTCAATCCCGATAGATAACCGTACCATATCTACACTGACGCCTGCTGCTTTTAGCTCATCGGGGTTAAGCTGACGGTGCGTTGTAGTGGCAGGATGACAGGCTAAGCTTTTGGCATCACCAATATTCACCAGACGCGTAAACAGTTGTAAGGCATCAATAAAACGCGTACCACCTGCCAAACCATCTTGTACCCCAAAAGATAAAATCGCAGAAGGTTTACCCTGTACATATTTTTGTGCCAGTGCATGCTGTGGATGCTCAGGCAGACCTGCATAGTTGACCCATTTGACTTTTGGGTGTTGCTGGAGGTATTCGGCAATACACTGAGCATTTTCGGTATGGCGCTCCATACGCAGGGAAAGGGTTTCCAGACCTTGTAAAATCAGAAAGGCATTGAACGGGCTAATTGCTGCACCTGTATTGCGTAGAGGCACAACGCGCGCTCGGGCAATATACGCTGCTTCACCTAAGGCTTCGACGTAGTTCACGCCATGATAGCTTGGATCAGGGGTGTTTAAAGATTTAAAGCGTTCAGGGTATTGTCCCCACGGAAATTTACCACTGTCGACAATAATTCCGCCAATACTGTTGCCATGTCCGCCAATATATTTTGTCAGTGAGTGGACAATAATATCTGCCCCAAATTCAAAAGATTTTTGCAATACTGGCGTAGCAACAGTGTTATCGACAACGACAGGAATGCCATGTGCATGTGCAATTTCGGCAATTTTTTCCAGATCAATAATATTTCCCAAAGGATTGCCAATCGATTCGACAAACACCAGTTTGGTTTTTTCATCAATGAGCGACGCAAGTTGATCAGGCTGTTGATAATCAAAGAAACGAACTTCGATCCCTTGCTTAGGCAGGGTATGGGCGAACAAGTTATAGGTGCCACCATATAAAGTCGAAACCGATGCAATATTGTCGCCCGCCTCAGCAATGGTCTGAATCGCATAAGTAATGGCTGCCATACCCGATGCCAGCGCCAGTGCCCCAATTCCACCTTCTAACGCTGCGATACGCTGCTCCAATACGGCTGTGGTCGGGTTCATGATGCGAGTATAGATATTGCCCTGAACTTTTAGATCAAATAAATCGGCGCCATGCTGAGTGTTGTCAAAAGAATAGGATGTCGTTTGATAAATTGGAACAGCAACCGCTTTAGTCGTAGCTTCAGGGCTATAACCTGCATGAATGGCAAGGGTTTCGTCTTTATGGCTCATGTTGTTTTCTTGTCCTATGTATTTATATTCATTGAGTTTAAAGTTTTTTAACTACAGCATGTATATGCTTTTGTGCGTTACTTATCTGAATTTATGCAATATCTGTTCGAATATATAGTACTGCCTTTGACAATGAATTGTCACAAACTGCTGACATGATCTAGGCGATAGTCTTATGTTTTTGACTGATTCATCGTATAATGCGAGCAATTTTTGTCGCGGTTTGCGATGTTTTGCTTTTTCAATTGAGGAGTCCTAAGTGGCCCAATATATTTATACGATGAACCGAGTGTCTAAGATGATTCCGCCTAAGCGCGAAATCTTAAAAGACATCTCTTTATCATTTTTCCCAGGTGCAAAAATTGGTGTACTTGGTTTAAACGGTGCAGGTAAATCGACCTTGCTTCGTATTATGGCGGGCGTAGACAAAGATTTTTCTGGTGAAGCACGTGCGCAACCGGGTATCAAAATCGGTTATTTAGAGCAAGAACCACCGCTCGATCCAAATAAAGACGTTCGTGGCAACGTAGAAGATGGTTTACGTGAACCATTAGATGCTTTGGCGCGTCTCGACGAAGTGTTTGCTGAATATGCGTCTGAAGATGCAGACTTTGATAAGTTAGCGAAAGAACAAGAAAAATTAGAAGCGATTATCCATTCATGGGATGCGCATAACCTCAGCAACCAAATGGATCAAGCCGCAGCTGCGTTGAACCTTCCAGCTTGGGATGCTGACGTGACTTTACTGTCAGGTGGTGAGCGTCGTCGTGTTGCGTTGTGTCGTTTGCTTTTATCTAAGCCAGACATGTTGCTTCTAGACGAACCGACGAACCATTTGGATGCAGAGTCTGTGTCTTGGTTAGAGCGTTTCTTGAAAGACTTTGCGGGCACTATTGTGGCGATTACGCATGACCGTTATTTCTTGGATAACGTTGCCGAGTGGATTTTGGAGCTTGACCGCGGTATGGGTATTCCTTACCAAGGCAACTATTCTTCTTGGTTAGAGCAAAAGAATGCGCGACTAGAACAAGAGAATAAGCAAGAAGAGTCTTTTGCTAAAGCATTGAAGAAAGAACTTGAATGGGTTCGTTCAAATGCCAAAGGTCAACAAAAGAAAAACAAAGCGCGTATGGAGCGTTTTGAAGAGCTTAACTCACGTGAATTCCAACAGCGTAACGAAACCTCTGAAATCTATATTCCACCTGGTCCACGCCTAGGCAACAAGGTTGTAGAAGTAGAAGGTATCAGCAAATCGTTTGATGGTCGCTTACTGTATGAAAACCTCAGCTTTACCGTGCCGCCTACAGCAATTGTGGGTATCGTGGGTCCAAACGGTGCGGGTAAAACCACACTATTCCGTATGATGACTGGTGAGCAACAGCCAGATACAGGTACGGTAACGTTGGGTGAGTCGGTTAAAGTAGCGTATGTGGGTCAGATTCGTGACACCTTAGATAACAACAAAACTGTTTGGGAAGAAGTTTCTGGCGGTTTGGATATCTTAAGAATTGGCGATTATGAAATTGCATCACGTGCTTATATCGGTCGCTTTAACTTTAAGGGTCAAGATCAGCAAAAACGTGTAGGCGAATTGTCAGGTGGTGAGCGTAACCGTTTGCAACTGGCGAAAATCCTGCAAATGGGCGCAAACGTGATCTTACTGGATGAGCCATCGAACGACTTGGATATCGAAACTTTACGTGCGCTTGAAGATGCCATTTTGGTATTCCCGGGTACAGTGATGGTGGTATCGCATGACCGTTGGTTCCTTGACCGTATTGCAACGCACATTTTGTCATTTGAAAATGAACAACCTGAATTCTACGAAGGCAACTATGCTGAGTATGAAGCATACCGCTTGGCACGTTTAGGCGAAGATGCGGTACAAAAGCGTACTAAATACAAAAAAATCAGTGGATAAATGGCACTGTTAGCAATTATTGCTGGGATAGCAAGCTGCACATTATTGATTGTGCAGCTTGGCTCTCTTTTTGTTGCTTTTCGGCGACTAAATTCTCCGATACATTCTTCTATTCTTAAAAAAACACCACACATTACACTGATTCGACCACTTTGTGGTCTAGATAATTTTGCAGAAGAATTACTCTTATCCTGCTTTAAACAGGATTATCCAGATTATGACATCCTTTTTTGCGTTGCTTCTGCACAAGACCCTGTGATTCCGTATGTCAATCGGTTAATGGCCTGCCACCCTGAAAGATCAGCCAAACTTCTGATCGGAAATGATCTGATTACTAAAAACCCCAAACTCAATAACATTGAGAAGGCATGGCAAAGTACATCTGCTCAATGGATTGCGATGGCGGACAGTAATCTGTTGCTTCCACCAGACTATCTGCGTTCATTAATTTTGAGTTTTGATGAGCAAGATACAGGGCTCGTGAGTTCGCCAGCCATTGGTATTCGACCAATGAATTTGTGGGGTGCAGTTGAAGCCGCATTATTGAATACACATCAGGCACGATGGCAGTTTTTATCCGATGCAATCGGCCTTGGATTTGCACAAGGCAAAACCTTGTTTTGGCACAGAGATGTTCTTGATCAGCGTGGTGGACTGTCTGCATTAGGGCATGAATTAGCCGAAGATGTTGCATCGACGAAACTGGTTAGAGATGCGGGCTTGAAAGTTCATTTAACACCACGCCCTTTTGGTCAACCAATTGGTGAGCGAACATTACGCGCGGTCTGGGATCGTCAATTACGCTGGGCACGTATCCGTCGGCTTGGTTTTTTCTGGCTATTTATTCCTGAAATACTTTTAGGGTCTATACCTGTAATGGCTAGTCTGATTTATCTGGCATATTTACAGATTATCCCTTGGATACTTCCTCCTGCTGTCTTTATTTTGTGGTACGGTGCCGAGTGGATGGTGGCGAAGCTGCTGCGTTGGCCGCATAGTGCCAGAGATGTATGGGCAATGATCATTCGTGACATGCTATTGCCATTGTTATGGCTATGGTGTTGGGCGGGCCGCAGTTTTGTGTGGCATGGGAATGCAATGAGTAGCTCGGCTTCTGTCAATGTGCAAGAACATAAAGAGATGGAGCATTAACCCTTGTTTGATCTCTCAATGACGGAAACTTTAATAAAAGCACATGGTTTGTTGCTGTTAACGCCTTTAGCCGTGATTGAAGGGCCAATTGTTACCGTCATTGCGGCCTATCTGGCCCGTCTAAATTATTTTAGTCTGCTGACTGTGATTGTGGTCGTGATCATGGCCGATCTGATCGGTGATATCTGTTTTTATCTGGTCGGTCGTGGCATGGTGAAAAAGGGAAGTGTGCCACCGAAATGGATGCAGCGTCTGGGATTGAACCCAGCCAGACTAGATGGATTGGTCAGTAAATTTGATGTAGAGGGCGGAAAACTTATTGTTATTGGCAAGCTCACACATTCCGCTGGTATAGCAGTTTTGTTGGGGGCGGGAATTGCAAGAATGCGTTTTCTTCCGTTCGTTTTTTATAGCGCCGTATCTACGATTCCTAAAAGTCTTTTTTTTGTTGCAATCGGTTATAGCTGTGGAAATTTTGTTAATCGGGTTGATCACTGGATTGGAATGATCTCTTTGATGATGCTGGTTATTATTGTTTTTGTCAGCATTTTTTGGCTGAAGAGAACTTCATGAAATTAAGTTGTATTATTCCTGCCTACAATGAAGCACCTCGTATTGGAAAAGTACTGGATGCAGTCTGTGGACATGCGCTTGTCGATGAAATTATTGTTGTGGATGATCGATCGACAGACAATACGGTTGAGGTCGCGCAGCGATCTGGCGTCAAGGTCATTACTTTAGAGCGTAACAGTGGGAAAAGTAATGCGGTTGCGGCGGGGATTTCAGCTGCATCGGGAAGTCATGTGCTTTTGCTTGATGCTGACCTGATTGGACTAACCGCATCGGACATTACGGCATTGGCTGAACCAATCTGCTCTGGTTTGGCTGATGTGTCTTTGAGTTTGCGTGGTAATAGCCCATTGCCGTGGCAAGTGATTGGATTGGACTATATTTCAGGAGAGCGCATCTTCAGGCGTGATCAGGTGATGCAATATCTGGGTGAAATCGGAACGCTTCCCCGTTTTGGGTTAGAGGTCTGGTTAAACCACTTATGGCTTGCAGATCGTTCCCGAATTAAAGTTGTACGTTGGCCTGATGTAATGAGCCCATATAAAGCGAAAAAAATGGGGTGGCTACAAGGTGGTATGGCAGATATCCAAATGCTGCGAGATATTTTTAATACCGTTCCACTGCATAAAGCAAGCATGCAAATTGTGAAAATGTGGCTTAGACAAAATAAAGTGAAAAAGAGTTTATCATCCAATCATAGTTAACTATTTGTTATATTTTAGATTTTATAAGTAGTTTTAAGGATGGTTTCAATGATGAATTGGAGCTGTCTTTCGGAAAGCATAATTTTACGTTTAATTGCTATAATTATAATAATAAGTCGCTGTTTTCATTTTTAAATTTAATTTTGCAACAATAACTCTACAACTCATAGGCCGTTACGTTCTGTTATGTATGGCATGGGTTTAATGATTCTATCTGGATTTATTGAATTCGTTTAGTGGTTCGTGCTTGATCGAAGTATTGTCATGTTCATATAAACCTTAAAACGTGATTCTATAACATGTCATAAAACTGTTATATTCGTTCGGAATCGTTCGAGAGCTTCTGCGTTGAAACGTTGCAGTGTTTTTATCACCATCTTGCTGACTTTGTTCATGTTCCAAAGTGTTTGGAATGTGGCAGCGGCATTTTGCACCCATGAAAACCGACCAGCGATACAAAAATCGAGTTCAGCGCATTTTGGACATCATCAACTGACCTCCGAGCATCTAGCACAGCATCCAAGTGTATTGAACACAGTAGATGATCCACCCGATGTTCAGGATCATAGTGATCATTTACCGTCTTTTTCACCTGTAATGGCAGTCGTGCAGGCACATACCCTTGCACCACATCATGCTTCTATGCAGGTGTTGCGGCATTATGACTGGAATAATTTATACCAGTCCCCTGATTTGTTTGCCGCCAATCCACCGCCTGTTTTTGCCCCGCTATTGGTGGGGTAGCCGAAAAATCGCCCACCGTAATATTTCTTTTTACGGGGCAAAACGATGTCTTTTTCTTTCTTCCATGCACAGGCATGGCGTTGCAGCATGCTGTTTGGTGTATGCAGCATGGCAACTTCTATGGCGTATGCTGTAGATCATTCGCTAAGTTTTCAGCAAGCTTTTAAAAAAGTTGAGCAATATCAGGCACAGCAAGGGCTGTGGCAGGCACGCGAAAGCATTGCCAATGCACAGCAGCAACAGAGTCGTTTGTGGGAAAATCCAACTCTTGCGGTGCAGAAAACGGGTTTTGGTTCTAGTCAGGATCGTGAACTGGAAGTCAATCTGTCGCAAAAACTGGATCTGTTTGGTGAGCGCCGTGCGGCACAGCACTTGGCAAAACTTGAGCTGAGTCAAGTTCAGCTTGATCAGCAGCTTTATCGGGCACAGTTACAACTGGCACTCAAATATCGCTGGGTGCAGTTAGCTGTGTTGCAGCAAGAACAGCAACTGACACAGGCACAGCTACGAAGCAGTCAGGCATTACTCAATGCCACCCGCCTGCGTTATCGGGCTGGGAGTATTTCCCAGTTAGATTTAGATCGTGGTTTGATGGCGCATATTGAAAATCAACAGCGTGATCAGCAAGCTCAACAGGCTGTCCAAATCGCCAAGCGGCAACTGGCACACTGCTGGGGTGAAACCAACAGTGATGTATTGGATCTTCAGCTTGAAGACCCGTTACGCAGCACTGAAGCATTGATCAAACAGCATCAGCAGCAGAATTTGTTCACTCGCAGTTTGCAATTGCAAAGCCAGCAACAGCAGGCTCAGATTCAGCATTTGCGCGCGCAAGCACGCCCTAACCCCACGCTACTGGTGGGTATGGTGCGTAGCCAGACTGCAAATCAAAACAATACCGAACAACAGTTCAGGGTTGGTGTGGAAATCCCGCTGACACTATTTAATCGACAGCAATATGCCCAGCAGATGTCACAGAGCAAAGCTGATTATTTAGATCACGCACAGCTGCGTTATCAGCAAGATACACAGCGGTTGCTTGAAACAGCCTTGCTTGAATTACGCAATTTAAATCAGCAACTCAGCTTGGTCAGAGATCAACAAATTCCATTGTCAGAGGGGATTTTACAAAAAACCTTGCAAGGGTTTCAGGCAGGAAAATACGCCATGAGTGATGTGCAGCAGGCAAATCTGCAATTGCAGCAGCAGCGATTGCAACAGGCACAGCTGTTAAAAAATGTCTGGCAAAAAGCACTGGATGCCGAGAGTTTGGCACTGGGTGTCGAGCCGAGCGTAGTGGGTGCAGAAGATGCCATTGCCCAAATCCAACAGCGTTTTTCCACTAATCTTGCAGGAGCACAATAATGTTGAATGTAATCAAAAAATCCCAATTGTTCTGGGTCTTGGTAATTGCGCTGTCGACTGTGGTACTGGCTGCAGGATTATTGTTGGATAATAAAAAGAATTCGGGTGCGAAAAGCGAAACCGAACACAGTGAGCAGAAAGAAGCAGAACATGCTTCTGAGTCAGAAGGTGTGGAATTTAGTTCGGCACAAATTCAACAGCAAGGTATTCAACTGGCACAAGTCGCCTATGGCGAGGTCAAGCAAAGTGTCAGTTATCCTGCCACGCTGATGGTCAATACCGATCAGCAGGCGCATGTATCGCCAAGTTTTGCGGGGCGTGTGGAACAGGTCAATGTCGAGCTGGGTCAGCAGGTCAAACGTGGACAGGCTTTAGCGACCTTGTTTGTGCCTGATGTGGTCGATCAGCAGGCTAGCTTAAGCATGGCACAGCAAAATTTACAGCTTGCCGAGCAGGATTATCAGCGTGAACGCCAATTGTGGCAGCAAGGGATTTCAGCCAAGCAAGACTATCAGCGTGCTTATAGTGCCTATCGTCAGGCGCAAATTACGGTGCAGGCGGCACGTTCTCGTTTGAATGCATATGGGGTGAATGCCAACAGTCGTGGGCGCTATGTGTTGTACGCGCCAATTTCAGGCGTGATCAGCAACAAAGACTTGGTGGTCGGGGAAAATGTGCAGCTCAGTGATCAACTGTTTACCATTGATCAACTGGGGCAATTATGGCTCGAATTTGTGTTGCCAAGTTCAGCGAAAAACCTGCAACCTGAGCAAAAAATCCAGTTTAAGTCCTTACAAACAGGCAAGATTTTTCAAGCCCAGATTCAGAGTTTAAGCACTGAGGCGGATAAATTTTCTGGACGTTTAAAAGTTCGTGCCAAAGTGTTAGAAGCGTCAAATGAACTGCGTCCAAATCTGATGGTCAATGTTTTGTTCGATGCTGAACAGCCGAAACAAGTATTGCGTGTGGCAAAAACTGCCGTGCAACAGCTTGAAGGTAAAAATGTGGTCTTTGTGGCAAAAGCAGAACAGGACAAAACCCATTTTCAGCCTGCTGAAGTGCAGTTGGGTGCATATTCGAGTGATGGACAATGGGTTGAAATCCTGTCTGGGTTGAATGCTGAGCAGCATTATGTTTCCGCAGGCAGTTTTGTACTGAAGTCGGAAATGGAAAAAGGCGAGGCTGAGCATGGACACTAAACTGCCACAGCCTGAAGGCTGGTTTGACCGAATCATTCAGTTTGCCATTCAAAATGCACTGTGGGTGATGCTGTTTACTTGTGCTTGGATTGGCGTTGGGGTGTACAGCTATCAGAAGCTCTCGATTGATGCTGTGCCTGACATTACCAACGTACAGGTACAAATTAACTCGCAAGCCAATGGATTTACTGCACTGGAAGTCGAGCAGCGGATTACTTATCCGATTGAAACTGCGATGGCGGGTATAGCGCATTTGCAGCAGACCCGCTCGATTTCCCGCTATGGGTTGTCGCAAGTTACGATTATTTTTGAAGATGGCACCGATATTTACTGGGCGCGGCAACTGATTAGTCAGCAACTTCAGCAGGCTAAAGCCGAGTTACCCGAAGGCATCGAACCACAGCTTTCACCCATCTCAACGGGATTGGGTGAGATTTACCAGTGGGTGGTTAAGGCTGAACCGAATGCCAAAAAGCCAGATCGACAAGCCTATACCGACATGGATTTGCGTGAGATTCAGGACTGGATTGTGCGCCCGCAGTTACAGCGTGTGCAAGGTGTTGCCGAAATCAACAGTATTGGCGGCTATAACAAAACCTATGTGGTTGCCCCTGATTTAAAGCGACTGCAACAACTACAAATTCCGCTAAGTGATTTGCATACTGCACTACGGGATAACAATGAAAACCGTGGAGCAGGTTTTATTGAGGACAATGGGCAACAGCTGACGGTGCGTGTCCCTGGTGTGTTGAGCTCGGTGCAGGATATTGAAAATATCAGTGTAGCCAACAAAAATGGCTTGCCAATCCGCGTGGCAGATGTGGCACGTGTTTCCATCGGGCATGACTTGCGTACAGGGGGGGCAACTTACAACGGTCAGGAAACCGTGCTTGGCATTGCCATGATGATGATGGGTGAAAATAGCCGCACAGTCGCTCAAGCGGTACATGCCAAAATGCAGGAGATTCAAAAAAGTCTGCCGAAAGGTGTGGTGATCGAAACCGTCTATGATCGAACTTCACTGGTGGATAAAGCCATCAAAACCGTGGCGAAAAACCTGATTGAAGGCGCGGTGCTGGTCATCGTGATTCTGTTTATTTTCTTGGGAAATTTCAGGGCTGCGCTGATTACCGCCTGTATTATTCCGCTGGCGATGCTGTTTACCCTGACGGGCATGGCAAAACAAAATATCAGTGCCAACCTGATGAGTTTAGGTGCGCTGGATTTCGGCATCATTATTGATGGTGCGGTGGTGATTGTAGAAAACTGTATTCGGCGTTTGGCAGAAGCGCAGCACCGAACAGGCAGGTTGTTAACCCGTAGCGAGCGATTCCGTGAAGTGTTTTTAGCTGCGAAACAAGCGCGTCGTCCGCTGATTTTTGGGCAAGCCATTATTATGGTGGTGTATTTGCCGATTTTTGCCTTGTCGGGTGTGGAAGCCAAAATGTTTCACCCGATGGCATTTACCGTGGTGATTGCCTTGGTTGGGGCAATGATTTTGTCGGTGACGTTTGTACCTGCGGCAGTGGCCTTATGTGTGACAGGCAAAGTACAGGAAAAACCAAGCCGCTGGATGCTTGGCTTGCAACAGACGTATGCCAATCTACTCGATCATGCTTATCAATATCGAGTTGTGGTACTGACCGCAGCTTTAAGTTTGTTGTTGCTGACAGGGGTATTGACCACCCGAGTCGGCAGTGAATTTGCGCCGACCTTGAGCGAGGGTGATTTTGCGGTGCAGTTGATGCGCGCGCCAAGTACAGGCATTGAGCAATCACTGAAAATGCAGGAACAGGCTGAGCAGCAACTATTGCAAAAATTCCCTGAAATTAAAGCAATTTTTGCACGGACAGGTACAGCCGAAGTTGCCACCGATGTCATGCCGCCCAATATTTCTGATGGGGTAATTTTACTTAAACCGCGTGAACAATGGCCTAATCCACAAGAAACTACTGATCAACTACGTGAGCGGATGTTGAAATTTGTCGTAACACTGGCAGGCAATAACAGTGAATTTTCTCAACCGATTGAACTGCGTTTTAATGAGCTGATCTCAGGCATTCGTAGTGATGTCGGGGTGAAAATCTTTGGCGATGACATGACCGTGTTGAATCAGGAAGCCGAAAAAATTGCCCAAAAATTACGTGCAATTTCAGGGGCAAGCGAAGTCAAGGTTGAGCAAACTTCGGGGTTGCCTGTGCTCAATGTCGCGATTGATTCGGCATTGGCAGCACAATATGGCTTGTCAGTAAAATCGGTTCAGGACTTGGTCGCCAGTAGTGTGGGTGGGCAAAATGTCGGGCAGATTTTACAAGGCGATCGGCGTTTTGATTTTGTGGTGCGGTTGCCTGAAGAATCGCGTAGTGCACAGCAACTGGCTCACTTGCCGATTCAATTGCCCAATGGTGGACTGATTCAGCTGCAAGATATTGCCAAAGTTGAACAGGTTTTAGGTTTGAGTCAGGTCAGTCGTGAGCAGGGTAAGCGCCGTGTGGTGGTGACTGCCAATGTGCGGGATCGAGATTTGGGTTCATTTGTGGTTGAGATGCAGCAAACTTTACAACAGCATGTATTGCCAACAGGCTATTGGCTTGGTTTTGGTGGTCAGTTTGAAAATCTTGCTTCGGCAAAAGCCCGTATGCAGATCGTTATTCCTTTGGCTTTGCTGATGATTTTTGCCTTACTCATGGCCGTATTTTCCAATGTCAAAGACAGCTTGCTGGTGTTTAGTGGTGTGCCATTTGCCTTGTCGGGTGGTGTCGTAGCGCTGTGGCTACGTGATATTCCCTTGTCGATGTCAGCAGGAGTCGGCTTTATCGCACTTTCAGGTGTCGCCGTACTGAATGGCTTGGTAATGCTGAGTTTTATCAATGAATTGCGTGACAACTACGACGTACATCGCGCTACATGGCAAGGTGCGGTGCTGCGTTTAAGACCTGTGCTGATGACCGCCTGTGTTGCCTCACTGGGCTTTATTCCGATGGCTCTCGCTACAGGTACAGGTGCAGAAGTGCAGCGACCTTTAGCGACTGTGGTGATTGGCGGGATTTTGTCGTCAACAGCACTGACTTTGCTGTTGTTACCTGTGATTTATCGCTGGCTGAATGAAAAATCCAGTTAGTCATTTTAAAGTAATCACGTTGGACAAATGCTGAAAATTTGTCTAACGTGGTTTTTATAACCATAAAAACAGGAGTCCCTGTATGAGTGGACACCATCATGGGCATGAGCATCATCATGCCGCAGTCAGTGAAAATAATTCGAAAAAACTTTGGCTGGCACTGGGGCTAACCAGTAGCTTTTTAATTGTTGAGGTTGTGGCAGGTTTTCTGACCCAGAGTTTGGCGCTCTTATCTGATGCAGCACATATGTTTACCGATGCTGCGGCACTGGCAGTTGCACTCATCGCCATTAAAATTGGCAAACTGCCTGCCGATGACAAACGTACGTTTGGGTATCAGCGGTTTGAAATTCTGGCAGCGTTGTTCAATGCACTGATGCTGTTTGTAGTGGCGGTCTATATTTTATATGAAGCTTATATGCGTTTTAGTCACCCGCCCGAAATCCAAAGTCTGGGTATGTTGGTGGTGGCGATACTGGGTTTAATTATTAACCTGATTGCCATGAAAATTTTAATGTCAGGTGTTGAAGATAGCCTGAATGTCAGAGGTGCATATCTGGAAGTGTTGAGTGATGCACTGGGTTCAGTTGGGGTGATTTTTGGGGCAGTGCTGATTTATCTGACGCAATGGGTGTGGGTGGATACCTTGGTTGCGGTCTTCATCGGGATGTGGGTGCTGCCACGTACATGGCTCTTGCTCAAACAAAGCATTAATATTTTGCTAGAAGGCGTGCCTGATGAAATTGATATCGAAGCGTTGCGGCAAGATCTGTTATCTCTTGATGGTGTGGAAAGCATTCATCAACTGAAAGTCTGGGCAATCAGCTCGAAAAATATTCATCTCGCGGTACATTTATTTGCGCCACAGGCAGAACGGAATCGCTTATATCATGAAGCAACAGAAATGCTGGTACATCGCCATGGGATTCGGCAGGTGACTTTACAGATTGAAGAAAATCCATGCCTGACTCATGAACATTCACACCAGCATTAATGTTTTGGCATGATGATTACAATTGCCACTCATGGTTACAGTCACGGCATTTCCATGCTTTTTGTGACTGGAGAAACCCTTGCATTGATAATTTAAAGTTTGGAAGTTGGCGCCAAAACAGCAGACCCGAACCCACGGTCACCAAAAATACCACGCCTGTAGCGATTTGTAGGATTGGGCTTGCACCATGGGCAAAAACCGACATCACAATACAGGCAATCACAAGCAGGAGCAGTAGAAAAATCGAAAAGACCAAAATAACTAAACTTTTTGGAATTTCCGGGCGGACGGCATTGCTACCTTGGGCAACAGGCATAATTTTAGCACTTTGGCATTGTGGGCAACGATATTGCATGGACACTCCCAAATGAATTTATGGTTATTTTAGCGAACTTCATGGCAAAGCAAAAAGTCTAGTCGAAAAAAAACCACTGATCATGTCAGTGGTTTTTTAGAATTTGGCGTCCCTACGGGGATTCGAACCCCGGTTACCGCCGTGAAAGGGCGATGTCCTAGGCCTCTAGACGATAGGGACTTATCGAGGCAACACATATGAGGTTTGGTGGAGCCAAGCGGGATCGAACCGCTGACCTCTACAATGCCATTGTAGCGCTCTACCAACTGAGCTATGACCCCAGTCTGTGTGAGCGCAATATTAGGGGCATTCCACTCACACGTCAAGAAAAAACATTACTCGCTTGTTTCAGTTGCTTCATTTTTCGGCAATTGGATGCTTTCGTTGAGTTTTTCCCAAACTTTAAGCTCTTTTTTGCTCGGACTGCCGACAATTTCAAGCGCACGGCGCAGACGGGCATAGGTCAAGTCAGGGCCAATGGTGACCATCGCTTGCATCACAGGGGTTGAACTTGTTGAACCTGAAATCGCAATAAAGAATGCTGGCATAAAGTCACGTAGTTTAATGCCCATCTGGTTTGCCAAGTCCATCAGGATCTGGCTTACGGTGTCATTGTTCCATGTGAAGGTTTTTTCTAAACGCCAGATGGCAAACTGTAAGCTTTGACGAACCTGTTCTTGACTCAGTTTTTTGCTTTCAAACATCTCTGCGGTGATATTTGGCATGTGGTTGAAGTAAAAACCTGCCCAGTTCACAGCTTCTGATAACAAGTTGATACGCGGCTGAATCGCTGCTGCAATCTCTTCAAGTTTTTTGCTGTCATTTTGCCAAGTCAAAATACGCTCTAGCAGTTGTACAGGGCTTAAACCTTTAATCCACTGACCGTTGAGCCAGTTCAGCTTGTCTACATCAAATACTGGACCGCCCAAAGACACACGGTGAATGTCAAAATTGTCCATCATGTCTTGTAAGGTGAACACTTCACGTTCATCAGGCATTGACCAGCCCATACGACCCAAGTAGTTCAATAGTGCTTCAGGCAACACACCGATGTCACGATAGTAGTTGATCGAAGTCGGGTTTTTACGTTTTGACAATTTCGATTTGTCTGGGTTACGCAACAATGGCATGTGACAAAGCTGTGGCATGTCCCAACCGAAGTATTGGTAAAGCAACTGGTGTTTAGGTGCAGAAGGTAGCCATTCTTCACCACGGAATACATGGGTGATTTGCATGAGATGGTCATCGACCACGTTGGCCAAGTGATAAGTTGGCAGACCATCGGTTTTCAGCAAGATTTGCATGTCAACCTGTGCCCAAGGAATATCCACTTCGCCACGCAGTAAGTCATTGACTTTACAAATCCCTTCTTCAGGAACTTTCATACGAATCACATGTGGTTCACCTGCTGCAAGGCGGCGTTGAACTTCTTCTTGAGAAAGTTTTAAACCACGACCATCGTATTTTGGCGATTCACCACGTGCTTGTTGTTCTGCACGCATTTGATCTAATTCTTCTGCGCTGGCAAAACAGTAAAAAGCATGTCCTTTTTCTACTAACTCTAAGGCGTATTGTTTATAGATATGCATACGCTCAGACTGACGGTAAGGTGCGTGTGGACCACCGACATCTGGACCTTCTGACCATTCGATACCTAACCAGCGTAGTGAATCCAAAATCATTTTTTCTGATTCAGGTGTTGAACGCAGTTGATCCGTATCTTCAATACGTAAAATAAACTCGCCGCCATGTTGTCTAGCGAAGCATAAGTTAAATAAAGCAATATAAGCTGTACCTACATGAGGGAAGCCTGTAGGAGAGGGCGCAATACGGGTACGGACTTTCATAATGGATTCAATTTTAAAATCTAATGCGGGCTATTATAACGAAAAAAGCCCTGTATAACGTGAAAAAGCAACGTAACACAAGGCTGATTTTGACGGGGATGTCTTAGGAATTAAGAGTCGCGTGTTTGAAATAATGCTTGGAGAATTCGAGAAAAACGTTCATGTTGGTAAGCAAAGAAACTTTGGCTTGGCTGTACATGAATGGCATTTAAGATTTTGATGCTATCCAGATCTGAATCAATGGCTTTGGTATTTTGTTTTTGCTTACTGAGTTCTTTTTCAATCAATGAAACATGATGAGCATTTTTACTCAGTGTAATCGCGGTTTTGCTTATTGCTTTGTCTTTATTTTCAATGACATTTGCATAGCTGCTTGTTGCGCCTAAACTTAGACACAAGCCTAAAACTACACCATGAAAATATGCCATAAAATAAAACTCCAAAAAATTAAAGCGGCTTTTTTTGTTATTCCCAGCGTATTTAAATAACGCTACCACTATTTTATCAGTTGCTACTATAACGTACATTTACATAAAAGAAAGCGTATTTATTTTACAAAATACCCATCTGGTTTATGACGATATACTTAGAATCCCACATAATGGCTGTTTTAACAAAGAAATAGACTTCTTTTGTAAGCCCGTTTTATTTTCTTGTGCCTCATTGGAATAGATTTCAATTTTGCTCAAAGAGAGATAAATAAAAAGGGGGTAATCATGATGAAACAGATCTAGGTCATCAGAATGAATAGCTAATAGTCACATACCAGTAGTATAGAAGGAAAACCTGAAAGCTTAGAATAAAACATTATAAATATTTGATATTTCAAATTTATTAAGAATAAGTATAGTGGTCTAAAAATATTTTGAGAATAAAAAATGCGCAAACTGATTACAGCAGGTGTAGTGACACTGCTCACGACAACAAGTTCATGGGTTTATGCAGATAAGACCTTCCTCAATGTGTCTTATGACCCAACCCGAGAGTTCTATCAGGAATATAATCAAATTTTTGGGCAGTATTGGCTCAAACGCACAGGCGAGAAAGTTGAGTTTAAACAGTCGCATGGGGGTTCAGGTAAGCAGGCTCGCGCAGTTGCTTCGGGATTGCCGGCCGATGTGGTGACGTTGGCACTTGCCAATGATATCGATGAAATTGCCAACGCAGGCTATATCCGTAAAGACTGGCAGCAACAATTTCCGCAGCATTCAGCGCCATACACGTCAACTGTGGTTTTTTTGGTGCGTAAGGGCAACCCAAAACAGATTCATGACTGGAAAGATTTGACCAAGCCTGGTGTGGAAATTATTACGCCAAATCCCAAAACTGGCGGTGCGCCGCGCTGGATTTATTTGGCGGCATGGGGCTATGCGCTTAAGCAGCCAGGTGGCAATGATGCCAAAGCCCGCGAACTGGTCTCTAAGCTGTATCACAATGTTAAAGTGCTTGACTCTGGGGCGCGTGGTTCACTGACCACATTTGCTGAGCGCGGTATTGGTGATGTGCTGTTGACTTGGGAAAATGAAGCGTTGCTGGCGCAGAATACCTTAGGAAAAGGTGAATATCAGATTATCTATCCTTCGGTTTCAATTTTAGCTGAACCTTCTGTCGCAATTGTCGATAAAACTGTCGATAAAGATGGCAATCGTTTATTGGCAAAAGGCTATTTAAACTTCTTATATTCCCCACAAGGGCAGGCACTGGCAGCCAAATATAATTTCCGCCCGCGCAATGCCCAGGTTGCACAAAAATACGAGTATAAATTCCCGAAAATCAAATTATTTACCATTGATCAAGTCTTTGGCGGCTGGGCAAAAGCGCAAAAAATCCATTTTGCCAATGGCGGTGTTTTTGACCAGATTTATGCCAAACCTTAAACAATTTGCCTCAGGTCGCTCGGGCGACGCATTGATTTGCTGATTTTTTTAACAAAAAACGGAAATAACTATCGCAAAATAATATTTCCGTACAAAAAGCCGTTTGGAACTTGCATGAAACATGGAGATAATGTGCAATTACATTTTTAATTCTCGATTTCCGTTCGTATGTCACATATTTCTGTATTACTCCATGAAACTATAGATGCGTTGTTAGCAGATCGTCATACAGGAATTTATGTCGATGCAACTTTTGGGCGTGGTGGGCACAGCCGCTTATTATTATCAAAACTCGATGCCAATAGTCGTGTATATGCCTTCGACAAAGACCCGCAAGCTTTGGCTGTGGCTGCTGAACTAGAACAACAAGACCCTCGTTTTAAAATTATTCATGCCAGTTTCGCCGATATTCAGCGAGAACTGAACGCATTAGGTCTGCATGAAGTCGATGGCATCATGGCAGACTTAGGCGTTTCATCCCCTCAGCTTGACCAAGCCGAGCGCGGTTTTAGCTTTATGCACGATGGCCCATTGGACATGCGCATGGACAATTCAAAGGGGCAGACCGCCAGTGAATGGTTATTGAGCATTGAAGAAGAAGCGCTTGCCAATATTATTTTTAAATATGGCGAAGAGCGTTATAGTCGCCGAATTGCCCGCGCCATTAAACAGGCAGGGGAAATTGGTACAACGGCACAGCTTGCTGAGATTGTCAAAGTTGCCCATCCAAAATGGGAAAAAAACAAGCATGCTGCTACGCGTACTTTCCAAGCCATTCGTATTGCGATTAATAAAGAACTCGATGATATTGAACAGTTTCTACCACAAGCGGTTGATTTGCTGTCAGTACATGGGCGTTTGGCGGTGATCAGTTTCCATTCGTTAGAAGACCGTCTGATCAAGCAATTTATTCAAAAAGAGTCTACTCTGGCAGAAGATCATGGCTGGGGCTTGCCGCAACAGCGAGTTGATACGCGTCGTCTGAAAAAAATCTCACGCATTCGCGCCAGTGAACAAGAAGTAAAAAGTAACCCACGCTCACGTAGTGCATGGTTACGTGTGGCTGAACGACTAGACAAATAAAGGCACACCATGAATATAGAGGTTGTTGAAGAAAAACCAGCCAAGGATCGAGTTGTATTGAAAAAAGGGCTGACCTATTTGGTTTTGGTCTGCCTGATTTTTATCAGTGCGGTTATGGTGGTATTTGAAGTATACGAATATCGGTATGATTATCGTCAATTGAGTAGTTTGCTGCGTGCTGAAGATGATCTAAATGCCGAATGGGGACGATTGCTGATCGAACAGCAAACTTTTGGGGCAACTGCCCAGATCGGGACACGTGCCGTGACCCAGCTTCGTATGTACTCACCACCACCTTCGGATACCGTGGTGATTTCTCTTCCTTCAACCGCGCAAAAAAAGTAAGGTCAGTTCAATGACTGAAAAACGAATGAATTTAAAACGTAAAACCAAGCTTTCAGTGACTGAAAAGAGCGAAATTACCTTTGATCAATGGCGCTTTTATTTGCTCTGGGGCATTGTTTTACTGTGTTTTTTAATATTGGTATTTCGTGCATTTTATGTGCAAATTATTAATAAGGACTTCCTGCAAAATAAAGCCAATGCGCTGATTTTACGTGATGAAACCATTAGGCCGATGCGCGGCATTATTAGTGACCGTAATGGTGTGCCGTTAGCGATTAGCACCCCGATCATGAAAGTGGTGATGGATCCACGTGATTATTTTGAAAACAAAAAACTCTATGATGAGATGACTGCCCCGCTTAAACCTGGCGAGCGTCGCAAACCAAAACAAAAACTGCCTGATAAAGACTTTGATCTCGATGAGCTGGCAAATATTGTGGGCGTGGATGCTGACTGGCTGAAGAAGCAAATGCAGGCACATCCTCATTCACGTTACTTGGTGTTAAAAACTGAAGTACCACCGCCACAGGCAGACTTTATTCTGGAACATAATTTTCAGGGCGTGTACACCGAAAAATCCTACAAGCGCTTTTACCCACAACCTCAGCCGAATGCCCAGATTATTGGCTTGACCAATAATGATGGTAAAGGGGTGGAAGGTCTGGAAATGAAGCTGAATAAAAAGTTGACGGGTGTCAACGGCTTGCAGATCAACATTCGGGACAAGTACGGTAACCGTGTCAAAGACCCAGAAGTGGTGAAACCGGTACAGGCAGGAGAAAATTTTACCTTAAGTATCGACTCGCGCTTGCAATACATCATGTACCGTGAATTGACTGCTGCGGGGATTGCCAATAATGCACGTTCAGCAACAGCAATTGCGGTCGATGTCAAAACAGGTGAAATTTTGGCGATGAGCAGTTGGCCATCGTACAACCCAAATGATAAAACCAGTTTAAATAATAAAGACGCGATGCGTAACCGTGGTGCAGTCGACATGTTTGAACCGGGTTCAACCATGAAGCCATTTACCATTTCTGCGGCATTGGAAAGTGGTAAATATACAGAAAATACGATTATTAATACCTCGCCAGGTTCCATGCGGATTGGTAATCATATTATTCATGACACCCATAACTATGGTGCATTGACTTTGGCAGGGGTGATTATTAAATCTTCCAACGTCGGTGCAGCAACCATTGCGCTGTCTTTACCAACGCCAACCATTCCAACCTTCTTTAAACGTGTGGGTTTTGGGCAGCGTTCTGCAGTACATTTTCCGGGAGAAAGTCCGGGACTGATCTTGCCATCCAAATATTGGAACATGTCTGAAATTGGTACGATGGCGTATGGTTATGGTCTGAATGCTACGGTATTACAGTTGGTGCAAGGCTATGCCATGCTAGCCAACCACGGCGTGGAAGTACCCTTAACCTTGTATAAACTGAATAAACCAGTTCAAGGTAAACAAGTGCTTGATCCAAAAATCGCCGATAAGGTCGTGCTGATGATGGAACAGGTCACCCAGCCAGGTGGTACAGCAACACAGGCACAAGTTCCCGGTTATCGCGTAGCAGGAAAAACGGGAACGGCACATAAGCTGAATGCTGACCGACGTGGCTATTCAAAAAATGAATACCGTGCCTTGTTTGCAGGGCTTGCGCCTGTGAGCAACCCACGTATTGCCATGGTTGTTGTAGTGGAAAACCCACAAGGTACTTATTACGGTGGTACGGTATCTGCACCTGTATTTTCACGCATCATGCAAGAGTTTTTGCGCTTACTGGATGTGCCACTGGATAGACCCTTACAAGCCCCTAAAATTCAATAATTGGTGAGTTCATGTCGATTACTTTGCAGCAGATTTATCCTGTTGAGTCTATTCAAACTTGGATGACTCAGCCCTTTCAAGGGTTTTGTTTAGACAGCCGTCATGTTGAAGCAGGGCAGATTTTTATTGCGCTGACCAGTTACTCTCAGCCTGAAAAAACTTTGCACTTTGCTCAGGCAGCATTGCAGCGCGGTGCGATCGGAATTATCGCCGAGCAGCCATTGCCACTGGAGAACTGTGTGGTTTGCCCAGACGTGCGTCAGCGCATGGGAATATGGCAAAAAGCCTATTTGCAAGCGACAGCAGCAACAGCACCCTTGCATATTTTGGCGGTCACGGGTACCAATGGTAAAACCACCATTTCGCGTTTGATTGCTGAATTGATCAGCTCACAACATCAACGCTGTGCGGTCATGGGAACTACAGGTAACGGTATTTTACCTAACCTTGAGCCATCCACCCACACCACTGTGGATGCGCTTTATTTACAGGATTTATTGCATAGCTACGCTGAGCAAGGTGCAAGCTTTGCTTCACTCGAAGCCAGTTCACATGGTTTGGAGCAAGGTCGTTTAAATGGCTGTGAGATTGAAATTGCGGTATATAGTAATTTAAGCCGTGATCATCTGGATTATCATAAAACGCTAGAGGCGTATGCTGAAGCAAAATCCCAGTTATTTGCATTTACGTCATTAAAATATACCGTGATTAATCTGGATGATGCTTATGCTGACGTGATGCTGAATGCTGCACGGCATAATCCAGCACAACCAAAAATTTTCACCTATGCAATCCAGCAAGCTGCTGATTTTTATGTCTCAGATTTGAGCTTTAGCTTGCAAGGTGCACGTTTTACTTTACATAGTCCCGTCGGACAGTTTGCAGTGAACAGCCCATTACTTGGACAGTTCAATGTTGAAAACTTATTGGCAAGTTTGATTGCAGCCTATGCGGCAGGATTTGATTTATCGGCATTGGTCGCGACTGTCCCACAATTGCAAGGCGCACCAGGTCGTATGCAGGTCTTGCGCGATCAGCAGCGCTTGTTTGTGGTGGATTATGCGCATACCCCAGATGCCTTGGTTCAAGTTTTGACCAGCTTGCAACGTCATGTCGAGCATCGCTTATGGGCAGTGTTTGGTTGTGGCGGCGATCGTGATCGTGGCAAGCGTCCACTCATGGTTCAAGCTGCATTGGAACATGCCAATCCTGTGCTATTGACTACCGATAATCCACGCACCGAAAACCCTGAACAAATTTTTGCCGATATGAAACAAGGCATTAATTTTGCTCAGCATGAGGTGCATGAAATCCATGACCGCCGCGAAGCGATTAAATTTGTTGTGCAGCAGGCACAGCCAGGTGATATTGTGGTCATCGCAGGCAAAGGACATGAAAATTATCAGGAAATCGATGGCGTTCGTCATTGGTTTGATGATGTGGTAGAAGTAAAAGCGGCTATCGATCATCAGCACGGAATGCTTACCGCGTATTCAGCTTTGGAAAATTAACGCACATGCATACATCGACCACCAGCACTGTTCCCTTGATGCCTTGGACAGCGGCTGAACTTCAACAGGCGACACAAGGTTATTGGTATCAAGATCAACAGCCAGAGCAAGTGATTAAGCGGATTTTGACCGATTCACGACATGCCGAAGCGGGTGATGCCTTTTTGGCACTCAAAGGTGAGCGTTTTGATGCCCACGATTTTGTTCAAAATGTTGCAGCGCAAGGTTGTCAGGTTGTTATTGTAGAACACCCGATTGAGCAGCTCGATATTGCCCAATTGGTGGTTGCAGATACCCGTCTGGCTTTGGGGCATCTAGGGCAGTTTCGCCGGCAACAATTTCCACACCTGAAAGTACTGGCGTTAACAGGCAGCAGTGGTAAAACCACCACCAAGGAAATGCTAGGCAGTATTTTGTCGCGGTTAGCCCCAACACTGATTACTCGTGGTAACCTGAACAATGATTTGGGTGTACCGATGATGTTACTGGAATTGCGTCCTGAGCATCAGTATGCCGTGATGGAACTGGGCGCAAGCCATGTGGGTGAGATTGACTATACCTCAAACTTGGTACAGCCACAGGTGGCAGGCATTTTAAATATTGGTACTGCGCATTTGGGCGAATTTGGTGGGCGTGAAAAAATCTGCCAAGCCAAATCAGAAATTTATCGTCATATTGCAGTCGAAGGTACATCAATTGTTCCAGCAGCAGATGACTTTACTACACAAATTAACGCGGCTGTCCAAACGGCAAAACGCTTAAGTTTTGGTGAAGGCGGTGATATTTTTGCTGAGCAAATTCAATTGCATCCACAATCGGCAAGTTTTGTATTGCATACGCCACAAGGTTCGGCACAGATCGTATTGCCTTTTGCGGGATTACACAATGTGCAGAATGCTTTGGCAGCATGTGCTTTTGCGCTGGCAATCGGGATTTCCCTTGATGATGTGGTGCAGGGTTTGCAACAGGCAAAAGGTGCGAAAGGCCGTTTGAATTTTATTTCACATCAGCAATATGTGTTGATTGATGATACTTATAATGCAAATCCAACGTCGATGCGTGCTGCGGCTGAGGTCTTGACCCAGCAACAGGGTATTAAAGTCATGGTGATGGGCGATATCGGTGAGCTTGGTGATCGTAGTCGCGATGAACACTTTGCCTTAGGCCGTGATTTGGCTCAGTTGCCATTAGATTATGTGCTTGCTGTGGGTGAATTCGCCAATGCAACGGTAGCGGGTGCAGCAGCAGAGCATTGCCATGCATTTGAAACGCAGGCACAAGCGCTGAAATTTTTAATTAATCTTGTAGAAAAACATCAACCTCAGACCATGAGTTTCCTGTTTAAAGGTTCTCGTTATACCCATATGGAGACGTTGATGGCTGATTTGATGGAGAAGCTTTAAATGCTGTTATGGTTATTTGAACATTTGGCAGGATTCGACAGTTCCTTCAAAGTTGTTCGTTATTTGACACTACGGGCTTTGCTCAGCGTATTGACTTCCTTGTTGATCGGGCTGTTTTTGGGTCCTGTCATGATCCGAAAATTACGCGCCTTAAAATATGGTCAGGCAGTCAGCTCGTTTGCTCCTGAAAACCATGCCAAGAAAATGGGTACACCGACCATGGGCGGGGTTTTGATTCTGATGTCGATTGGGATTAGCACCTTGCTCTGGGCAGATCTGTCTAACCCTTATGTCTGGATTGTACTTGGGGTGATGGTGATTTTCGGGGCGGTTGGCTGGGCAGATGACTGGATCAAAATCCGTTATAAAGACAATGCAGGTTTGCCTGCACGCAAGAAGTTCTTCTGGACATCGGTTGCGTCTTTAGGTGCGGGGATTGCGTTGTATGTGATCGCGATTAATCAGCATAACCCATTGTATACACACAATATGCTGGACTTGCTGATCCCATTTTTCAAAAACCTCAGCATTCCATTCTCAGTGATTCCTCTTGGACTTGCCTTTATTGCCTTTACTTATTTGGTGATTAATGGGGCATCCAATGCAGTTAACCTGACTGACGGTCTGGATGGTCTAGCGATCATGCCTGTGGTATTGGTCGCTGCTGGGCTGGGAGTATTTGCCTATTTGTCAGGGGATACCCGTTTTGCCAATTATTTGCATATTCCCTATATTAAATATTCATCTGAACTGATTGTGATCTGTTCTGCCATGGTTGGATCAGGTCTGGCTTTCCTTTGGTACAACGCGCATCCTGCTCAAGTATTTATGGGTGATGTTGGCGCGCTGGCACTCGGTGCAATGCTCGGTACGATTGCCGTGATGGTTCGTCAGGAAATTGTATTTGCGATTATGGGCGGTGTTTTTGTCATGGAAGCCATTTCGGTATTCCTGCAAATTGGTTCTCTGCGCATGCGCAACAAACGTGTCTTCTTGATGGCGCCGTTGCATCATCACTATGAAAAGCAGGGCTGGAAAGAAACTCAGGTGGTAATTCGTTTCTGGATCATTACGATTATTCTAGTGGTTTTAGGCTTAATGACGTTAAAATTGCGTTAATCCCTAATCCATAGCAAAAAAGCTGGCTTCGGTCAGCTTTTTTATTTTGCAGAAAATCGGAGTGAAAACCATGCAATTGCTGATGTGCCCTGTCTGCCGAGATTCATTAACCTTAGATGCACGAACTTGGCGCTGTCCACAGGGGCATAGTTTTGACTTGGCAAAACAAGGCTATGTCAATTTGCATGTGGTACAGCATAAGCATAGTAAACAGCCAGGAGATACGCCTGAAGCGGTTGATGCACGCCGAGCTTTTTTATCGGCAGGATTTTATGCACCCTTACGTCAAGCTGTTGAGCAAGTATTGCAGCGTTATCAGCCGAAAACACTACTCGATATTGGTTGTGGTGAAGGTTATTACACCAGTGCCATGCAAGCCCATGTGGAACAGTGTGTTGGCGTCGATATTGCCAAAAGCGCTGTGCAGCGTGCAGCCAAACTTAATCAAGACGTAACATGGGTCGTCGGGACGGGAGCAGTTTTACCTGTTTTGGATCACTCGATTGATTTGTGTAGTAGTCTATTTAGCCCTATTCCACAGCAGGAAATTTTACGTGTCTTAAAAGAAGATGGCTTGTGTCTTGTGGTGACGCCTGCACCTCGGCATTTATATGATTTGCGAGTTGCATTATTTGAACAGGTGAATTTGCATGAGCCTGAAAAATTTGTAGCACAGCTCAGTGAAAATTTTGAACTGATTGACGCACCTGTAGTTGAAGCTGAGCTCAACTTGCAACAACAAGACATCATTAATTTATTGGCAATGACGCCGTATGCTTACAAAGCTAAACTTGAAAAGCGTCAAGCTTTAGAACAGCGAGATAGCTTGCAGGTCACGGCATGTTTTCAGCTGTACCTCTTTAAAAAGAAAGCCGTCATTTGACGGCTTTTTCCTTTAGTCCACTTTATTAATCAGTTGTTCTAAGGAATCTGGGCTAGATTTTTTTGCTGCCGCAGCAGGTTGTGTATTATTCATTTTAGGTGGCGCTTTTTCTGATGGAATCAGGATTTCTTCACCTGGCAGATCTGAAAAATCTTCAACATCCTGCTTTTTGCTGACTGGTTTGGTCACAGGTGCAGGATGATACATTGGTCGAGCTAAGGGTGGCGCAACGCGGTTTTCATTACGACCAGCTCGTTCAACTGCAAGTTGTCCATGAGAAATAGGTGCTTTGGCATTTTTATCCAGAGTGACCCATGCAGGCGGTGTCCCTTCGAGTGAGCGACTCATGAAGTTAATCCAGACAGGTAACGCTGCAACACCACCGTATTCTAGGCGTCCCAATGTGGTCGGCTGATCAAACCCAACCCAGGAAATTGCCACCAGTTTGCTATTAAAGCCAGCAAACCATGCATCTTTTGCATCATTGGTGGTTCCTGTTTTACCACCCAAATCATCACGTCCAATTTTTAATGCTGCCCGTCCTGTACCATGCTGAATTACATCGCGCAAAATATTGGCCATATCATAGGCTGAACTGGATTTAATAATACGCTGTGCTTGGCGGAATTCACTGTTGCTGGCATCTGCTTGCTTGATTTGTACCTGAGGCTGTTGCTTAAAGGCTTCATCGTCAGGCGTGGCTGCTTGTTCAGAGGCAGCTGTATCATCGTTATTATTGCCATTAATGCAGGAAATACACGCATATTCTGGGTTGGCTTTATAAATGGTTTTGCCATAAGCATCTTCAATATGCTCAATAAAATAAGGCTCAACCCGAAAACCACCATTGGCAAAAGTGGCATAACCTGTTGCCATTTGTATAGGTAAAACCTGTGGCGTTCCCAGAGCAATGGTAAAGTTATTTGGAATTAGATTTTCCTGTAAACCAAAATCCATCAACAACTGACGAGCCCGATCTACACCCACACTTTGTAATAAACGAACAGAGACGGTATTACGAGAAAGATATAAAGCACGACGTAAAGGAATCATGCCCAAATAGCGGCCATCAGAGTTCTTCGGCGACCATTTGCCAATCGTAATTGGACTATCATTTACCATCGTATAGGGAGTCATTCCCCGCTCTAATGCCAGTGCATAAATAAATGGTTTAATAGTTGAACCTGGCTGACGCCAACCTTGAATGGCGCGGTTAAACGTTGACTGGGCATAGCTATAACCACCTACAACAGCTTCGATGGCACCATTATTCGGGTTTAATGCAATTAATTGTCCTTGAACTTTTGGAATTTGAACCAGAGACCAGACGGTTTTATTGTCATTTGGACGTAAGCGTACAATATCATCGGGTTTAACAATTTGAGATGCATGAGTTGGCGCTGCACCTACACTGTTGGCATTGCGATAAGGACGCGCCCATGACATTCCTGACCACGGCACTGTTACGATGGAACCGTCTTTTAATTCGGCTTCAAAACTGTTGCTGTCGACTTTAATGACTTTGGCTGGGTAATTGTTGGCGTAAGTAAAGAATTTTGCTAAGGATACGCCATGTGCTTCAGCACCACGCCAGCCATGACGGCGATCATAGGCTTCTAAGCCTTCTTGTACCGACTGTTCTGCATAGGCCTGACGTTTGCTATCAATCGTGGTGTAAATTTTGAAGCCAGAATCAACGGCTTTTTCCCCGAATTTTGCGACAATTTCGGCACGAACCATCTCGCCAATATACGGAAAGCGGGTTAGCACACCGCGATCTGGCATATTCAAGTTTAAAGGTTCTTCAATCGATTTTTGATACTCTACCTGATTGATATAACCGAGTTGGCGCATACGCCCTAAAATCCAGTTACGACGTTCAAGTGCGCGTTCAGGATTGGCAACTGGATTATATTTAGAAGGCGCTTTAGGCAGACCTGCGATCATTGCCATTTGAGCAGTGCTGAGCTGATTAATATTTTTGTTATAGTAAATTTTAGCTGCCGCCGCGATCCCGTAAGCATTTTTCCCTAAAAAGATCTTATTGACATAAAGTGTCAAAATTTCGGGTTTAGTTAGGTTTTGTTCAATCTTGCGTGCCAGAAAAATCTCGGTGAGTTTGCGCTTTAAAGTACGTTCAGGTGAAAGATAATAATTTTTCGCCACCTGCATGGTAATGGTCGAACCACCTGTTTGTGTATCTGAACCCGTTAAGCTTTCACTGACCGCTCGCCCCAAGCCTTTAAAGCTAATGCCACTATGTTCAAAAAATGAAGAATCTTCTGCTGCCAGAAAAGCCTGAATAAAATGGGGTGGAATCTGCTTATACTCAACAGGTACAGATAATTTTCCACCATATTCTGCAATCAATTGATTGTCTGCTGTATAAATTTGAATAGGTTTTAAAAGAGGTGCTTTTTTTAAGCTACTCATTTCAGGTAAGGAAGGGGCAATGTATAAATACATGCCATAAAAGCCCATTGGAATAAGAAGAATAATGATCAGTAAAAACAGAAAAATTGGATGAATTCGACCTGAACAAGATAGATTTTTCATAACAAGTAATATTTAATATGGAAAATGGGCGATCGGAGCTTGAGTATAGCTGAAGCCCAGTATAGCCGAGAAGGACCTTGTTCAGGGTATTATATATGTCATTATGGCGACGAAATGCATTACACGACAAGGTATTATGCTATTCTAAATAAAAAATAACAGGAATAAACATCGTGCTAAGGTTATATCGTAAACCTAAAAAGGGGTTAATAGGGGTTGATATTAGTTCGACTTCTGTAAAAATGCTGGAGCTTTCGGTTAAGCATGGGCGTTATTGCGTAGAAAGCTATGCGCTTGTACCTTTACCAGAAGGAGCCGTCGTTGAAAAAAATATTATTAATCCAGAAGCCGTTGCCGAAGCTTTAGAGAAAGCGATTGAAGCAGCAAACCCATCTACCGTTAATGCCGCTTTTGCAATTCCTACTTCAAGCGTTATTCATAAAATCATCGAAATGGATGAGGATATGAGTGATGATGAACGAGAAATTCAAATTCGAATGGATGCGGAACAGTACATTCCGTTTCCACTTGATGACGTGAGTTTGGATTTTGAAGTTTTGCCAGGAACTGTTTCCAAAGCAAATCGTGTCAATGTACTTCTGGTCGCAACACGTACAGAAAACGTGGAAGCACGCAATGAAGCCCTGATTTATGCAGGCTTAACCGCGAAAGTTGCAGATGTTGAAAGTTATGCAATGGAACGCGCATTGGGAATGTTTGCCGATACCTTACCGCTTGGTACACGTGTTATTGCTATTTTGGACATTGGTCATTCCATGACCACCTTGTCTGTTATGCATGATGGTAAAAATGTTTATACCCGTGAACATGTGTTTGGAGGCAAGCAACTTACCAAAGAAATTCAAAACCGTTATGGCTTGTCTTACGCAGAAGCAGGGCGGGCAAAAAAAGAACGCAGCCTACCCGATGATTTTGATGCTGAAGTGTTATTACCTTTTATGGATAGCATTGCTCAACAGGCACAACGCTCTTTGCAGTTATTTTTCTCATCTTCGCAGTTTAATGATGTTGATCATATTTTGTTGGCAGGTGGTACAGCAAATCTACCAGGTCTGGCAAAAATATTACAACAGCAGTTGGGTTATCGAGTCACTGTAGCGAATCCATTCTTACAAATGAGTTATTCTCCAAAAATTAATATTAAAAAAATTGAAGATGATGCTTCCTCTCTTCTGGTTGCTTGTGGTTTAGCGTTAAGGAGTTTTGATTAATGTCAAGAATAAACTTGCTACCTTGGCGTGATGAGCTACGGGAACAACGCAAAAAAACTTTTATTCTCATTTCCATTCTTGTTGCAGTCTTGGGGGGGGGGTCAGTTTTTGCAGCATGGATGTATTTTGATCAAAAGCAGAGTGATCAAGAAAGTGCGAACCAGTTGATTACTTCAAGTAATCAACAGCTTGATCAAAAACTAAAATCACTTTCTGGTTTGCAAAAACAAACGCAAGCTATTGTTGAGCGCATGAAGCTGATTCAGAATTTACAAGCACAGCGTCCAATTACAGTTCGTTTAATTGACCAGTTAGTACGCACAGTGCCAAATAATATGTACCTGACCAAATTTGAACGGGTTGGTGATCATTTTACTATTGAAGGTAAAGCTGAAAGCCCAAATGTTGTGGCTGATTTTATGCGAAACCTAGGTGGGTCAGCATGGTTTCGAAATGTGTTTATGAAATCATTTGATGCAGCTGCAGACAATAAATCGAACCCAACGCAAAGTTCAGTTGTACCGCGTGTTGAAGTTGGATATGGCAGCTTTGTTGTGACTGCGGATTTGGGTCAGATTGCACAAGCAGCAGAAGATCAAATAGCTTCAGAACCTCAAACAACAAAAGGGGCTGCGAAATGAGTCAAGAACAATTAGATGAATCAACAGAAAATGCAGTCAAGCCAGCAAAAAACAAAATGACACTGGATCGTTTTGTTAAGCAGTTTAACTCTCTGGATGCCTCTAATTATGGCGGATGGCCTGTTTCAGTTAAAATTACCTGCTGGATTTTTATTTTCCTTATTGTTTGTATTGTTGGATATTTTGTACTGATCAGTTCTAAAATTGATGCTATTACGACAGCTCATGCTCAAGAAGCCAATTTGCTGAATGAATACCGAGAAAAAGATTCAAAATTACGTAACTTGCAGCTTTATCAAAAACAGCTGATAAAAATGCAGGCGGATTTTAATCAGCAACTACAACAATTACCTAAAGAGTCTGAAATTCCAGGGTTGGTTGAAGATATTAACGTGACTGGTGTCACTGCAGGGTTGAAATTTAAAAATATTTCTCTTGAACCTGAAGTCAAGCAACAGTTCTTTATGGAACAACCAATCTCAATTCAGGCAACGGGTGATTATCATTTATTCGGGCAATTTGCCAGTGCAATTGCTGCGTTACCGCGTATTGTGACCCTACATGACTTTTCAATTGTCGCGGCGCAGGATGACAAGAAAAAATCGGATATCCCAGTCGTCAATTATACATTGCATGCCAAAACCTATCGTTATCTTGGTGCAGAAGAGGAGGCATCTGCTTCTGAACCTAAAGTAGCTAAAGCGGGAGCGACAAAATAATGAATAAGTATTTTATTATTGCTTTGTTGCCAGTTTTTCTGGTAGCGGGTTGTAGTTCTCGTATTGATGCTGTCAATGAGGAAATGGCGAAAATTCGGAGTGAACCGCCAGCACCGATTAAACCTGCGCCAGCTTTTGAACCTGTGCCACAGTTTGAGTATGCAGCACAAAACTTACGCAGCCCATTCTTACCTCAGTCTTTGTATACTGAGTTGAAAATTATGGCAGGCAAGCGAGTTTATCCAGATTTCTCACGTCAACCACAACCTTTGGAAAGTTTTGCATTAGAGTCAATTACGTTTAAAGGTAGTATGCGTAATGCGAATGGGCAAATTTTGGGGTTGATTCAAACTCCAGATAAACAGGTTGAACAAGTGCATGTTGGAAGCTACATGGGGCTCAATCAAGGGCGTATTACTAAAATTACGCCAACTCAGATTGATTTGATTGAGATTGTTTCAGATGGTCGAGATGGTTATATTGAACGACCACGTAGTCTTGTACTCATCGGACCTGCAGCATAATTTGGGGAATAATAATGAAAAAATCTGTAAAAAAATTTGGGGATACGCAACGAATGAAGCCATTTATTCATCAATTTGCTTTAGGTACCGTGGCAATGGCAATGGTTCAAATTGCAAATGCTACTGTTGCAATTACGAATGTTGTGCCTTTGCAAATTCCTGGACAGGGCACTGAAATTCGAGTCATGTTCAATGGCTTGCCACCACAACCACAAGCCTATCAGGTTGATCAGCCATCACGTTTGATTCTGGATTTTGATAAAGCAACACAAACGCTCAAGCAAAGTTCAATTCCTGTTTCAACGACCGAGGCAAGTTCTGTAGATTTGGCAGCAGATGCCCAACGCGCTCGCCTGACTGTTAATCTCAAAAAAGCAGGTGCATTTACCACGCGTGTAGAAGGTAATACCTTTATTTTAAAAATTAATAATGCTTCTACACCACAATTAGAAAATATTGCTCCAGCCATCATGCCACCTTCTCAAGGTGTGAATAATGTTGACTTTCATCGTGGCGATAAAGGCGAAGGGCAAGTTGTGATTGATTTGTCAAATCCAAATACGCCTGTCGATGTGAAACAACAAGGCAGTAAAATTGTTGTGCGTTTTCTTGGTAATAAAATTCCGACAGGATTGGCTCGCCGCTTAAATGTGAATGATTTTTCAACGCCAGTATCCTCTGTGGATGCTTTTAATGAAGGGCGTAATGGGGTCATTAATATTCAGGCAAATGGTAGCTTTGATTATATGGCATATCAAACCGATAACCGTTTAATTATTAGTGTCGCCAAAAAAGAAACGACCACAGCAAATGCCCAGCCTCACTTAGGTCATAAATACACTGGCAAAAAGATTTCTCTGGATTTCCAAGATATTGAAGTGCGCCGAGTTTTACAGTTACTGGCTGATTTTACTGGCGTGAATATTGTGGCATCGGATAGTGTTCAGGGTAATATTACCTTACGTCTAAAGGATGTTCCTTGGGATCAGGCTCTCGACATTATTATGAAATCCAAGAACTTGGATAAACGTAGAAATGGTAATGTGATTTGGGTTGCTCCTGTCCCAGAGCTACTTAAATCAGAAGAAGATGCCGCTAAAGCATATGCTCAGTCTGTTAAACTTTCACCTTTACAGACTGAGACCATGCAGCTGAATTATGTGAAGGCAGCTGATGTCAAAACAATGATTGAAGATGCTAACAACAGAAAT
Organism: Acinetobacter sp. ANC 4636; assembly: GCF_054454555.1. Lineage (NCBI taxonomy): Bacteria > Pseudomonadati > Pseudomonadota > Gammaproteobacteria > Moraxellales > Moraxellaceae > Acinetobacter > Acinetobacter sp. ANC 4636. The sequence goes on along the minus strand of NZ_JBTKVD010000002.1, from coordinate 201,106 downwards.
AAAGCGAATAATTCATCTACAGATGATGGTATGCGCTCTCTCTTAAGCAGTCGTGGTTCGATTGTTATAGACACTCGTACCAATACGGTGATTATGAGTGATACCGCCGAGAAAATTGAACAGCTCAAAAATATTATTAAACAGATCGATTTACCTGTGAAGCAAGTCATGATCGAAGCACGTGTGGTTCGAGCAACAACAAGTTTCTCTAAGTCGATTGGGGTAAAATGGGGCTTTCTATCCAATAATAGTACGAGCGTAGCAAGCAATACTGATAATATTGGTGCTATGTCCCCATTATATAAGAGCTTGGGTTTAACAAGTGCGAGCACAAATAACTTAAACGTAGACTTGGGCGCATCAAGTTCAAGTACAGGTTCTAGTCCTGCAAGTATAGCTTTTGGTTTAATTAATACCGCTGATAGCTTACTGACTTTAGAGCTTTCTGCATTACAGGCAGATGGTCAGGGTGAAGTGATTTCGACACCAAAAGTCATGACAGGTGATAAGCAGGAAGCGATTATCAAGTCGGGTACGAAAATCCCATATTCAACAACCAGTGCAAATAATGGAACCACCACAACTTTTCAGGATGCTAATCTTGAGTTAAATGTCACTCCAAGTATTACTCCAGATGGTAATGTTCAAATGAAATTGAAGATTACCAAGGATACTGTAGGGTCATTGACAAGTGCGGGTTATGTAATTGATACCAATGCTTTACAAACCAATGTCTTGGTGAATAATGGTGAAACTGTGGTGCTTGGTGGTATTTATGAAGATACGCATCAAAATGATGTCAATAAAGTTCCGTTCTTTGGTGACTTGCCTTGGATTGGTAATTTATTCAAGACCAAGACTACGAGTGATAGCAAGAATGAGTTACTGATTTTCATTACACCACGAATTGTAGATGACACTGTTTCTAGAAATCATTAATATAAAATTATTGCTGTAATTGAAAAGGTGGCTCCTTGCCAAACAAAGCATTCAATACCCTGCCAAATATTTACTTGGTAGGGCCCATGGGGGCTGGAAAGACGACTGTTGGTCGACATCTTGCAGAACTGTTAGGTCGTGAGTTTGTCGATAGTGATCACGAAATTGAACGAAAAACAGGTGCTTCGATTCCTTGGATTTTTGAAAAAGAAGGTGAACTGGGTTTTCGTCAGCGAGAACAGTTGGTCATTGATGAATTGACCAGACGTTCTAATTTGGTGCTCGCAACAGGTGGTGGAGTTGTTACTCAATTGCCAAATCGCAATGCCTTACATCAGCGAGGCATTGTGGTTTATTTATTTGCACCTGTAGAAGTGCAGTTGCAAAGAACCTACCGTGATAAAAACCGTCCTTTGTTACAAGTCGAAAACCCCGAAAAACGCCTGCAAGATTTACTGACTTTGCGCGATCCTTTGTATCGGGAAATTGCACACTACGTGATTGATACTCATCAGGGAGGCGCTCGGGAACTGGCGCAAAAAATCCTGAAGGATATTGCTGTAAATTATTCAATTTAAATATTTTCTGGTTTTAATATGCAAACGTTATATGTCGAATTGGGTGATCGTCGTTACCCGATCTATATTGGTAGTCAACTTGACCCTGAGCAGTTACTCGCACCTTATATTTTCGGTAAGCAAGTCATGATTGTCTCAAATGATATGGTTGCGCCTCTATATTTGCAGCATTATGAGCAAGCATTACATAATTTAGGTAAAACGGTTGCACATTGTATTTTGCCAGACGGTGAGCAGTATAAAAATATTGAGCATCTTAATCTGATTTTTGATGCGTTATTGTCATCTGGTTTTAACCGCGATTGTACTGTACTTGCATTGGGTGGTGGTGTCGTTGGTGATATGGCAGGTTTTGCAGCAGCCAGTTTCCAACGTGGCGTGTATTTTATACAAGTGCCAACTACCTTACTTTCTCAGGTGGACTCAAGTGTTGGTGGAAAAACAGGGATTAATCATCCATTAGGTAAGAACATGATTGGGGCATTTAAGCAGCCACAAGTTGTCCTTGCTGATATGGCGCAGCTCAAAACATTGCCACCACGTGAATTATCTGCGGGTTTGGCAGAAGTGATTAAATATGCACTTTTGGGTGATGTTGAATTTTTGACATGGCTTGAACAGCATATCGATGTACTGGTTGCAGGGGATGAAACTTTACTTGCTGAAGCTGTTTATCGCTCTTGTGCCCATAAAGCACGTATTGTTGCCAATGATGAAAAAGAGCAAGGTGAGCGTGCATTACTTAATCTGGGTCATACATTTGGTCATGCGATTGAATCTTATCTGGGTTATGGTGTTTGGCTGCATGGCGAGGCAGTTGCAACAGGGATGGTCATGGCTGCGGATTTATCGTGGCGTTTGGGCTGGCTTTCGGAAGCAGATGTTACGCGCACAAAAAATATTATTCAGCGTGCCAAGTTACCGATAAAATGCCCTGCAATTCCACTCGATGAGTTTTTATCATTTATGTCACATGATAAAAAAGTTTTGAATGGACAGTTGCGTTTAGTATTAATGCGTCAATTGGGGCAGGCAATCATTACTAAAGACTTTGATGTCGAGTTAATGCAGCAGGCAATTTTGGCAAATCAGGAAAAGGCATAAGCATGTTAGAACAGCACCCTGCAGATACAACCATAATACGTCGGATTTTATTGATCGGTGGGGGAGTCTGCTTGGTGATTGCTGGTGCTTGTTTATTTTTAATCAATACACAGCCATTAAAACAAGCTTCTACTACACCTGTTGAAGAAGATGTTCAGCCGCAGTTTCAGGCTGAAAAATTATCTGCAATTCCAAATTTGGGCGTGATGGTCAATGAAGTGCGCCCATTGCAACAAACGACACGTGTAGTTGCTTCTGGTCAGCATAGTGCTGAATTTCGTGGTACACATTTTCTTCAGGAAAATCTCAACAATTATAGTCTGGAACTTTTTATCACCAGTAAAGAGGAAATCATTCTAGATTTTCTAGAAAAACGACCAGATCGTAATAAATTTACTTATTTGCGTTTAGCTGCTGAGCATCAACCTGAGCGCTATGTTTTGCTCTATGGTGTCTATACTGGAGAAGCTGATGCTGAACAACAGTTACAGTCATTAAATTTAGGTTTACCTAAATCGATTCACCCAAAAATAGTGCAATTTAAAGATTATACCGACTGGGTAAATGATATGGGAGCAGAAGAGCTGTCAAATCAGAAGCTGTATTCCATCCAGTTAGAGCCAGCAGTGATACCTCCACCTGCGATTGTGCCTAAAGCCAAGTCGACATCTGTTGTTGCGCCTGTTTCCCATGCTTTACAAACGACAATTACCCGTCATGATCGAGACGGGAATGTGGTGAGTGTGACCCAGTCAGCAGGTTTAGAGGCTTCAGTACCGCGTTAAAAAATAAAAATGCTATATTTTAGTGCAACTTAAAAAAACCTAACTGTGTGAAAAAAGTTCTAAAATAAGGCAAAAAATAATCAAGACACAAATAATGCACAAAAATAGTGCGTAATTTTGAGAGTGTTAAAGCTGATTTATGATGTTTTTTGAGTTTATTTATATGAAATATAAGAACTTTATATGTTAATTGTATTGTTTGGCATATTTTTTGCTTAAATGGTGCATGAGTTGAGTTAATTGTCCTTATTTTGGAGCAAAGAGATTCAATGTGGGCGTAATAGCTTCCAGTCCAGACACGACCAAAGTGTCACGCAGAAAAAGCATATTTTTGTCACAAAAGTAATGCAAGATTAGTCTAAAAAAGGCTATTCTTGAGAGCTGTCTGCGCGCTTGCTGCGAGGTCTGAGGCCTAAGCCGCCAAGGGAATTTGAAATATGTAATGCTCATTCGAGCAATGTTGAAAAGAAGGGTACGCTATGCACATGCCATCGCCAAATACTGTAGCTCCCGCTCAAGGTTTATATCAACCTGATGAGTTTAAGGATAACTGTGGATTTGGGCTTATTGCCCATATGCAGGGAGATGCAAGTCATCACCTTGTGAAAACTGCAATTCATAGTTTAAGTTGCATGACGCACCGTGGTGGGATTGCCGCCGATGGTAAAACCGGAGATGGATGTGGCTTATTATTAGCCATGCCCAAAGCCTTTTTCCGCGAAGAAGCCAAGAAACTCAGTGATGTAACTTTAAGCGAAATTTTTGCTGTAGGTACTGTTTTTCTAAATATTGACCCTGCTTTAGCGCAACATTCAAAAAATGTGCTCACCAAAGAGCTGGATGATGAAGGCTTACGAGTACTGGCTTGGCGTGTTGTGCCAACCAATACCGAAGTACTTGGTGAGATTGCATTACAATCTTTGCCTGTATTTGAACAAGTGATTGTAAACTGCCCAATGGGTGTGAGCGAAGTTGAATTCAACCGCAAACTGTTCATGGCACGCCGTCGTGCAGAAGAAAAATTATATAATGATGCTTCATTTTATGTGACAACATTAAGCTCAAATGTCATTACTTATAAAGGCTTAATGATGCCAGCAGCAATTGCTGACTTCTATACAGACCTTGCCGATGAGCGTTTAGAATCTCATATTGTCGTATTCCATCAACGCTTCTCAACCAACACATTGCCGCGTTGGCAATTGGCTCAACCATTCCGTTATTTAGCTCATAATGGTGAAATTAATACCATTACTGCAAACCGTAACTGGGCTTTGGCGCGTACTCCAAAATTTGAAAACCCGTTATTGCCAGGTTTAACAGAGCTTAACCCGCTAGTGAACTTGACAGGCTCAGATTCTTCAAGCCTCGATAATATGCTTGAGATTCTGGTTGGCGGTGGTATGGACTTGTTCCGTGCATTACGTATGCTTGTACCACCAGCATGGCAAAACGTTGAAACTTTAGATGCAGACTTACGTGCATTCTATGAGTTTAACTCAAAACATATGGAAGCATGGGATGGCCCAGCAGGTCTTGTAATTCAGGATGGTCGCCATGCGATTTGTATGCTTGACCGTAACGGTCTACGCCCAGCACGTTGGGTGATTACCAAAAATGGTTACATGACTCTTGCATCAGAAATTGGGGTTTGGGACTACGAACCTGAAGATGTGATTTCAAAAGGTCGTGTAGGACCTGGTCAAATCTTGGTGATCGACACTGTTACAGGTAAATTGCTTGAAACCAGTGATGTAAACAACCACCTGAAAAAAATGCGTCCATACCGTCAGTGGTTACGTGAAAATGCGGTGCGTTTACAAGGTAGTCCTGAGCTTGAAGAGCATTTAAGTAATAAAGGTTTAACAGGTGACCAGCTGAAAGCGGCGCAAAAAATGTTTATGGTCACTTTTGAAGAACGTGATCAGTTATTGCGTCCGATTGCAGAAAGTGGTCAGGAAGCTGTCGGTTCAATGGGGGATGATACCCCAATGGCAGTATTGTCACGTCAAGTGCGCCATGTATCCGATTTCTTCCGTCAGCAGTTTGCTCAGGTGACTAACCCGCCAATCGACCCATTACGTGAATCGATTGTGATGTCGCTTGAAACTTGCATGGGACGTGAGCAAAACGTATTTGAACAAAGCCCTGAACATGCTGATCGTTTGATCATCTCAAGCCCAGTGCTTACAAATTCAAAAATGCATCAGTTGCGTACTTTAGGTCGTAAAGGTTACGAGATTGCTGATATCGACCTGAACTATCCTGAATCTGAAGGTTTGCAAGCTGCGATTACACGTATTTGTGAAGAAGCGGCACAGGCTGTTCGTAACGGCAAAACTTTATTGGTGATTTCGGATAAGAAAATCCGTGAAGGTTATTTACCAGCCAATGCTGTGCTAGCAACAGGTGCGATTCATCATTATTTAAGCAAAACAGGTTTGCGTACCGATGCCAACTTGATTTTGGAAACTGCAGTTGCACGTGACCCGCATCAGTTTGCGGTGATCTTGGGCTTTGGCGCGACAGCGATCTATCCATATTTGGCATATGATGTGATCAATGACTTGGTTGCAAAAGGCGAGTTGCTCGGTGATCCAATTCACGCACAAGCTAACTTCCGTAAAGGCATTGAAAAAGGCTTATTGAAAGTTCTCTCTAAAATGGGGATTTCAACCGTTGCATCTTATCGTGGTGGTCAATTGTTTGAAGCAGTTGGTTTATCTCGAGAAGTTGTGGATCAGTGCTTTACAGGTGTACCAAGCCGTATTCAGGGTGCAACATTTGTTGATCTTGAAAATGACCAGAAAAAACTGGCTGATTCGGCGTGGAAAAACCGTAAGCCAATTGACCAAGGCGGTATGTTGAAATTCGTATTTGGTAAGGAATATCACGCGTTTAACCCAGACGTGATCAATGCTTTACATAAATCTGTACGTTCAGGTAAATACGAAGATTTTAAAGAATATGCAGAACTGGTAAATAACCGCCCAGTCACAACGATCCGTGACTTATTCAAGTTAAAAACCTCGAACTCGATTGCACTGGACCAAGTTGAATCGGTTGAAGAAATTCTTCCGCGCTTTGACTCAGCGGGGATGTCTTTAGGTGCATTGTCTCCTGAAGCGCATGAAGCGATTGCGATTGCCATGAATACCATCGGTGGTCGTTCGAACTCGGGTGAAGGCGGTGAAGATCCTGCACGTTACGGCACGATTCGTAACTCGAAAATCAAACAGATCGCGTCTGGTCGTTTTGGTGTAACACCTGCATATTTAACTTCAGCAGAAGTGTTGCAAATTAAAGTGGCGCAAGGTGCAAAACCGGGTGAAGGTGGTCAGTTACCGGGTGGTAAAGTCAACAGCCTGATTGCGCGTTTACGTTACTCTGTACCGGGCGTGACCTTGATTTCTCCGCCACCGCATCATGACATTTACTCAATTGAAGATTTGTCACAGCTCATCTTTGACTTAAAACAGGTCAATCCAAAAGCGATGGTATCAGTGAAACTGGTATCTGAGCCGGGCGTGGGTACGATTGCCGCAGGTGTTGCGAAAGCTTATGCTGACTTCATTACCATTTCAGGTTATGACGGTGGTACAGCAGCATCACCATTGTCTTCAATTCACCATGCGGGTTCTCCATGGGAATTGGGTCTGTCTGAAGCGCATCAAGCACTTCGTGTAAACGACTTGCGTGGCAAAGTACGCGTACAAACTGATGGTGGTTTAAAAACTGGTCTTGATGTTATCAAGGCAGCAATTTTGGGTGCTGAGAGCTTTGGTTTTGGTTCAACACCAATGATTGCATTAGGTTGTAAATATCTACGTATTTGTCACTTGAACAACTGTGCAACTGGTGTTGCAACTCAACAAGATCATTTACGTCAAGAGCACTATATTGGCGAACCAGAAATGCTCATCAACTTCTTCAAATTTATTGCTGAAGAAACGCGTGAATGGTTGGCAGCACTTGGCGTTGCTTCACTGAAAGACTTGATTGGTCGTGTTGACTTACTTGAAGTGTTGCCAGGTGAAACAGACAAACATGCACATCTTGATTTAAGTGCATTGTTGACTTCACATCCATCGGCTGAAGGTAAAGCACAGTATTGCCAAGTTCAGGGCAATGAACCTTTCGATAAAGGTGTATTGGCTGAGAAGATGATCACTGAAACGCTTTCTGTAATTGAGTCTGGTCAGGGTGGTGAGTTCTCTTATACAGTCAGCAACTGTGACCGTTCGATTGGTGCACGTTTATCTGGCGAAATCGCACGTCGTTATGGCGATTTGAGTATGGAAGCGCATCCTGTCATCTTGAATTTGACAGGTACAGCGGGTCAGTCTCTCGGTGTTTGGAACGCAGGTGGTTTACATATTAAACTTGAAGGTGACGCCAACGACTATGTTGGTAAAGGTATGGCAGGCGGCCGCGTGTCGATCTTCCCACCAAAAGGTTCACCATTCCAGACACAAAATACCGCAATCATTGGTAACACTTGCTTGTACGGTGCAACTGGCGGTAAGTTGTTTGCAGCAGGTACTGCGGGTGAACGTTTCGCAGTACGTAACTCAGGCGCGTTTGCGGTAATTGAAGGTGCAGGCGACCACTGCTGTGAATATATGACAGGTGGTATTGTAACCGTACTGGGTAAAGTCGGTCATAACTTCGGTGCAGGTATGACAGGTGGTTTTGCTTATGTACTTGACCTTGACAATGACTTTGTAGACTACTATAACCACGAGTTGATTGACTTGACTCGTATTTCAACCGAATCGATGGAAGATCATCAAGAGTTCTTGCTTCGTATTCTGGATGAGCATATTGCTGAAACAGGTAGTGCTTGGGCGTATAAGATCCGCAATGAGTTTGATTTCTACAGTCGTAAGTTCTGGTTAGTGAAACCAAAAGCTGCCAACTTCCAGACTTTGTTGAAAAAAATGAAAGCTGATCCTCAATAATTCCACTACTCAAGATTGACAGGTCGGTGTGATTAACCAAGTAGGTTATTCACACTTGCCCACGGAGAGAACAATGGCAGAGCGCCTAAATAATGACTTTCAATTTCTGGATGTAGCACGCCAAGATCCAGAGAAAAAAGATATTACTGTCCGCAAAGCAGAGTTTGTGGAAATTTATAAGCCATTTACTGCGGAAATTGCCCAAAACCAAACACACCGTTGTTTGGGATGTGGGAACCCGTACTGTGAATGGAAATGCCCAGTGCATAACTATATTCCGAACTGGTTAAAGCTGATTTCTGAAGGTCGTATTTTTCAAGCGGCGGAATTGTGTCACCAAACCAATACCTTGCCAGAGGTTTGTGGTCGTGTTTGTCCACAGGATCGTTTATGTGAAGGGGCATGTACCCTCAATGACGGTTTTGGTGCAGTAACCATTGGTAATGCTGAAAAATATATCAATGACACCGCCTTTGCTTTGGGCTGGCGTCCAGATATGTCAAGCGTGAAATGGACTGACAAAAAAGTTGCCATTATTGGTGCAGGACCAGCAGGTTTAGGCTGTGCGGACATTTTAGTGCGTAATGGTGTAAAACCTGTTGTATTTGACAAGCGCCCTGAAATTGGTGGTTTGCTGACTTTTGGTATTCCAGAATTCAAAATGGAAAAAGACGTCATGAAACGTCGCCGTGAAATTTTCCACGGCATGGGCATTGATTTCCGTTTAAATACCGAAATTGGTAAAGATGTCACGATTGCGCAATTACTTGAAGAGTACGATGCTATCTTCATGGGCATGGGAACTTACACCTATATGAAAGGTGGTTTCCCTGGTGAAGACCTTGAAGGTGTGCATGACGCACTTGATTTCCTGATTGCCAACGTGAATCGTTGCCAAGGTTGGGAAAAAGATGCGGCTGAATACATCAGTATGGAAGGCAAGAAGGTGATCGTACTGGGTGGTGGTGACACCGCGATGGACTGTAACCGTACTTCGATTCGTCAAGGCGCAGCTGAAGTTACTTGTGCATACCGTCGTGATGAAGCGAACATGCCTGGTTCGCGTCGTGAAGTGAACAATGCGCGCGAAGAAGGCGTAAACTTCCTGTTTAACCGTCAACCAATTGAAGTTGTCGGTGAAAATGGAAAAGTAACAGGCATTAAAGTTGTGACAACGCAATTGGGTGAACCTGATAGCCGTGGTCGCCGTAGCCCAGAACCAGTACCTGGTTCAGAAGAAATTCTACCTGCAGATGCAGTCCTGTTGGCATTTGGTTTCCGTCCAAGCCCAGCTGACTGGTTTGATGATGTCAACATTGTGATGGATGGTTCAGGTCGTGTGGTTGCTGCTGAACAGCAGGAATTCAAATTCCAGACTTCAAACCCGAAAATCTTTGCAGGTGGTGACATGGTTCGTGGTTCTGACCTTGTCGTGACCGCGATTTGGGAAGGTCGTCAGGCAGCAGAAGGCATTCTGGATTATCTTGATGTTTAATTAGCATCAAATCTGAATATCATCAAAACCCCAATTTCGATTGGGGTTTTTTGTATCTATAAAAAAGTAGCTGTTGATAAAATAATCACATACAATAAATTGAAAATATTAAATAACAATAATACGGATATGACATATGGGCTTAATCAAACGAATGGCATTGACGATCTTGCTCACCACAACGCTACTGGTTTCGGGCTGTGGCTATAACAGCTTGCAGGCCAAAGATGAGGCGGTCAATGCAGCATGGTCAGAAGTTGAAAATCAGTATCAGCGCCGTGCCGATCTTGTGCCAAATCTGGTCAATGTGGTGAAAGGCTATGCCAAGCATGAAAAAGATGTTTTAGTCCAAGTCACACAAGCACGCGCCAGTGTGGCAAGTTTAAAAATCGATGCGCAAACCTTACAAGACCCAGCCGCTTTTCAAAAATTCCAACAGGCGCAAGCTCAACTTGGTTCAGCACTTTCACGTTTAATTGCAGTCTCAGAAAACTATCCTGATTTAAAAGCCGATCAGCAATTTTTAGATTTGCAGGCGCAACTCGAAGGAACTGAAAATCGCATAGCAGTCGCGCGTAAACGCTATATTTCAACTGTGCAGGATTACAATACCTATGTACGCCAGTTTCCACAATCATTGACAGCAAAAGTGATCGGCATGAAAACTCGCCCTAACTTTAGTGCTGAAACAGGGGCAGACAAAGCACCAACAGTTTCATTCTGATTGAGAAGGTGGCCGCGATGTTGCAGATCAGCCGAATATTGTGTTTATGGATGCTTATATGTTGGAGTGGCCAGCTTCTTTGGGCTGATGATTCTGCTATATCCGAAGCAAGTACGATTGCCTTACCTGTACTGGATCAGGCTCACGTATTGACCGCTACAGAGCGGCAAGCCTTAACCCAAAAGATTTTGACGGTATATCAGCAGCAGAAAGCGCAGATTGGCATTTTGATTGTTCCAACAACGGGTCAGCAGGATATTTTTGATTACGCCATGCGTGTTGCTGAACAGTGGAAATTGGGGCGAAGTCAGCAAGACAACGGTTTGTTGATGGTGGTCGCGATCAACGATCATCGTATACAAATTTTGACAGGTTATGGCTTGGAAGGCGTTTTACCTGATGTTGTACTTAGTCGAATTATCCGTGAGCAAATGACGCCACTATTTAAACAGCAACAATATGCAAAAGGTATTCAGGCAGGTTTAGATGCCATTATTCAAATCCTGAATCAAGACCCAGAACTTGCGAAGCAAGCTGCTAACCAGTTAAAGCAACAGCATGCAGAAGCACTGCTTAAACAGCAATCCTATGCAAAAATGCTGTCTTATGTTGTGGTGATTCTTATCGTAGGTGTGGTTGCATCATTGATTGTTGGTGATGGGATTAGTGCAGTGCTAGCAGCGGTTGCAACTATTATTGCAGGTTGGGTTGCGAGCGTGGGGATTTTGATGAGCTTAGCGGCTGGAATAATTGTATTTTTTCTACTCATTACTTCTTTGGCACAGCTTATTTTCCAGTTGGGATTGTCTATGGCAACTGGTGGTACAGGCTCACAAGACGGTGGACGCTACCGAGGTGGTGGCGGTGGTTTTGGCGGTGGTTTTGGCGGTGGAGGAGCATCAGGTTCATGGTAATACAACTCAAGCGAACAGCCCATATTGTAACCTCGGCGAGATCTTTGCCTGCCTCGAGAAGCCTCAGACGTTGGTTGAAACATCTTTTCTATGTCTCAATGCGTTCTGACTATTTTTCTATGCAGGATCGTGAGCAAATTACCCATGCTGTACAGCAGGCAGAGCTAGGGCATAGTGGAGAGATTCAGGTGGTGATTGAGGCTAAGTTACCTAGTCATTTGGCTTATCGGTACACGACTTATGGTCGAGCATGTCAGCTATTTGCTGAGCTGGGTGTTTGGGATACTGCGTTGAATAGTGGTGTACTCTTATACTTGAATTTATGTGAGCGGCGGATTGAATTGCTTTTTGATCGTGGTTTACAGCAAGCTGCTTCTCAAGAAATGTGGGATCAAATTTGTAATCAAATGATTGAGCTGATTAAACATGAACAGTATTTGAAAGCCCTACAAATTGGAGTGGAGCAGATCGGGAAAATTTTACAATATTTTTATGCTCAGCAACCGACTGTTACAAGCTTGAATGAGTTAGCAGATGAGCCTATTTTGCTATAATTTCTTATTTTTTGATTTGATTTTAATCAAAAAATAAGAAATTAAGGTATTAATTGACAAAAAATGTCACTTTTTGCCTTATGTGTGTTACGAAAGTGTTAGGTTTTAAAGATTAAAAACAGAACAAAAAATTAAATCTTTTAAAATCAAAGCTATTAAAAAGCTGGCACAGTCTGTGCTATGATTAGTGCACAAACAAATTGTATAAGTAAATTATACAAACAAAATAACTTCCATGATTTTCGGAGAATGTTGATGAACGCTCAAAAGGGTTTTACTTTAATTGAATTGATGATCGTTGTTGCGATCATTGGTATTTTGGCTGCGATTGCGATTCCTGCATATCAAGACTATATCGCTCGCTCACAAGCTTCTGAAGGTTTTGTGCTGATTGATGGTTTAAAAGCTGATGTGAGTGATAATCTACAAAATGGTACTTGTGGTAGCACAGTACAGGGTGGTAAGTACTCAACTGTAACAGTGACTAGTACTTTACGTTCTGATAAAGGATGTGACGTTTCTATTAAATATCATGCAGGTATTTCTAGCAAAATTGCAGATCAAACAGTTGCTGCGGTGATTGCGTCTAATGGACAAGTTTCAGTTCCTGCACCAGGAACTCTAGCAAAATATTTACCTAAAGCAGTTCAATAATAATTTATTTTTGTATAAAAGCGACCTATAGGTCGCTTTTTTGCATAGTAGTAACTATTTTTATTATTATAAAAGCTAAGATGTATTATCAACTCCCAGTATAAAACTATACTGTATAAATCACTTCAAAGGGAATGAAATGCTAAGAAATCGTTTATTACCAGTGATTATTCTATTTTTTATATTGCTGTTGACGGTTTTTGTTTATTTCCCTGGATTAAAAGGAGGATTTTTGTTTGATGATTTTCCTAATTTAGGTGAAATGAGTAAATATGGTGATTTGCACCAATGGGAAAGTGCAAAAACATTTGTACTGAATGGGGTTGCAGGACCGACGCATCGCCCTATTGCATTATTGACATTTGTCCCTCAAGCAGGCGCTTGGTTTGCGGGTAATGCTTTGCCGTTTAAAGTGATCAATCTAATCATCCATTTACTCTGTGGTGTACTGTTATATTGGGTCACCTGCTTATTGCAGCTGGCTTATGGTGAACCAAAACAACAAAAAATAAAATGGATTGCCTTGTTAACTGCAAGTTTTTGGTTACTGCATCCACTTATGCTGTCCACAACACTGTATGTGATTCAGCGTATGGCACAATTGCCATTGTTATTTACATTACTGGCTTTAATTGGATATTTTAAAGGGCGTGCTTTAATTACAACAAGGCCTTATTTTGCGTATACCCTAATGACTGTTTCGATTGCTCTGGGTACGATATTGGCGACTTTTAGTAAAGAAAATGGTGCATTATTGCCATTGCTGGTTTTGGTAATTGAATTTTGTAACCCAAATAAAAATAATAAGCCAATATGGCAATGGAGAGCTGTGTGTTTGTGGTTACCTTCTATTGTAATAGCCGTTGTACTTTTACGTTATATTGATTTTTCACCCGATCCATGGCCTAGCCGTAATTTTAATCAAATTGAAAGACTACTTACCGAAGGGCGAATAGTTGTTGGTTATTTAGGGCAATTGTTTATTCCACGTATTGAAGGATATGGTTTTTTTCAGGATGGTTTTTTAGTATCCAAAGGTTGGCTATCTCCACCAAGCACACTGTTTTCGATTTTATTTTTATCATTATTATTCATCACTGCTTTATTTATTCGAAAAAAGAATCCTTATATAGCACTGGCAATTCTATTCTTCTTTGCAGCTCATCTCATGGAGTCGACTTTTATAGGTTTAGAACTTTACTTTGAACACCGTAATTATGTTGCAGCGATATTTTTATTTTTGCCGATTGCAATAGGTTTATATGCATTATCTGAACAAATAAAACCAAGTGTGGTTGTGTTTATTAGCGTATTACTTTTAGCATTCTTATCTATGATGACATGGCAGAGAGCGACATTGTGGTCTGACTCAAATAAACTTATGCTGTATTGGGCGCAAAATAGCCCAAACTCACCTCGAGCACAAAGTGTTATTGCCGTCTTTTTAGCAAATAGCGGGAAGTACAAAGAAGCCAATGCAGTTGTTGAGCGTGCTTTAGTCAAACGCCCTGAAAGTGGATTACTTGCATCGCAATTACTCATGCAAAAAATGCAAGAAGGTGCAGTGACTCAACAAGATTTTATTAGGCTCAAACAGCAAGTGATTACACAAAGAGCAGATACACAAGCTGCGATTGCTATTCGAGATTTAACTTTTTATGCTTTAGGGCAACCACAGATTATTGAAAAATTTGGTGATGATTTATTAGGTATATTAAGTACAACATTAAAAAATCCATCATACTTAAATATTAAAGACTTTCGTAGTTATATTATTTTTCTACAAGGTCGAATTTTGACAGTGCAGCATAAACCAGAACTTGCCTATCAATATTTTAGTAAATCATTGACTTTATCTAGAGATGTAGAAGATGGTTTAAACATGGTTATCTTATTAGGAAATGCTGGATATTTACAACATGCTCTAAAGTTACTTCAACAAACGGAAACTGTTTATAAAAACCAACCAGAAAATACGTTAAAAAAATCACATCTTTATTATGATACGACTATAAAGCAGACAAGACATGATATGTTAAATGATTTACATGCTGGATTAGGTAAGGTTGCATCATGAAAATCAGTGTTGTGCTTCCTGCTAAAAATGAGGCTGGTGCAATTGGTCAAACTATTGCACAGATCCAACGACTACAACTCGCATATGAAATTATTGTAGTCAATGATGGCTCTACCGACCAAACAAAACAAGTTGCAGAACAGGCGGGAGCAAAAGTGATTTCGCATCCATATTCCAAAGGAAATGGTGCTGCGATTAAAACAGGTGCCCGTCATGCTCAAGGTGAAATTATTATATTTATGGATGCTGATGGTCAGCATGATCCAAATGATATTCCTCAATTTATAAAAAAATTAGAACAAGGTTATGATTTAGTTGTGGGAGCTCGTCAAAAAGGATCGCAAGCAAGTCTTGGGCGTGGTTTTGCCAATGCTTTTTATAATAAGCTTGCAACTTATATGACAGAACATCAGGTCGAAGATTTAACTTCTGGTTTTCGGGCAGTGAGAGCCGAAAAATTTCGTGAGTTTTTGTATCTGTTACCTAATGGTTTTTCTTATCCAACAACAAGTACTATGGCTTTTTTTAGAGCTGGGTATTCGGTTACTTATATTCCAATTCATGCGGCAAAGCGTATAGGCAAAAGCCATATTCGCTTATTGCGAGATGGTACGCGTTTTGTACTCATTATTTTTAAGATAGCAACATTATACTCACCTCTAAAAATGTTTCTACCTATTGCTATTTTATTATTTATGATAGCAACTGGTTGGTATGGTTATACATTGTATGAGTATAGCCGCTTTACCAATATGAGTGCTTTATTATATACGGGAAGTATTATGGTTTTTCTGATGGGGCTTATTTCAGAACAGATTACTAGCCTTATGTATAAAGATAGTGAATAGTTAAGATGTTGGATATTATTTATCGCTTGTGGAAAACGTTAACTCAATTAGAAAAAAGAAAATTTGTTATCGTTCTTATTTTAACTATTCTAATGGCATTTTTAGAAACACTTGGTGTGATTTCGATTATGCCATTTTTAGCCGTTCTTTCTAGCCCTAATATTATTCAAAATGATCAGAAATTTCATTATTTTTATGAATTTTTAAATGCTACATCTTATACTAATTTTATTATTAAATTAGGCTTGGTTTCAATGGCACTGATTATTCTGTCAGCTATTTTTAAAGTGATTCATTCTTATGGAACAAGTCGCTTTGTAAGTTTACAGCGCCATTATTTATCGACTCGATTACTTTCGATATATTTAAAGCAAGATTATGAATTTTTTATTCAGAAAAATAGTTCCGAACTAACAAAAAATATTCTTTCACAGATTGATCAGCTAGTTGACAATATTATTCAGCCTATCATGATCATAATATCTTATGGTCTGGTTATTTTTGCTATGATTATGTTGATATTTATGCATAACCCATATATGGCAATCACTGCATTTATTTTGTTTTTAATGGTATATGTTTTAATTTACTTGGGTGTAAGAAAATTTTTAGGTCGAATTGGTCAAGAGTTTCATTATGCTAATAGTGAACGCTATAAAGCCTGTAATGAAGTCTTAGGTGGTATCAAAGATGTTAAAATTAATCATGCAGATCAAGGGTATTTAAAGCATTTCCAAGAGCAATCTCGAATTTTTGCAAGACATTTAGCCGCTAATCAAACCGTTGGGAATATTCCTTTATTGTTAGTTGAAGCAATGGGGTATTGTGCAATTATCGGTTTAGCAATAGGTTTAGTATTGAATAATCAAAATATTTCTACAATATTACCATCATTGGGCTTATTTGGTTTTGCTGCATATCGTATGTTGCCTGCAGCACAAAATATTTATCGTGCAATATCAAGTATGCGTTTTTCTTTAGATTCAGCCAATAAAATATTAGATGATTTGTATTTGCCTACTCAATTAGATCCAAAGCAGGATCATCTACAATTAAAATTTAAGCATCAAATTGAACTACGAAATGTAAGTTACGCTTATCCAAGTGATCCACATAAAAACGTATTAGAGAAATTTAGTCTCATTATTCCTTGTAAGAGTAGTATTGGAATTATTGGAAAAAGCGGTTCTGGTAAAAGTACGCTGATGGATATATTGCTTGGACTTTTGGAACCACAGCAGGGAGAGTTATTGGTAGATGGTATTGTTATCAATAAAACCAATGTGCATTCGTGGCAGAACTTGGTCGGCTATATTCCTCAATTTATTTACTTAGCAGATGATACCGTTGCTCAAAATATTGCATTTGGTGTTCCAAAAGATAATATTGATATGAATGCTGTTATAAAAGCAGCAAAAGCAGCACAAATTCATGAGTTTATCGTAAATAATTTAAAAGATAGTTATGATACTTTTGTAGGCGAGCGTGGGGTTATGCTTTCTGGTGGACAGCGTCAACGTATCGGGATTGCTCGGGCTTTATATAGAGACCCACAAGTGTTATTTATGGATGAAGCAACTAGTGCTTTAGACACAGAAACAGAGCAAGCGGTAAATGAGGCAATTCAAGGATTGAGTGGGGAAAAAACGATGGTGATTATTGCTCATCGAGAGAGTGCTGTGGCAAGGTGTAATGGTATGATAATACTGGGGAAATGAGATTGTTCTAAAAATATTATATATTTATCATTATTGAATTTTTCAGAACTTTTACTTAATAAGATTAGCGTCTATAGAGCGGAAATCAAGTTAAATATACTGACTATAGCACAGTACGCCATGATTCTAATTTGGATATAAGTTCTTATGTTAATAGGTACAAGTTCTTCTTCAATCAACAAGACAATTGACATTCTATTGAAGTAGATAAATGGCAGTATTTAAGTTACAACATTTGAATATTTTGTAGGAGTAGAAATGTTTCTACAGTATTTGTATCCTGAGGTAATTAGTTACCCAAAGCAGGCGTATGTGGTAACCCAGTTGGGGATATGGTTGAGGGAACATGATGTTTTTTAATGTTAAAATATGATTTTTATGGATCAGTAATGTTTAGTTAAACACTTTTATGGCGGAATAGTGATGTATCCTACTGTAGCAATAGGAATTATTTTTTATAACAATTCTACCGATGATATTCTAAAATGCTTTAGAGGTATTTTAAACCAGACAGCTATAGCTCAAATACCTGAAGTAATAGTAATTGATCAAGGAACGGGAGAAAATGCAGATTATATACTTCAGTGGAAGGAATCCCAAAATAACCTAAGTTTCAATCTAGTTGTTTTGAAGGGCGAAAATAAAGGCTTCGGAGGAGGTCATAATAACCTTGTAAATCATTCCACCTCTGATTTTTATCTTGCACTAAATCCAGATGGTTTCATGCATCCAACTTGTCTTGAGAACTTATTAACTTTAGCAAAAAGTAAAAATTGGAATGGCTTGTTTGAAGCGATTCAAGAGCCAATTATGCATCCTAAATATTATGATCCTAATACAGGTCTTACAGATTGGTGTTCTGGTGCATGTTTGTTAATGTCTAAGAGTATCTATAAGTATTTAAATGGGTTTGATGAGGATTTCTTCCTATATTGTGAAGATGTTGATATTTCTTGGCGTGCAAGAGCTAATAATATTCAATGTTTTACATGTAGTACGGCACTTTTTTTTCATTTTGCAGAAGATAGGAAGAGTAGACATATAGAGATTTGGAAATCTGCTATGATCTTGGCCTATAAATGGCGGTCTAGGAGTTTTTATAATTTTTCTAGAAAGATTTTAATGGAAATTTCTAGTAATGCCGTACAATTAGTTGAAAAAAATATGATAAATATAACAAAACAGTCACGCAAAAGTGTTGGGAGTGTTAGTCCTAATTTTAATTATGGCTTAAATTTTAGTAAGCCAATGTGGAAGAAAGTTTAATATGAATAAGACGGTCTCTATAATTGTTCGGACTATGCCAGATAGGCATAATTTTTTAGATAAATGTCTATTTATTTTGAGCGGGCAAAATTATTCTGATCTTGAGGTTATTGTTATATGTCAGACAACAATCAATAATCAAGATTTAAGTTCAATAGAGCTTGTTTTATCGAGATGGTCTATTTTTTTTGCTAAAAAAATAAAATTTATTCATCATTATTCTGATTTTGATGCAAGGTCAAAATCATTAAATATCGGGATCGATAATGCTACAGGTAGATATTTATCATTTATGGATGATGATGATAAGGTTTACCCCGATCATTTCAAAATGTGTGTTTCAAATTTAGAAAATAGCACTTTAGTTTGGTGCTTTACTAATTGTGAAAGAGCTCTTTATAATACAGATAATCAATTAAGGCTTAGGTCTAATCTTTTTCATGGAAATTATTATTCATTTCTGGAGCATTTAACCAAAAACTTTATACCTATCCATGCATTTGTTATTGATACTTTCAGGATAAGTGATCTCCATAGCTTTAATGAACGGTTAGCAAAGCATGAGGATTATGACTTTTTACTGCAATTGGCATATAAATATAAGCCATCTTATATTCCATTAGAAACAGTTCAATATTGTATTCGAGAAGGGAACAGCAATACTATTATTTCAGGTGGAGAGAGTAAAATTGATTACAAGCGAAAACAGCAAGAGTGGTTTGAAGCAAGTAATTATATCAAGGATCTGAAGATTGCTCATTTTGGGTGGTGGGCGCTTGAGGTAGAAACAGTAACTTATTCAAGGGAGGATGTCTTTTACTATCGGAATTTATGTGCTAGCTATTATAACTCTTTATCATGGCGCCTCATGAAGGTAATGAGAGGGATACTATATAGAGTATTGAAAGGTACTCAGTGCCCACCAGATATGATTCCTGATTCTGAGCAGGAGGCTAGATGGATTATGGAGAAAATCCAATCGTCATTTTCTTGGGAACTAACCGCACCACTGCGTCTTGTCACCAGAGTCTTTAGATTCATCACCAAGAAGAATCGTCGGTTATAAGGCCCTCTAATATGCCAAGAATTGTTAGCGTGATTATACCTAGTGCAGGCCGCCGCCCTCAACTTTTAAAACGAGCAATTAAAAGTGCGCTGATTGATGATGAAAGAATCCAAACAGAAATCCTTGTGATTTTGAATGGAAAGTCTGGCGTAGTTTTTGATGAGAGTTCATCCTTCCAACATCCTTTGGTCAAATACTATAAATTAGAGGAAGGGAATGTTTCTAAGGCAAGGAATTATGGACTTTCTATTGCACAAGGAGAATTAATTCGCTTCTTGGATGATGATGATTACTTAATACCTGAAGTAGCCTACAAGCAATATATTGAGTTATATAATTCAGATGCCGATTTAAGTACATATGCTGGAGCGATTGAGGATGATCTTAAACGCTATCAGATAATTAATCCTATTGATATAGATGATTATTGTGCAGCTACTCTAAGTGCATATTGCCCTGCTTTAACATTTGCAACATCTTATAAAATTAAGATTATTAAAAAATTAAGATGGGATGAAAATATTTCTATTACTGAAGACGAAAATTGGATGAGAAGTATTGCTGCTAGTCAAAAAATAAAATGGATCAAAGGCAATGATATCGTTGCTATATGGTATCAGCATAATCTTACAAGATTATCCTTTTCTATTAGTCATCCGGTTTATTATAAAAATAGGTGTATATCTATTTTGGAAACAATAGATATTTTAAAAAAAGACAATAGATTATCTAAAGACTTACAGAATATCTCAGCAACTGGTTTATGGTCAGCTATACATGGTGGTTTTTATTTTAACCCAATTTATTGGACTAAAATTGGGTTATATGCACGAACACTCGATCCAAATTCACGACCAAGTGATCCATTTTTTCAGAAACTACCTAATTGGATTCATCCACTTATTATAGAATGGTTAATGTTGCCTAAACGATGGATGAATCATCAACTTAGGCGGTTGAAATATAAGCTAGGTTGTAGCTCTTATATTCGGAAGATTTGAGATAAATTATGCAAAATTTTATGGTTGTTGTTGTTACATTCAATAGGAAGCAATTATTGTTGCAATGTCTACAAGCATTATCAGCACAAACACAGCAGCCATCAAAAATCTTGATTGTTGACAATGCTTCAACAGATGGAACAATTGAAACATTAAAACAAAATGGTTGGTTAGAGCAGCCAAAAGTTCAGTTAATTGCTTTGAGCGAAAATACGGGTGGGGCAGGTGGTTTTTCTGCTGGTATGCAGTATGCATTTGAGCAAGGTGCAGACTATGTATGGATGATGGATGATGATGCTGTTCCTCATCCTACCGCTTTAGAAGAAATTATGCGGCACGCAACACCTGAACATATTTATGGTTCGCTGGCTGTAAATGGAGAGGATACTGCATGGGCAACCACATTATTAGCTGAAAATAAGACCGTCCATCTAAAAAAACAGGTTTCTGAGCTAGCCGAAGTGCAATCTTTGCCGTTTCTAGGTTTCTTAACCAGTAAAGAAATTTATCAAAACATTGGTTTGCCAGATGCTTCATATTTTATTGCAGCGGATGATGTTGAATATTGTATACGTGCACAACATGTGGGTCACAAAATTTTTATTTGCGGGCAAAGCCAAATTGAACATCCAAAATCAGATCGTTATGAATTTAATTTTTTAGGGAAGAAAATTACATGTCTGAATTTGGTAGCGTGGAAGCGTTATTACGATACACGGAATCGACTCTTAATCGCCAAAAAATATTATGGATTTAAATATTATACACAAACGATTCCAGCATCATTTATTCGATTGTTTGCAGCTTTGCTTAATGAAAAAAACTCTCTAAAACAAGTAAAGGCTTTTTTTGCTGGTTTTTATGATGCTGTATTTTGTAATACAGGAAAACGTCATGATAAATGGGATTTATAAAGGTAAGGTTGTATGAAATTTTTAATCGTTGGGGCAGGCTTTGCAGGTGCAGTATCAGCACGTGAATTGGCAGAAGCAGGGCATCGAGTTTTAGTCGTTGATCGTCGAGATCATATTGGTGGTAATGCTTATGATGTCAAAGATTCTCATGACATTCTGATTCATCAATATGGTCCACATATTTTCCATACCAATAGTGAACGTATTTTTAATTATTTATCACAATTTACCCAGTGGCGCCCTTATGAACATCGGGTGCGTGGGATAGTCAATGGAAAAGAGTATCCATTTCCAATTAACCGAGATACCTTAAATCAGCTTTATGATTTAGATTTAACTGAACAACAAGCTGCTGAGTATTTTGAAAAAGTTCGCGAACCGCATGACCCTGTTCAGACCAGTGAAGATGTAGTACTCAACTCAGTTGGGCGTGATTTATATGAAAAATTCTTCCTCAACTACACCAAAAAACAGTGGGGGCTAGATCCATCTCAGTTAAAGGCAGGCGTAGCCGCACGTATACCAACACGAACCAATACCGATGACCGTTATTTTACTGACACATATCAGGCGATGCCGTTACAGGGTTATACGGTCATGTTTGAAAACATGCTGAATCATCCAAATATTACGGTCAAATTGAGTACGGAGTATAAAGGTCTTATTGCGCAAGGTATTGAGTACGATCACTTAATTTATACGGGTCCAATAGATGCATTTTATGATTATCGATTTGGACATTTGCCTTATCGATCACTACGTTTTGAACATGAAAACTTAAATATTGAACAGTATCAAAGTGTTGGTACAGTTAATTACCCAAATGATCATGACTTTACTCGAATTACTGAATTTAAGCATTTAACAGGTCAGCAGGCTCCATCCACGTCAATTGTGAGAGAGTATCCAACAGCGGAAGGTGATCCGTACTATCCAATTCCTCGCACTGAAAATGAACAGTTGTTTAAGCAATACCAAGCATTGGCAAATGCAGAGGAAAATGTAACGTTCGTTGGGCGTCTGGCTGAGTATCGCTATTACAATATGGATCAAGTAGTTGGTGCAGCGTTGAACGCTGTGAGTAAAATTTTGGAGCAAAAATAATTGAAAATCACATTTTTGTGTAAACGACAATATATGTCTAAAGATGTCATTTTAGACAAATATGCGCGTTTATATGAAATGCCTCATCAATTGAGTTTACTTGGGCATGAGGTGGCTTGTTTCTGTTTAAGTTATCAGTCTCATGCTGAAGGTGTTTGGGATGAAACAACACCTCATAAAAAGTTGATATGGTCTTCAAAAAGTTATTTGGGTATCAAGAAAGCAGGTCTTTTATTTTATCCTTTGTATTTATTGAAGAAAATAGCTGATTTTCAGCCCGATATTATTATTGCTGCTTCGGATATTCCCCATATTATTTGGGGGGCATGGTTGGCAAAAAAACTGAATAAGCCCTTTGTTGCAGATTTATATGATAATTTTGAATCTTATGGTCAGGCTAAAATCCCTCTATTTAGGAACTTGTTCCATAAGGCGCTAGATCAGGCATCTTTGGTGACGACTACGAGTCATAGTTTGGCAAAAAAAATCCGTACCGAGCATCCAGCAGTTAAACATGTTTTGGCATTACCAAGTGTGATTGATAAAGCCTTATTTAAGGTTGGAGATCAACAACAGGCGCGCCAACAGTTGAATTTACCGCTCGATGTTCCTCTCATTGGTACAGCAGGTGGTTTAACCAAGATGAAGGGAATTACGGATTTATTTCGAGCATGGGAAATCATTAAGCAGCGAGATCCCCAGATACATCTAGTCTTGGCTGGTCCTATCGAGCCACAAACACCAATTCCCCAAGACGAGCGTGTGATATATTTAGGATTGCTGTCTCATCAACAAGTGGTAACACTATTCCAAGCTCTTGATGTTGGAGTGTTATGTATTCCTGATGATGCTTTTGGACAGTATTGTTTTCCACAAAAAGCCTATGAAATGTTGGCAACAGAACTCACCATTGTTTCAACTGCTATTGGGGATATGGTTGAGTTGGTTGGTCAACATCAAGAATTACTTTATTCATCAGGAAATTTCAGGCAATTGGCTGATCGTGTCATGTGGCAGTTACAACACTATCAAAAGCTCGATGTTCATATCCCAGACTGGTCTGAAAATATTCAGATGATGAATGGTTATCTTATTTTATAGTCTGCTCTAGTTTTGTATTTAAGGATTGCCAGCTAAATTGAGCAGCATATTGCTGGCAATTGTCTGCTGATATAGTTTGGGGTTTGAGTGCATCGAGAATGGTGTTGGTAAATAGAGTGTAGTCATTCGGTGTAATTAATAGTCCCGAATAATTTTGTTTTACAGCGTCAACAATGCCACCTGTCGCAAAGGCAACAGTCGGTGTGCCATGTGCTGCGGCTTCTATGGCAACCATACCAAAACCTTCAGGGTCATGAGGGATGTGTTTTACTGGAAAAACATGTAGATCTGCCAAATAGTAAAAACTAGCAAGTATGTCATCATTCTGAATGTTGCCAGTAAATATAATATTGTTCGTTAGATTATGCTTTTTTGCTGTAGTTAAAATTAGCTCTTTAGATTGCAGGTTTTTATTGAGTGATTGGCTTGGAGTATCTCCAATAATAACTAAAACAGTGTCTGGTAGGGTATCTACGACTTTTGAGAAGCATTGATCTATAAACTCATTCATACCTTTACGTTCTGTCAGTCGACCTACAGAAATCAAAATTTTTTTATCATTTAGACTATATTTATCTTTAAGACCCTGAATGAGCTCTTCATTCTTAGGTTTTGGAGGATATGTTACGCCTGGATGAATGATACTTAGCTTACCTTTTACGACTTTCTTCTTTAAGCATAGCTCATATGTTGGACTACTATTTGCAATGACCTGATCAGCGTTTCGTATAAATGGAACCCAACACAAATTATAGATCTTGTTGTTTGTACCTATATCTAGTCCATGTATATAAATAATACTTTTTTTTCTAAAAACTTTAGCCAGTAAAACAACTATGGGTGCAGTAAGCCCACTTCCTGCAAATAAAGTATCAGTAGGTTGAGTTATGCAAATCCAGAAAGCGCGTATAAAACTAAGAATAAGAAAAAGAGGGAGTGGACTCAAAGGAACTTCATAGAATTTTACATTTTTAGGAGCTAATTTTTTTGCTGCTGAGTGGCTAATCATAGTCACTTTATTTTGTTTAGATAACTCATCTGCAATATGCCAGTTTAAACGCTCCATACCACCGACTAATGGGGGTAAATTTCGAGTGATAATAAGAATATTATTATTCATCTGGGCACAATTAAAATTAGAGTCACGCGATTATATAGAATGAAGTGATAGGTGAGAAAGTGATAACTCAAAAAAGATAAAACCCGAGCAAGCTCGGGTTGAATATCTTGGTCAAACGTCCAGTTTAGCTACATCCATTCTTTGTCGTTCCATTGACAACTCAGCATACAATCCATGTGTGAACAAATCCTTTGTTCATTTCCATTTGCTGATGGCGCTATACTAATTGCCTGTATAAAATTACAGTAGACGCAAAAACCGTAAAATAATGTAAGTATTTTCTTACAAAGTTGGATGTATTGATCTGCTTTTAACTCATATTGTTTCATTCTGTGTGGCTTAAAGATTGATATTGCACAAAAAATGTCAGGTTGAAGTACATTGCAATAAAAAAGTGCAAAATCGCTTGCGTATAGGTAGGGTCTTCTATACAATGCGCCAATCGGTTGTAAACTGATACTTAAAACTTACTTTAAACCAGAAAGTAAGTTATGTTGATGCGGGATGGAGCAGTCTGGTAGCTCGTCGGGCTCATAACCCGAAGGTCGTTGGTTCAAATCCAGCTCCCGCTACCAATCAATAAAGTATGCAACTTTATTGAAGCTAAAGTAAAATTTAGTTAAACTATTGCATCGTTAATGCGGGATGGAGCAGTCTGGTAGCTCGTCGGGCTCATAACCCGAAGGTCGTTGGTTCAAATCCAGCTCCCGCTACCAAGATTCTTTCGAGAAGGCTCACATACAGGTGGGCCTTTTTGCACAATGGGCTTTGCTCGTTGTGACAGATGGGGCGAATTAACGCCCTTTTTTATTGGCGATCGTGTAGTGTCGACATCAATTGGTCAAAAAACCGTGTTTCACTACTAAAGGTTGTATCGGTGGTTCACCGATTGTTGTATTGCACAAAAATGACGAGAGTACATGAAACTATCAAATAAAACCCAAGCGTTACAAGATCTAATCGCACCTGCAGTTCATGCTTGTGGCGTTGACCTTTGGGGAATTGAATTTCTACCTCAAGGTAAGCGTTCTTTATTACGTATCTATATTGATAAACCAGCCGATGAAAATGCAGAACCTGTCATCAATGAAGATGGCGAAGTTGAGCATGGTCGTGGTGTCGGTGTAGAAGATTGTATCCGTGTTACCCAGCAGGTAGGTGCAATGCTGGATGTTCATGATCCGATTTCAGGTGAATATGCACTTGAAGTGTCTTCACCAGGTTGGGATCGTCCATTTTTTCAATTGGCACAACTGCAAGATTATATCGGGCAACAAGTGGCTTTTCGTTTAATCAGTGCTGTTGATAATCGCCGTAAATTTCAGGCAAAACTGGTTGCGGTGGATTTGGATGCGGAAACCATTCAGGTTGAAGTGGAAAAACAGCAGGTACTGGAAATCGATAGTCATAATATCGACAAAGCAAACTTAGTTTATCAAGACTAAATTATTAAGAAAATCTGAGATATAGGTGACTTATGGGTCGTGAGATTCTTACCGTTGCAGAGACGGTCAGTAATGAAAAAGGTGTAAGCCGCGAAGCCATCTTTGAAGCACTTGAACAAGCGCTTGTTGCTGCGACTAAGAAAAAATTCTACGAAGGCACAAATTCAGAAGAAGCACGTTTGCGCGTTGAGATTGACCGTAAAACTGGTGACTATCGCACTTTCCGCCAATGGGAAGTTGTAGCAGACGAAGATCATGAAATGCCTGCTTGCCAAGATGCAATTTCTGATGTTGATCCAGCGAAATGGTCAATCGGCGATATTCGTGAGCTTGAAGTTGAATCAATTGAATTTGGTCGTATTGCTGCCCAAATCGCGAAACAAGTGATTGTGCAAAAAATTCGTGAAGCAGAACGTGCGCTTATTGCTGATGCATATGCCGCTAAAGTTGGTGAGTTGATCTATGGTGAAGTGAAAAAACAAACCAAAGACGGTTTTATCATTGATTTAGGTGACAACGCAGAAGCATATTTGGCACGTGATCAAATGATTCCAAAGGAAATCTTACGTCCAAAACAGCGTGTCAATGCGATTCTTTATGAAGTGAATCGTGAAGGTCGCGGTGCGCAGCTATTATTGTCGCGTTCACATCCTGATATGCTGATTGCTTTAATGAAAAAAGAAATTCCAGAAATTTCTGAAGAAATTATTGAAATCAAAGCAGCTGCACGTCAAGCCGGAGTCCGTGCTAAAATTGCGGTGAAAACCAACGACCATCGTATTGACCCAGTAGGTGCATGTATTGGTATGCGTGGTACGCGTATTCAGGCAGTTCAGTCAGAATTGAATGGCGAGCGTATCGATGTTGTGGTGTGGTCAGATGATCCAGCACAGTATATTGCCAGCGCATTGGAACCTGCTGATGTATCAGGCATTGTCATTGATGAAGATGCAAAAACTGCAGATATTATTTTTGCAACCAGTGATCAGTTAGCACGTGCGATTGGCTCACAAGGTCAAAATGTACGTTTAGCTTCTGAACTAACTGGCTTTAAGCTTGATATGATGCTTGAAGATGAATACCGCTCGCGCCAGCAAAACGAAGCGCAGCAATACCTAGACATGTTTGTAACCCGTCTGGATATTGATGAAGGCCTGGCGATGGCTTTGGTTGAAATGGGCTTTACTTCACTTGAAGAAATTGCTTATGTGCCTGCAGAAACTTTCGATGAAATCGATTTGGATGCGGACACAGTTGAGTTGTTACAAACACGTGCCAAAGAAGCCGCTTTAGCGGATGCACTGCAACAACAAGAAAATGTTCAAGAGCCAAGTGAAGCATTATTAAATATGCAAGGCATGACACAAGAGATTGCCTATGCACTTGCCGGTCGTGGCATTGTGACGATTGATGATTTAGCAGACCAAGCCACCGATGATATCGCGGATATTGAAGGTTTAAATGCTGAAACTGCAGGTCAATTGATCATGAAAGCGCGTGAATCATGGTTTAACTAGGAGGTGGTGAATGACGGACAAGTCGATTAAAGAATTGGCGCAAAATGTAGGGCGTTCAGTTGAAAAACTTCTAGAGCAAGTTCGTGATGCAGGGCTGTCACAGCGTCATGCCGACGATATTATTACTACAGAACAGCAAGATACCCTTGTCAGCTATTTGAAGAAAGTTCATGGGCAAGACAGTGGTAATGCAGGAAAAATCACGTTGAAACGTAAAACAACCAGTACCGCAAAAGTTGCAAGTACCTCAGGTAAGGCGAAAACTATTAATGTAGAAGTACGTAAAAAGCATACTTTTACTAAGCCTGACCCAGAACAGATTAAAGCTGAAGCGAAAGCCAAGCTAGAAGCTGAAACCAAAGCACGCGCTGACACCGATGCGCAGGCACGTCCACAAGAGCAAACTAGTCGCCAGCCTGAAAACAATGCGACAGCAAGCCTCGAAGCCATGCGCGCTGCGCACAAGCAAGATAAAAAAGTGGTGGAAAGCCCGAAAACGGCTGTGGTGGTAAAAAAACGTGGCGGTGGTGCATTAAAACCGTTACCAAAACCAGCAGAAACACTCGAACAGAAAAAAGCACGTGAAGCTCAAGCTGCACAGCTGAAAGCGACCGAAGAAGCAGCACGCCGTAAAGCTGCAGAAGAAGCACAACAGCGTACACTTGAACAGATGCGTAAAATGGCATCTAAGTATTCAACTGACGAAGCAGCTACAACTATTCGTGTAATTGATGATGCTCCACTTGCCGCTGGTCTTGTTGGTCAGGCATATGAAGATTCGTTTGCTAAAGAAGACCGCGAAATTAAACGTGGCGGCAATACCAAAGATACGCGTAGCCAGAAGAAAGGTGGGCGTAATCAGGAAGAACAAAACTTCCAGAAAGCACATCATAAACGCGGTTTGAAGTTGAGCCAGTCAAATAAACACGGCTTTGAAAAACCAGTTAAAAAACAAGTCTATGATGTTGAAATTGGTTCAACAGTTGTAGTTGCCGATCTTGCACAAAAAATGGCTGTGAAAGTACGCGAAGTGATTAAAACACTCATGAAAATGGGTGAGTTAGTGACTCAAGACCAGTCGATTGAGCAAGATACTGCTGCACTTGTTGTTGAAGAAATGGGGCATAACCCGATTCTTGTGTCGGATACTCAGGCCGAAGACAACTTACTTGAAGCGGCTGAGCAAAAACGTGGTGAACTCAGCACTCGTCCACCTGTTGTGACGATTATGGGTCACGTTGACCATGGTAAAACCTCATTGCTTGACCGTATTCGCCGTTCAAAAGTGGCTGCGGGCGAAGCAGGCGGGATTACTCAGCACATCGGTGCTTACCATGTGGAAACACAAAAAGGTATTATTACTTTCCTAGATACTCCGGGACACGCAGCGTTTACTGCAATGCGTTCACGTGGTGCGAAAGCGACTGATATTGTGGTCTTGGTTGTTGCAGCAGATGATGGTGTTATGCCACAAACTGCAGAAGCGATTGACCATGCTCGTGCAGCAGGTACGCCAATTATTGTTGCGATCAACAAAATGGATAAAGAATCTGCTGATCCAGATCGCGTATTGAATGAATTGACTACCAAAGAAATCGTACCTGAACAATGGGGCGGTGACGTTCCAGTTGCATTGGTTTCAGCACATTCGGGTCAAGGTATTGATGAACTTCTTGATTTGATCTTGATTCAGGCTGAAATGCTAGAACTACAAGCTTCTGAAGAAGGTGCAGCACAAGGTGTTGTTATTGAAGCACGTGTTGACAAAGGTCGCGGTGCAGTGACTTCGATCTTGGTACAAAACGGTACATTGAATGTAGGTGACTTGGTTCTTGCAGGTTCATCTTATGGTCGTGTGCGTGCCATGTCAGACGAAAATGGCCAGCCAATCAAATCGGCAGGTCCTTCTATTCCTGTGGAAATCTTGGGTCTTCCAGATGCGCCAATGGCAGGTGACGAAGTTCTTGTTGTTAACGATGAGAAAAAAGCACGTGAAGTGGCTGATGCACGCGCAGACCGTGAACGTCAAAAACGTATTGAGCGTCAAAGTGCAATGCGTCTTGAAAACATTATGGCGTCTATGGGCAAGAAAGATGTACCAACCGTTAACGTAGTGCTTAAAACTGACGTTCGCGGTACATTAGAAGCCTTGAATGCAGCATTGACTGAATTGTCAATGGACGAAGTACGAGTTCGTATCATCAGCTCTGGTGTTGGTGCGATTACTGAGTCTGATGTGACTTTGGCAGAATCTTCTGAAGCTGTATTGCTTGGCTTTAACGTTCGTGCTGATGCAACTGCACGTCAGAAAGCTGATCAAGACGGTATCGATATTCGTTACTATAGTGTTATCTATGAATTGATCGATGACGTAAAAGATGCCATGAGTGGTAAATTGGCGCCTGAACATCGTGAAACCATCTTGGGTATCGCACAAGTACGTGAAGTGTTCCGTTCAAGCAAGTTCGGTGCAGCTGCGGGCTGTATGGTAATGGAAGGTGTAATTCACCGTAACAAACCAATTCGTGTCTTGCGCGACGATGTTGTGGTATTCCAAGGCGAACTTGAATCTCTACGTCGTTATAAAGATGTAGTTGAAGAAGTTCGTGCTGGTATGGAATGTGGTCTTGCCGTGAAAGGTTATAAAGACATCAAAGCACTCGACAAGATCGAAGTGTATGATGTTCAAATTGTGAAACGGAGTCTTTAATGGCGGGTAGCCAACGCTTAAAGCGCATGGCGGATTCGGTACAACGTGAGTTGTCTGGGCTTATCCGTCAGGAGCTTAAAGATCCTCGCTTAGGTGGTCTAGTGACCATCTCTGCGGTGAAAGTCAGTGCAGACATGGGTTATGCTGAAGTTTATGTCACTGTAATGGGACGTGAGCTTGGTGATGAGCAAAGTGAAGCAGCAAATAAAGAAACTTTAGACGTATTAAATAAAGCTTCTGGTTTCTTGCGTCATGAGTTGAGTCGTCGTATCAAGACACGTATTACGCCAAGATTGCGTTTCCACTATGACAAAACCAATGCTTATGGTAACTATATGTTTGGTCTGATCGCTGAGGCAGTCAAAGACTTGCCTGAGCAAGACAAAGAATAAAGAAAAAGCCACCTTCGGGTGGCTTTTTTATGCGTATTTCTATGTACATATTCATATGTTTTGTTTCAGCGATGATTTGTCGATTTTGTGAATGTTTGGGCATTCTTATTAATTTGATCTAATCGAAATCGTGGAGCACTGGTTAAGGAATAGGTGTAAAGTGTGACGATACACGTAAAAGTCGTTGTTGTGTGCTGATATTTGAAATGTATTTATATAAGTAGTTGAATTTAAAATAATAAAAATAGATTTTGCATAAGGTATACTATGTTAATCTTAAAGGAACTTAAAAATATTCATTTTTGTTTCAGCCATAAATGTATATTTTTCTAAAGTAAAAAAGTCAATTATATTTATAATGATATCTTTGATTTCAACCAAATTTTTATTAATTTATAATATGAAATGTCTAATTAAATTGTTATTAGTTTCATCTTTTTTGGGTATTTCAATAGTTTCTTCATTTGCCAATGAGCGGGAAGTTAAAACAATTGCAATCCGGAAGCCCACTGGCAAACTTTATTCATGTGAATACACAATTACCTATTCAAATTTGGAAAATCAAAAAGCGTTTTCGAATGACAAAATAGCCAATAAAAATCTACCATTTATTTACACAAAAACAGTTAATAGTGTTTACCAATATGAAGAGAGCCCAATTGTGCATCCGCCTAAAAATTTAAATATTAAAGTGGACTTTGATTTAAAAATGGATAAGAAAGCATATAACATCAAAATTCATCCTAGTACCGATTCTGCAAGTCTAGATAAAAGCATTCAGAGTGCTTTTTTAATCGCCAGATTTTCTACACATAAAGGTTTTTGGTGGGGGGATACTTTAAAGTTTTCAGATGAAATAAGATTAGAAAAAACTGATAATTGTAAAATACGAAATATGTATGATAACGAGCTTTTGTTATGGCATAAGAAAGCATCTTCCTAATAATTACAGTTTTATTTTTGACTATTTAATATAATGGTTGCTATACGAAATGCTCTTTAAAAACTTATTATTTTTCAATTCTTTAAAATTTCGACTGACCTAAAAGCAGCAATTAGAAACAAAGTACTCTCTCCATCAGAAAGATAAAGAGA
The DNA here is from genome assembly GCF_054454555.1 of Acinetobacter sp. ANC 4636. Taxonomy (NCBI): domain Bacteria; kingdom Pseudomonadati; phylum Pseudomonadota; class Gammaproteobacteria; order Moraxellales; family Moraxellaceae; genus Acinetobacter; species Acinetobacter sp. ANC 4636. Next base: position 169,024 of record NZ_JBTKVD010000002.1, on the reverse strand, counting down.
GTGTGAACTATGATAAAAGAAGCTTATTCATCAGGAGTCTGGTTAAAGCGCTGCTCACGCTTTTGCGCCTGACGCTGTAAACGGTAACGATCCCAAGGTAATGGACGTTCAATCGCTTCGGGAACATCGCCACTTAAAGAGCGTAGCTTTAAATGCAGTGCAGCTTGCGCCATTAAATTTGCAGATACAGGCGCAGTAATAAAAGCTAGCAAGGTAATCAATAATTCAGAAAAACCAAAATGTCCCTGAAATGCCCAGTAAATCATGGCTGCAATCAGAAAGCTGCCCAAACCGAGCGTACTGGATTTGGTCGGTGCATGTAAACGGGTAAATAAATCGGGTAGGCGAATCATGCCAATACCGCCCACTAGCATAAAAAAGCTACCGACCAGTAAGAAAAACGACACCAAGATTTCCATCAATAATTGCATGTTTGATTCTCCTGCTTAGTCGATCACATGACCTGTGGTGAAGTAACGTGCCAAAGCAACAGTCGACACAAAACCCAACATGGCAATCAGAAGTGCGCCTTCAAATAGTTGCGTGGTTGTCCAGTACACACCCAGCACTATCACAAGACCTGTGGCATTGAGAAACAGGGTATCTAGTGCCAGCAGGCGGTCAACAATCGAAGGACCAAATACCAAACGCACCAGACATAACAACATGGAAATACAGATCATGATTAAGCAAATGCCCAATACATACGGCAAAATCATCATGGTGTTTCTCCTTGTTTGGCATGGAAAATTTTCAGCAAAGGCGCTTCATAGCGCTGTTTGATCTGATCAATTTCGGCTTGTGGGTCGCTGCAACTGAGTGCATGTACCAAAATGTCTCCACGTTCCTGATCAATCCCTGCGCTGACTGTACCGGGTGTCGTGGTAATAATCATTGCCAGTAAAGAATTGACCTGTTCATGCTGAGAGTCGAGCGGAACACGGAACCATTTGGGTTGCAGTTTTTCGGTTGAACCCAGTACCAGTTTTGCCACCACAAAATTCGCAATAATGACATCGTAAAGCACCACAAAAAACAGTCGAATGGCTTGCTTCGAGTCAATATGGGGAGTGTGGGTAATAAAATGCTGGAGCAGTTTGGGAATCAATATTGCCAGTAGTGCTGCCATGAGTAGGTCTGAAGCATCCAGACTATGCGACAGCATGAGCCAAGATAGCCCGACCATAACCGAAACAAAAGGGTGGGGCAAGCGGTCGATCCAAAGGAATTTTGTCATGCTTAGCGCTCCACAGACTGTAGTTTCAGTTGTTCATGATCAGGCGTGTCGGGTACATCATGAAGATTGTTCAGCTGGTCATGAATCTGTTGTTGCTTGTAAAGTGAAATATGTTCGCCATGCAGCGTATTCGGGTGAATCATGGCAGGAATTAGATGGGCGTTAGCATCGGGGTTTTCACCGCCATATTTGGTTTCGGGAATATATTCAGGATCAAAGGGCTGGGTGCTGATATATTGCCTATCTTGATCACGTTGCAAAATATGCTGTTGATAAAGACTTTGTTGCTCCAGTTGTAGGCTGGCTGCACTTAAATAACGCTGTACAGGTTGTGCCGCAGCAACGTATGCCACCAATATTAGCAATAGCAGATACAGCGCCATCGCATTGCCTTTTGGCGCAATTGCAGGCAGTGCCTGATAATTTCGATAAGCTTGAGTTTCTGGATTATCCTCAGGTTCGCTCGATTGCCAAAATAAAATAAAGCCGACACGAATAAACGCCACAATACTGAGTAAGCTCACCACCAAAATGCCTGCAATAATCTCGAGTTGCCATGGGTGTTGCTGAACAGCATGTAAAATAAACACCTTACCCAAAAAACCACTAAATGGCGGTAAGCCTGCCATCATCAATGCAATAATAAAAAAGCAGATCGACAGTAGCTTTTCCTGTTTCATCCGCGGCGCAACTTTGAGGTGGTCTTTAAATTCACCACGCTGCGCTGTAATCCAGCCACAGAGTAAATAAAATGCTGCACCAATGATTGTGCTATGAAACAGATAATATAAGCCTGCCGCCCATGCTTCTGTACGGTGTAAGCCAATCGCAATACAGATCGTACCCAGCGATGATAAAATCATAAAACCGACAAAGCGTCGTAACCGCAAAGCACCAATCGCGCCAATCACACCATAGAGTGAACTGAGTAATCCCAAAATTAACAAGATATCAAACAGGGAGTGATCATGGTCATTGAGGAAAATCAACGAGTTGACCCGCAAAATTGCATATAAGCCGACTTTGGTCATCACAGTGAAAATTGCAGCGACAGGGGTGCTGGCAACGGCATAGGTTTTAGGCAACCAAAAGCCCAAAGGCAAAACCGCTGCCTTAATCGCAAATACAGTAAATAAAAGATAGCCACCTGCCTGAGCCAGTGCTGCCTGATCAGGGGCAAGTGTTGGAAATAAACGCGCGACATCTGCCATGTTCAGGCTGCCAACACTGGCATAAATCAGCCCAAGCCCAATCAAAAATAGAGCACTGGCGAGCAGGTTAATCACCACGTAGTGAATACCTAATTGAAAGCGTGCTTTGCCTTGTCCATGAATCAGCAAAACATAAGATGCCATCAGCAGGATTTCAAAAAATACAAACAGGTTAAATAAGTCGGCAGTCAGAAATGCACCGCATAACCCCATCAATAAAAACTGGAACAGTGCGTGAAAATAGCGCCCGCGAGCATCCCAGCCCTGACTGGCATACGCAACAATCGGTAGTGCAAGCGTATAGGTCAGGAGCAGCATAAATGCTGAAAGTCGATCTAACACAAGGACTATACCAAACGGCGCGGACCATTCGCTGAGTTGATAGACACTGATTTGCCCTGAACTTGCATGTACAAAATAGCTGATTGCTGTGATGAAACCCAAAGCAGTCGCTACAATACTAATCCCACGTCGCCATGTTTGACGATGATCTTTCGCCAGTTGCCCTGCACCAGGATTGCCTAAAAGCAGCAGAATAAAGCCTGTAAATGCAGGAATGAGAATACTAACAATAGGCGTATGTTGTTGCCAAAAATCAAACCATGTCATCATGATGCTTTATCCTCACTCGGGTCATCAGGTAACTCGGTAATTTCTTTGGAATCGACATGATCCGTCCCTGACTCATAGCGACTGCGTAGCGCTAATTGCACAATAAATGCAGTCGTGGCAAAACCAATCACAATTGCGGTGAGTACCAGTGCTTGAGGTAAGGGGTCTGTCACATGTGTAGTTCTGGTCAAGATTGCAGGTGCATTGACCTGAATCCGGCCTGTGGCAAATAAAAACAGGTTCACGGCATAGCCAATCATGGCAAGACCCAGCACCACGGGGAAGGTACGCGCCCGTAGCAATAAATACACACCTGTTGCAACCAGCAGTCCTATTCCTGAAGCTAACAGTAATTCTAAGCTAATCATTGTTTTACTCCTTTGGGATAGGGCCTGAAATGTTAGTGTGCCTTGAGTCGCCCAAGACTGAAATCATCAGCATGGTGGCACCGACAACAGTCAGGTACACGCCTAAATCAAACAGCGTCGCTGACGCTAAATGCAGCTTGCCAAAGATAGGCAGATATACATACACATGAGCACTGGTCAAAAAAGGACGTGACCAGAGCCATGCCAGTACGCCTGTTATGCCTGCAATGCTTAAACCCGTGCCAATCCAGATTTCATACAGTCGTCCAGATTTGGCTTTGAGCAGTTGTTCTGCATAGTCCTGACCTAGGGCAATATATTGAATAATCAATGCCATTGCCGTGATTAAACCTGCAATAAAGCCACCCCCAGGGAGGTTATGTCCACGCATGAAAATATACAGGCTGACCACTAATGCGATAGGCAGCACCCATGATGCAGTTGTGCGTACCAACAGTGGAGATGGATTAAAACGGTAGCTCAGCCCTTGGGTAATGGTGGTGCCGTGCGTACGCATCCCATCCATAAGCGATAATGTGCCAAGCGCAGCAATACCCAGTACCGTAATTTCACCGAAGGTATCGAAACCACGAAAATCGACCAGAATCACGTTAACAATATTTGAGCCGCCTCCCAATGGTAAGGACTGCTGCACAAAAAACCATGAAATTGAATCATGATCTCGGGTCAGAATCAGCCAGCTGATCCAGCCGACACCTCCACCTGCAACAATTGCTAAAATTGCATCGCGCCAGCGTTGGGTTTGAGTCGACTCATAGGGAGTCAATTGAGGTAATAGTGACAGGCTCATTAACAGTAGCACGGTGGTCACAACATCGACGGTAATTTGAGTCAGTGCCAAATCAGGTGCCGACAGCGCGACAAAAACCAGAGTCACCACCAGACCGACTGCGCCACTAATCAAGACAGCCTTGATCCGTTCATGATGAAACCACAACATCATCCAGCAGGCACTAAACAACAGTAACCAGAGCACGATGCCAATCCACGGTGCCTGAGTGAGGAGATGTGTACCTGTACGCAGTGGTTGGCTGCACAATGGAATGAGCAGCATGACAATACTAAAACTGATGATCCAGAACAAATAATGTTGCAGCTTGCCTGTTTCAGTTTTGAGCTTGACCACACGTCCAAAATAAACAATCTGCTGCATGAGGTATTCAAAAATTAGTTTGCCTTGCAGCTTGCGCAGATAATCTTCGATGTCAATATGACGGATCAGTGCCCCACGACTTAAATGCAGATAAAAGACCGAGCCGCCGACCAGCGCAACCATACTCATGAGTAGGGGTAAATTGACCCCATGCCAAATCGCTAAATGTACGCTGTGAAATTCATTGAGCTGTAACGATGCCCGAGTCACCTGATTGACTAGTGTTTCAGCAAAAAATGCTGGGAAGATGCCCACTAAAATGCACAGGCTGGCCAGTAAAATGATCGGGCCACGCATACCAAGTGCAGGTTCATGTGCATGAGGATTGGGAATCTGCTCGCCGATTTCGCCATCGAAAAACACTCCATGTACCAGACGGAACGAGTAGGCAACTGCAAAAATCCCTGCCAATGTGGCAACTGCAACACCTAAAATGAGGCTAAAACCAGACAAATGCTGAACCAGTTCAGTAAAGAACATTTCTTTGGATAAAAAACCATTGGTGAATGGCACGCCTGCCATGGCAGAAGCGGTAATCATGGTCAGTGTGCCTGTGAACGGCAGTAAGTACCAGATTCCTTGCAGTTTTTTTAGGCTACGCGTACCTGTTTCATGATCAATAATGCCTGCGATCATAAACAAGGCAGCCTTAAAGGTTGCATGGTTTAAAATATGGAAAATTGCAGCTGCAACGGCCAGAGGTGACCCCAGTCCAAGCAGACACATAATCAGCCCCAGATGGCTGATGGTTGAGTAAGCCAGCAAGCCTTTAAGGTCTTCTTTAAAAATCGCAAAAAATGCACCGAGTGCAAAGGTGATAAGCCCGACAATGGTGACTAAATTGTGAAACAAGCTAAAACCGACAAAAATCGGCAGTAGGCGAGCCACTAGAAAAATCCCTGCTTTGACCATGGTCGCCGAGTGCAAATAGGCTGAAACAGGCGTTGGGGCTGCCATTGCATTGGGGAGCCAAAAATGAAACGGGAACTGCGCACTTTTTGTAAATGCACCCAGTAAAATCAACAATAGCGCAGGGACAAATAACGGTTGCGTTTGCAAAGTTGAACCCAGCGCCAAAATCTGATCCAGCTGAAAACTACCTGCCATTTGTCCCAGCAGCATAAAGCCACCGAGCATCGCCAGCCCCCCCGTGCCTGTAATAATCAGTGCCATGCGTGAACCGCGCTGTGCAGCTTCATAGCGATGCCAGTACGCCACCAGTAAAAATGAGGAAATACTGGTCAGCTCCCAAAACACCAGTAAGATGATCAGGTTGTTGGACAGGGAAATACCGAGCATGGCCGCCATAAACAGCATCAGCAAGCCATACAGTTTACTCAGGGAGTTTTTTTCACCTAAATAATAATAGGCATAAATAAAAATCAGGGTTCCAATTCCACTGATAAGCAAGCCAAATAACAAGCCCAAAGCATCAAGGCGAAAACTGAAATTAATACCAATTTCAGGGAGCCAAGCCCAGGTTTGTAACAGGGTAGCACCATGAAAAATTGAATTTGACTGACTGAGCAAAAGCCCGAAACAACTTAAGCTAATACTTATAGCGGCGAGCATGTTGAGGCGGCGTGGTGCGTGTGATAAACACGAAACCAGTCCTGTGCCGAAAAGCAGAGGTAACAGTATGATAATGGCTAACACACTTGAATCCCTAAGTTGTCAATTAGGTCATGACCTAAAGTTATGTTTCTTTTAAAAATCAGAGGCGTGCAAAGAGCATTCCAATATTCAATTTTTAAAAGCCGAAGTGCGCTCTACTAGGCTGTAACCGAGAGACCGACTGGGTTAGATGGGTAAAATATGTGCTGAAATAAATTAAGTACAAGATTATTCTACATTTTTTGACGGCTAAAACTAGCCCTTTTAAAGGCTGTTGCGCCGTTTGTCCTGTAAATGCCTATTCTGATTATAATTTTTAAGTTTTATAAATTTGTTACTTAATTTCAGCCAATCGCATCTACAGTGAAGTGGGTGCAAGGGTATGCGGCTTAAATGGAGTTTTTTGTTTAAGTTGTTGGATTAGATCATAAATATAATGGATATTTAGACTGACTTTGGCACGGGTACATGCCACATAAAGTAAACGCAATTCTTCATCACTGATTTTATGATCATGTGCATTGAGCTTAAACTGATAGTCATCTTCCAGATGTACCCGATCCCATTCCAAACCTTTGGCTTTGTGCGCAGTAGAAATCACATAGTCCGCTTCCTGAATCGGCGTGATTTTTTCCAAAGCGCGTTTGAGTGGCGCAGTCCCATGATCATCCACCAGTTTGACGAGGGGTTTAATATCACTGCCTTCATTGGTTTCGCAGTATTCATGCACGTCATGCCATGAATTAAACCATGCCAGTTCAGGCACATCAGTGACGCGTTTGCCCTGTTTTAAAATGCTCGCGGCATCAATAAAGCGGTTCAGGCGAGCATGATCGGCCTGCAAACTGACTCTCTCACCACTGACCAGACCTGCCAGAAGCAATTCCATGGCGCGTGCGTTGGTACGACATAAAATCGCATCACGCTTTTTGGTATGTGGCTTATTAAATACTAAAGATTTACGTTCAGGATTGCCGCGCAACGGAACGGTTTCTTTCAGCCCACCGAGCAAGCTGTTGGCAACCTCGGCAATCGGTTCGCCAAAACGAAATGAAGTGGTCAGGCGTGACTCTGTCAGTGGCAGTTTTTGCATGGCATTGACTGCGCCACGCCATGCGTAAATCTGTTGATGGGCATCACCGACATAAATCACTTGGGTATTTTTCTGTTGTAGCAAAATCCCGAGCATGAGCGGGTCAGCATCTTGAGCTTCATCAAACAAAATATAGTCCGCAGGAATATACGGTTCAGAGAGTGCCCATAGCTTGAGGTAGATGTCATGCCCAATGCCTGCCTGATGTTGTGGATTCACCGAATCCAACCAGCGGCGTTCCAGTGCAGGGTATAAATGCTGTTGCAGGGCAGTTGCATCATCGGGATGCAGCCAGCTCGGCACCTGAATATGCCGTGGTGCAGGGTATTGTGAACTGGTGGCACAAAAGTAGCCCACAGCATTGACCACGATACTTGCAAGGCGACTTGGCATTAGTGCGTATTTTTCGTAACGCCCACCCATCAAACGGCGCAGGGTAATGGGTTCAAGCCGATATTCTTTGGCAAGAAAACTCGGACTCAGACGTGGCAGACGCAATTTGTCGGTAATGTTGCGTGGCACACTGCGATAGGCAAGCGAGTGAAAGGTGCGGCTGTCGACATTGCGGTGAAATTTCTGTTGGGCTTCACTGGCAATGGCTTTGTTAAATGCCAGATACATGCCACGCCGTTCAGGCATGGCAGCACTAATCATTTGCAGGGTGGTAGTTTTACCCGTACCCGCGTAGGCCACCACTTTGAACGATTCGCCACGGAGCGCATGCTCAATGGCGATCTGCTGTTCGGCAGTTGGTTTAGTGGGCTGCACGATTTGCTTTTTCAACCAGCCCTGACAGGCCTTGACGGCGTGCCAGTTCATTTAGCACGATTTGCGGGTCAATATCAAAATAACCGAGCATGACAATGCTGTGGAACCACAAGTCGGCCACTTCATAAATCAGGTCATTCTTGTTGTCTTCGCTTGCATGGCTGGCGAAATCTTTCGCGGCAATGATGGTTTCGACACTTTCTTCGCCGACTTTTTCTAAAATCTTGTTGAGACCTTTGTGATACAGCTTCGCCACATAAGAACTTTCAGGGTCGGCTGCCTTACGCTCAATCATCATTTTACCGAGGTAATCAAGCACTTCGACACTTTCCGCCTGTGCATTTGAAGCGGACATGGCAAGGGTATGCGGATTGCTAGAAGCGGTATTGTGATAGATCTCGCTCGGGTCTTTCAGCTGTGCATCGACAATTTCCCAACCATTTTCAGTCAGCTTGCGGTAGAAACATGACTCGCGACCTGTATGGCAGGCGATGCCGCCATGTTGTTCAATTTGCAGCACAATCACGTCGGCATCGCAGTCAAGGCGAATTTCATGCACAGTCTGGAAGTGCCCAGACTCTTCGCCTTTGTGCCACAGTTTTTGACGTGAACGGGAAAAATAGACCGCCTGTTTTTTCTCTGCAGTCAGCGCCAGCGATTCACGGTTCATCCATGCCACCATCAAGATTCTTCCGGTATGATGATGCTGTGCAATCGCAGGAATGAGACCTTGTTCGTTAAATTTTACTTCATCGAGCCATTGCATATTGTTCATGGAAAATCACCAAATTTCTTGCGTGGAAAAAAGAGGCTTAAATTAAGCAGGGCTATAGTGTACGGCAAAGCATTGCAATGCGGAAATATTCTTTTGATCTGATTCAACTGAAACATGACAGACAAACATGGTATGCAAGTATCAAAAATCAACAGACAATATGCAGATCTTGAAATCTCGCCTAACGCACAATTCGCCACAGCGCGATCAGACTGGCAACAACAATCAGTGGAATCGACACAAACCACGGACTGATGATGGCGATGCTGAGTAAAATCGCGATCATGCTGCCAAAAATCCAGCTGCGTTTTTGCTGCTGTTGCATCTGTAAACGTAAATGCTGTAATTCACGTAATTGCTTGTCTTGCCATGCCGACTGATTTTTTAAGCCATTGAGGCTGTCCACAATCAGCGTTGGAATATCCTGTGCACCCAAGAGCAAGTCTGGAATTTGCTGTCCTAACTGTTTGATATTTTTTACAGGATCCATGTTGGACTTGACCCATTCAGTCAGAATCGGTTTTGCCAGTTTCCAGATATCCAGCTCAGGGTAGAGGTCTGTACCCAAACCTTCCACGTGTACCAAGGTTTTCAGCAACAGCATCAATTGCGGTGGAATTTCCAGATGGAAACGACGGGCAATATCCATCACCTGAATCAAGATGCCTGCAAAATCTAGCTCATGCATGGGCTTGGAAATCATAGGTCCCACAGTACGGCGCATTTCACGTGCCAACGCATCCTGATCGGTGCCTGGTGGAATCCAGCCTGCCTGATGCACCACCTGAATCAGCTGCATGAAATTACCGTTCATCACAGCAAGTAGCATGCGGGCAACCGTCATTTGGTCTTGTTTGGAGAGTTCACCCATAATGGCGCAGTCGAGTGCAATATAGCGCGGCTGCTGAGGATTAATGGTTTCCACAAACACGTTGCCAGGGTGCATGTCGGCATGGAAAAAGTTGTCACGGAAGACTTGGGTGAAGAAAATGGTCAAGCCTTTTTCTGCCAGATCTGCACGGTTCATGCCGAGACGGTCAAAGGTTTCAGTATTTGAAATCGGTACGCCCGTAATGCGTTCCGCTACCATGACATCGGTACTGTCCATATAGACATCAGGCACATACATCATGCTTGAGCCTGTGAAGTAATGGCGCATACGGCGAGTATTATCCGCTTCGAGAGTCAGATCCAGTTCATTCAGAATGGTTTGGCGGTAGTTCTGAATAATTTCCGATAGATGCAGGGCACGAGCAGCTTCCAAACGGTTTTCGAGGTTATGTCCAAGCCACGTCAGAATTTCAAAATCTTGCAGAATTTGTGCGCGAATATTCGGGCGGGTGACTTTGACTACTACCTCACGTCCATCATGCAGTGCAGCAGTATGTACCTGTGCAATCGATGCTGCGGCAAGTGGTTGTTCGTCGAAACGGGAAAATAGCGAGTTGATATCCGCTTTCAAGGATTGCTGAATGCGTATTTTGGCGACATCGGCATCGAAAGGCTTCACCCGATCTTGCAGTAACACTAACTGTTGCAAGATTTCAGGGGCAATCAGGTCACGACGGGTCGATAATAACTGGCCGAGTTTGATGGCTAAAGGCCCCATCTCCTCTAAAGCTTCTTTGAGCTTGAGCGGATTTTTGCCCTGTTTGCTTGACCATGCCGCAGGATGCAGGCGAATCAGTTTCAGTAAGGGGCGCGCCTTGATAGGAATGTCTTCCGCAGCAACCAACGTGTCGAGTCTATAGTGCGCAGCAATACGCCACAGTTCGAGTAAACGGGAAATATGCGGAATCATTGAAGCGGTCACCTAATTTTGTTTTGGGAGAATTGTCTGCTGTAATGCCTGAACTTTGGCTTCCAGTCGGTCAATATTTTGTTGCAAGGCACGCGTGCCTTGTTGCAGTTCGTCCATTTGCCAGCGTGGTGCAAATAAACCACTGTCTTCTTTTAAGGTATCTGCGGCAAAAAACAGTTTGCTTTGCAACGAGCGTTTCGCCAGTTGGGGTAAATGCTGAATTTTACCCAGCTCATGTGCTAGCGTTGGACCAATCCACGGCGATAAATGTGCCGCCAAGTCTGGTTCAAGGCGTTGCAAAATATCTTGCAAAGTTTGCAGCAGGCGAAAATCACCCTGTACAGGAATCGTACCGACTTCTTTGTCCAGTAATAATTTCAGCAGCTCGACCACATTGGCAACCTGTAAGGTGGCGTTGGCAGTGCTTGGGCTATGCTGTGGGTCGAAAGGGCGTTGTTCAAACAGGCTTGGAGTTTCGCTGTGTCCTGTTGCCGTTGGCTCTAGACGTAAGATGTTTTCATCAAAAAAAACATCGACCGAGAGTTGTGGCGAGGCAATCACGACACGGAGGAGTTGCCCTTGGAGTTGGTTGAGTTGGATGCGTGTAATCGCGTCAAGGTCAATCACACGATTGACCAGACGTTCAGCAGCACCTAATGCAAGAATTGACCACATCAGGAGCGTCCTCGATTAGAGTTTGAAACCACGGTGTACTGCAACAATACCGCCAGTCAGGTTGTGGTAATCACAGTTCTGGAAGCCTGCTTTTTCCATCATGCCTTTTAAGGTGCGCTGGTCTGGGTGCATACGAATCGATTCAGCCAAATACTTATAGCTCTCTGAGTCATTCGCCACCAATTTGCCCATAATTGGCAATGCGGTAAATGAATACAGGTCATACAGTTTAGAGAATGGTTCAAATACAGGTTTAGAGAATTCCAGAATCAGTAAACGACCGCCTGGCTTCAATACACGATACATCGATTCAAGTGCTGCATCTTTATCGGTCACGTTGCGTAAACCAAAGCTGATGGTCAACAGATCAAAGCTGTTGTCAGCAAATGGCTCTAAGGTTTCGGCATTGGCAAGCACGAAATCGACATTGGTACAGCCTGCATCCAGCAAACGGCTACGACCGACATTGAGCATTGATTCGTTAATGTCAGACAGGACTACATGACCTTGAGGGCCAACTTCGCGGCTAAATACTTTGGCAAGATCACCCGTACCGCCTGCAATATCTAGAACATGCTGACCACGACGTACGCCAGACATGTTGATGGCGAAACGTTTCCATAAACGGTGAATTCCGAATGACATCAGGTCATTCATAATGTCGTATTTGCTAGCCACCGAGTGGAACACTTCCGCGACTTTTTGCGCTTTGTCTTCGGTACGCACGGTTTTAAAACCAAAGTGGGTAGTGTCGCCGACATTGCCTGTTTTGCCTGCACCGCGTGGCAAGTTGTAGTGAGGAACTGACTCTGTAATCGGAGTATCTTGCGGAGCTTGGTTGAGGCTAGTTTGCTGACCTTGTGGTGTGCCTTCAGGAAGCGGCGAAGTTAAAAAAGGACTAACTTTATTGGAATTTTGTGTCGACTCATTTGGTGTATTTGGCGTTGGGTATTCGTTCGACATGAGTCTCTCCTCATTCACCGGTATAAAAGAATTAGTGCGCATGATGACAGATTATGCAGAATTTTGCAGCGATCATCATGCTTGAATAGATGAATAATATACAGAAAAAAGTCTGCTTTGTGCGGAGCGATTATTGAAAAGGCTGTAGATCGCCTGTATGTACGCGGTGAATCACCTGACGTTCCTGTGCGGTAAAATCACGCACAAATTTTTCGGCAGACTTGAGTGGCTTCATGGCTGTAAATCCTTCATCCATAAAGTCATACATCATTTGGAAATGGTGCTTATAGGCCACTGATTTACAAATTTTAAAGGCAGTATGAACCACAAAAGAGCGCAAATAACGATCTAGATAATGCCCAAATTCATCCGCCATGCTGAGCTGTTGCAGGCGTGCCTGTGCCTGATCAAGCTGTAAATAGGTTTGGCGCATGATTTCATCATTCAACACTTGATTATGCGGATAATTGTTCTGAATGTGTGCCGCAACTTGTTCATCAAGTTCAACCGCATAAATGGCGAGTAAAATCCCGTGAGTTCCTGCTTTAATGGCATTTTCGGGAATAAACTTTTCAGCTTTATGGGCATGTTTCAGCAAGCGTTCAATCTGTTTGGCCAAGGTATCAAAATCTGGTCCGCCATATAAACGGTCGACAAAGTAAGCTGCCATGAGCCGATTATTTTTTTCGGAAAATAATGCCTGATGTGAGTGCTTTAAGCGGTTCTTTTGCCATTGTTGTACATCTTGTAGGCGTTGAAATAACACAGGATCTTGATGATATTGCAATTGTTTATAGCGTTGTAGCAACTGATCTAATGCACTGAGTTTCGACATTTTTTGAAAAATTACGCAAAAAGAAAGCTATCTTAAAGCAGAGATTGCCTTCAATTCTATGCTTTTGCGCAAATTAACTTGGTGAAACTGTTACAAATGGTCTGCTTACAAAGACTTAGGATATATAACCAGCTTCGCGTCCAACCATGTTGCGTAAGCCTTGTATCAGGCTTTCAATCAGTTTTTCAATCACTAAACGTTGCCCTTTACGTGACGCATAGACCAGTTGAACTGTGCCAATATTGGATTGCCAATCGGGCAATACCTGTATTAAGTCGCCGTTTTTCAGATCTTTTTGCACACTCAGCACAGGTAAGTCAGCAATACCCAAACCATCTTTGACTGCATAATAGACACCTGCCAGATCATTACACTTTAAACGGGGATCAAAATGAAAATTTACGGTTTCACCCGTAGTGAGGTGCTGCAAATGCCACGTATACTGGTTTTTCATTAAGCCTAAAGCCAATGCTGGGTACTGTGCCAGTTCCTGATAATGTTGAATGGTATGACCTTGTAACAGGCTTTGGCTTGCCACCAGACAATGTGTAGTTTTTACCACATCGCGGACAATTAAGCTGGAATCTACATTGGGGTTGAAACTGGTGCGAATCGCAATATCGATATTGTCATGCAATACATCGACACGGCGGCTGGTCAGTTCCAGTTCCAGTTGAACTTTGGGATATTGTTGCAAAAAAGCATTTAAAATCGGACGAATCTGAAATTGCAGCATGACATTGGGACAACTAATGCGTACCAAACCTTGAGGTTCGCTTTTTTGTTGTAATAGTACATTTTCACTGCATTCAATCTGGTTAACGACTTTCTGGCATTCTTCATAAAACTGTTGCCCAAGTGGTGTCACCTGAAAATGCCGTGTGGTACGCTGAATCAATTTAATATTAAAGCGTTCTTCAAGTTCTAAAATTCGCCGACTGAGTTTGGATTTGGTAATTTGAGTCGCTTCACTGGCTGCACTGAATCCGCCATGTTTGACCACCAGATAAAAATAATAATAATCATCAAAAATATGCATGGCAGCCTCTTGCGTTCAGACAACTAATTGATTGTAGCGGAAGTTGTTTATTGCATATATAAGATAATCCGTCTTATTTTTATGATTTTTTGACGGCTGCTTAGAATGTAAAATTATGCTCTAAATCAAGTGAGGATTCCGACATGAAAAAAGTCATTGGGCAGTATCGGACACAGCAAAAACATTGGGTGGGCGATGGTTTTCATGTCAGCACCTTATTTTCTTATGACCGTTTAGGGCAAGTGCTGAGTCCATTTCTGATGCTGGATTATGCTGCACCTGAATTTTTTAGCCCAACTAGCACGCCACGCGGGGTCGGGGAACATCCACATCGTGGTTTTGAGACGGTGACCATCGCCTATAAAGGTGAAATTTCGCATCGTGATTCGCATGGTGGAGGTGGAACCATCCAGACAGGTGATGTGCAATGGATGACCGCAGGTGCAGGCTTATTACATGAAGAATTACATTCGAAAGCTTTTGCCCAGCAAGGTGGTGAGCTAGAAATGGTACAGCTTTGGGTCAACTTGCCCGCCAAAGACAAAATGACTCACGGCAAATATCAAGCCATTACCCGAAGTGAAATTCCTTCAATTGTACTGGATGATACAGGCAGTTATTTGCGGGTCATCGCAGGACAATATGCCGATGTGCAAGGCGCGGCTTCGACCTTTAGCCCTGTGAATGTCTGGGATATTCAGTTGATGGCAGGGCAGCAGCATGAATTTAACGTGCCTGTGGGGCAAACCTGTATTGTGGTCGTACGACAAGGAACAGTTTCAATCAATCAACAGTATCAGGTTGCTGATCATAGCTTTGTCCTGTTTGACCGAGACGATGCCGAACCGATTCAGATCAGTGCTGAACAGGGAGCAGGAATTCTGATTTTAACTGGACAACCATTGAATGAACCGATTCAGGGTTATGGGCCATTTGTCATGAATACCCAGCAAGAAATTATGCAAGCTATTCATGACTTTAACCGTGGTGACTTTGGCGAAATGTAACGACATTCGCCAAGGTGTAAACTATGCTACAGGGTCGAAAATTTGTGTTTCGATCTTGACACTGCGCAACAAGGTTTTTGTGACGGGTGTTTTTTGACAAACGGCCAGAAGTTTCTGACGCAACTCATCGGTTATGGGCTGAGGAAATTCAATCTGACGCTGAATGTGTTCAGAACCATCCCGATGGCTTAGAAACTGAGCAGTGACCTTAAACTCGCCCAAGTCGAAACCTTTATGTTTGGCATACATGCGTAGCGTAATCATGGTGCATGCCACAAGACTACTGCATAGCAAGTCATAAGGCGCTGCACCCTGATCATGACCTTCCAGATGTTCAGGTTCATCAGTAAAAAAGTGATGTTCACCACAATGAACCAGCCCTTTCCATGGTTCAGGTAAGCTTTGAACTTGACTACGACCAACGATACTCATTTCGATGCCCTCATGTGTTCGGGAAATGCAGGTGCTTGTAAGCGTTCACCTGGATAATCGGGAATTTCTCCAAAGCGGCTGTCATGCTGTAACCAGTGTTGATGCGCAGCTTTAATCTCATCTTCGCTACGACCAACATAGTTCCACCACAGTAAAATCGGCGATTCAAAGGGTTCTCCACCAATCAGGAGCACGCGGCTATCGGCGGACAGTACCAGACTGATGTCACTTGAACCTGTTTCAAAGATGAGCATATTGTCTGTGGTCAGCACATGTCCATTGACCTGTGCCTGTCCTGAGAGTAGTAAAATGCCATATTCAAAATCGGGCTTCAGCGGCAATGTGGTCTGACTTGCCTGTGCTGCATACAGGTCGACGGCAAGTAATGGGCTATAGACTTCAACAGGGGATGTATGCCCCAAAAAATCCCCGACCAAAACCCGACATTCGATCTGGTCTTTCTGTATGACGGGTAGTTCAGGATAATGCTGAAACTTGGCAGGCATATTGCGTTTGTTATCGGGTAGGGCAATCCAGAGCTGTGCCGTGTGCAGTTGGGTTTCATGAGGTGGCGTGACTTCTGTATGAGAAATACCGTAGCCTGCAGTCATGAGGTTGACCTGCTTGGGCTGGATCAGTTGTTTTGAACCCAGACTGTCAGTATGCATTAGCGTACCTTCAATCATCCACGTGAAGGTCTGTAAGCCAATATGTGGGTGTGGGCCAATATCAAGTCCCTCACCCTGAACAAACTCGACTGGACCAGCATGGTCGAGAAAGCACCATGCGCCAATCATGCGTTTTTCTCGGTGTGGCAAGGCACGGGCAATGACTGTACCTTGCCCAATTTCGGCGCGACGTAAATGAAGCTCTTTTCCTTGATGTGGCATGCGATGCGTCCTTTGTTGTCAATGTCATGAGTATGATCTTAGCAAGCTCTGCCTTCGTGGCATGTTTGAATTTTATAAATCATCATCCTATAAATAGAAAAATTTATTGAAGATTAGGCTGTAATGGTCAAGTTGTGCTACATAGCTTTACTCAAAAATATCCTATAATACGTGCTTTATTTTTCACCTGTTTTGCTCATGATGCAAAGATTACTGTTTCTTGCGATTGCGGTGCTGCTGGCATTGTCATGGCTATCTCCATATCACTATACCCCGTGGCTGACACTATCTAGCGAATTATTAGCGTATGCGGCTGGCTTATGTACGTTGGCTTTATATATTGACAAGCCCTTACAATTGCCCAAGCTGAATGTGCCACTATTTGTGATGGCCTGTATCCCGTTTGTGCAGTGGGTATTTGGCATTGAGTTTTATTTTAGTAAGGCATTGTTGTCTGGATTGTATGTTTTTGCTTTTGCCATGATGGTTGTACTTGGATTTAATCTGACCCAAGATCCCGTGCAGCGTGAAAAAGTTTTTAAAGGCTGGAGCTTACTGACTTTTGTGGTCGGTTTAATCAGCGTTGGCATAGCGTTGTTGCAATGGTTGCATCTCGATCAGGGATTATCACTGATTATGCCATTACGTGGTAATCGTCCTTATGCGAACTTTGCTCAGCCCAACAATATGGCAACTTTCCTGATGATGGGGCTGATGGGTTGCCTGTATTTGTTTGAAAAACGCGCCTTACCCACTTGGCTGGTGACATTGGGGGCATTATTGCTCACCTTTACCATCGCACTCAGTCAGTCTCGTACGCCTTGGGTGGCCTGTGCAGTACTCAGTATTTATCTGTTTTTTAAACTCTCCCCAGCATATCGTTTCAAGCGTTACCATGTTGCCGCATGGGTGATGATTTACGTGGGTTGCTTACTGGCAATTCCAAGTCTAAATGCGATTTTGGTGCATCTGGGGTTATCTCATTCAGAAATGTCGGATGTGATTGCACGTGCCAGTTCGAGTCACTCTCGCTTTAATATCTGGATGCAAATGCTGTATGCCATTCAGCAACATCCGTGGCTGGGCTATGGCTGGAATCAAACCAGCTATGCACAATTGGTCGGGGCAGATTTTCTTCAGCACAATGAACGAACCAACAGTGCACATAATCTCATTTTAGAATTACTGGTCTGGAATGGTGTTATTGTTGGAACAGCGATTGTTGCTTATATCGCATGGTGGATTTGGCGACTCAACAAACAGGTGGAAAAAAGCGAGTCATTGGTTGCAACGCTGATGGTCTGTTGTGTATTGATTCATGCAATGTTTGAATTCCCTCAAGATTATGCTTATTTCTTATTACCTGTTGGCTTTTTACTAGGAGTCATTCAGGCGCAGACAGCCAAACTGAAGGCATTTTCACTATCTGCAAACTTGAATACTGCTATTTTAGTGATCGGTATTTTGCTCTACGGTTTAATCTGGCGCGATTATCTAAGTTCAATTGATGCCTTAAATCAGGGGCATAAACATTCTGATCAGGGAATTCCAGCAGTTAAACCCTATCGAGTTTATGTTTTGGATCAGTTCGATCAACGTGCTAACTGGTATTATCTGGATCGTTTTAGCCGTTTATCACCACAACAATTAGAACATTATCATCAGGTTGCGGTCACTACACCAACGCATTATGATTTATATAAATACGCTCAGCTTTTAGCATATAACGGGCAGAACCAAGAAGCCCAGCATCAATTAGCCTTGATCCATGGTTTATATCAAGTCGATCATCCTTATAGTCAACTCTTGCTTGACCAAGATCACAATGGTCGTGCTATTCGTAAGTAATGCTCAGTAGAAAAGCTGCTTTATAGCCTAATGCCAGTCAGTTAAGTAATTGACTGGCATTTTATTTTTCGAATTGATGATGCGATATGCTTCACAGAAGTGTTACCTACCATAATTCAAGATAAAACATATTGAGGACAAGACGCTTCCGAGATTTATCCATTCCATGAGGGTAATGACCTGTTTTTTGGGCGAGGAATATTGATTGTGTAAATTGGTAAGAATGAAGTTGATAGAATTATATGAATTATATGAATTATAAAAATTTATTTAAATTTATCGAGAACAGGAAGGAGATGATTAAAAATCTCCTTCACTGATCAGCATTTATCTTTTGGCAGGTTGTTACTCATCAGACATGTTGCTCTGAATATAGTTTTCGATACCTACACTTTCTGTTAGGTCGATCTGGGTTTCCAGCCAGTCCCAGTAATTTTCTTCATGCTCTAGAATTTCCTGAACCAGATCACGCGATACATAATCTTGTAGTTGTTCTGACAATGCGACTGCTTTTTGCAGTGCTTCAATATTTTCTTTAACTTTCCGCACATCGCACTGCAACACTTCTAAAGTATGCTGACCGATATATAATTTACCTAAATGTTGCAGGTTTGGCAGACCTTCAAGAAATAAAATACGTTCAATGACTTTGTCCGCATGTTTCATTTGACGGATCGATTCTTTGTACTCGGCAGAGCCAAGTTTCTCAACGCCCCAGTCATTAAACATACGTGAATGCAGAAAATATTGATTGATCGCCGTGAGATGGTGATACAACACCTGATTTAACTGATTGATAACATCGCGATTGCCTTTCATTATTATTTCTCCGCAAATAATGCAAGCCTCAACAGGGTTAAGGCAATGATAAGTTTATCTTAGCCAAGAAGTTGTATTGCTGCGAGTAATTTATCGAACGGCAAATGAAAATCACAATCACATGGTGAAGGTGAGTTTTGACACCTAAAATAAACCCACTCTAAATCAAAAGCGGACAAGGAGACGTTGCCCTTGTAATGGGGCTATGCGGCGATAGAAATCTTTGCAGCAATGGCAGCCAATTCTTCATTAATCAGGCTACGGGCTTCAGGTGCACAACGTCCACAGCAAGTGCCTAAATCGAGTAAATCACGAATTTCCCGAAAACTTTCTGCACCATTGGCAACAGCATCTTTGATATCTTGGTCGGTAATCCCACGACATAAACAAACATACATGTGCGCACCCATGAAAAGATAAATACGATTACTGATATTATTGATAATTGTTATCGTTTGTCAATGGGTTTCATCTTCATATTTACAAAACTATAATTGGCTTTTTGGATGAAAAAAAACCACCTGATCGGTGGTTTTATATACATCATTTTGTACTTAAGGAATGATTACAATACCATCCATTTCAACCAAAGCCCCTTTAGGTAAGCTTGCCACGCCCAACGCTGCACGTGCAGGGTAAGGTTGTGGGAAGTATTCGCCCATAATCTGGTTGACCAATTGAAAATTAGACAAGTCTGTCAAGAAGATATTCAATTTTGCAAAATCTGCTAAAGAGCCGCCAGCAGCTTCACAAACAGCCTTGATGTTGTCAAAAACACGACGAATTTGTGCTTCAATACCATCCACCAATTCCATGCTGTATGGATCTAAACCAATTTGTCCAGAAAGATACAGTGTATTCCCAACTAAAATGGCTTGGGAGTAAGTTCCAATTGCAGCAGGTGCATTTTCAGTATGAATCACTTGGCGTGACATACATGTCTCCTTTACAAATTCAATGACCTATATCATTTATATATAGCACACAATCTATGTGGGATGCGCTTAAATTATACAACTTTATGCGTTTCGCTAATCATTACAGGCGTATCTTGGCGCAGAATTCGTGGAAAACCAAAGTGTAAACGCAGCTCACGAATCACTTGAGCAATTTCTTTACGGTTATTGACGACGACATTGACATAGGTTTTGTTGTCTTGGGAATTAATCATTTCTACCCCAAATTTAGCTTTACGACATTGATATATCAGGTCAGAAATCTGCTCGTCATTCATGCTCATATCAATGCATAAATATGCGGTAAAACTCACATCATCGACTTCGTAATCACTCCACTGTAATGGCATGATATTTTCAGGATGTAGATGCTGCTCATGTAGCAAGTTATGGCAGCGTTCACGGTGTACAATCAACCCACGGCGCGATAAATGCCCTTGAATTGGATCGCCCAAAATTGGGTTACAACAGCGTGCATACTTGACATCAATACCGTCTGTACCCTGAATCAAACGATGTGAACTTGGTTCTTCCAATTGACTGTCGATGGAAAATAAATGATTGGCAACCAGTTGTGGTAGCAGATCACCGACAGCAATTTGTTCATATAGGGTATTTTTATTGTCTACATGACGCCATTCTAAAACATTGATCCAGTCATCTTCAGATAACTCATGACTAGAACTGTTAAACAGGCGTAAAGCACGGTCAAGTGCCTGTTTACCAATAATACGCTGTTCTTCAACATCTTGATCACGCAAGATATTTTGAATCGCACGGCGTGCTTTTTGTGTATTAATGAAACTCAGCCAGTCAGGGTTCGGGCTTGCGAGCACATCGGTTAGAATTTCTACAACTTGCCCGCTAGCAAGAGGAGTAGACAGAGGTTTGGTTTCTCCATCCACTTTTGCCCCAATCGCATGGTTACCTAAAAACAGGCTGGCAGCATAGGCAAAATCGACAATGGTCGCACCTTGCGGTAGCTCATGCAGATGGCCATGTGGTGTATAAACCCAGATCTTTTCCTGATGCAAATAGTCTAGCAAATCACTAAAAGTCGTTTTGGCACATTCACCGTCAATTAAGGTATTCAGGTTTTGCATAGATGCCTGAATGGCTGAGCGGCATGCTTGAGGTGCATTTTCACCGAGAACCACACCAAAACGCGCAGCTTTACGCATCAGCTCAGTTTGAATAGTCAAGGATAGGGTGGTTTTTTCACCCTTCAATCGCATCATCAGGGACTGGTTGCCACCTGGTAATGGTCGACGGATATGATCGTTAAATTGTAGAACCTGAAAGTTTTCCCGTAACACATCGACAAGACGGTCGCAGTCGGCAATGCTGGTTAGAATAATTTCAAAGGTATGACTACGGGTAAGTTCTTGTAGATTAATGTCATTTTTAAGGAAGTGGCGAATCAGCTCAATATTGTTGTTTTTCTTTTTAATGCGACCTGTAATCTGGTGTCGCTGTAGTAACTGTGTGAGATTTTTTTCCCAGATTTGTTGATATTCACAGCGTTTTGGTCGAGTCTGTTGGAGCGCTTGCTGAATTTTGTTGAATACGTCAAGGTCAAGATTTTGATAACACAGATATTCGAGATTATCACCCATTTCATTCATCCCTACGATACGTGCCATAGGCACAAAAATATCAAAGGTTTCTTGGGCAATTCGGGCACGTTTATCAGGGCGCAACGCATCAAGCGTGGTCATGTTGTGATAGCGGTCTGCAAGTTTGATGATGATTACGCGTGGGTCTTGCAAGGTAGCTTGTAGAATTTTACGAAAAGAGGCTGCTTTATTGACCTGTTTGTCACTAGAGTGGGTCAGTTTGGTGACACCATCGACCAGTTCGGCAACGACTTTACCAAACTTGCTTGCAATCTCTTCTTTACTAAATTCGGTATCTTCAATTACATCATGCAGCAACGCTGCCATCAGCGTTTGGGAATCAAGTCGCATGTGCGCCAGAATGCTAGATACGGCAATTGGGTGCAGCACATAAGGTTCGCCGCTTTTACGTGTGATCCCGCTGTGAGCAAGGTCGGCAAAATCACAGGCAGCAAGCACCAGTTCGACATCTTTTTCTGACAGATATTCGTCAATAATCAGTTTCAGTTGTTGCTTGGCTTGGCTGACTTCTTCGCCTGGCATAAACCACCCTTAATTCAATGCTAAATCACAAATGGAAACGTTAGCCCTTTAATGAAAAACATTCTGTGGGTCTTGTCAATTTTTCTCACTGAAAAAACCAAAAATATTTCAATAAAGTTGATTATTTCACTCAATATTGCATCATAACAGTGCAAACAAAAAAGCCTAGTTGAACCAACTAGGCTTTTTTGCAAAAAACTTAGACTTAGAAAGTAAAGCCTTCTAGGTTTAAGTTATTTGCAGAAAGAGCAAGATCAAGGCTTGATACTTGGTAGTCTTGCTCACGTTGTTTCAAAATGTCTTTGCTTATATGACCGGCTGCAATTTCACGTAGAGCCACAACAGTTGGCTTGTCATTGTCCCACTCTACAGTTGGTTCAATGCCTTGACGTGATAATTGGCGCGCACGTTTACTTGCCACAAGGACCAATTCAAAACGGTTATCTACATGGTCTAAACAATCTTCAACAGTTACGCGTGCCATAACAAATCTCTTGCTGAGTTAAATTTAACTAGACTGTGCAGTATAAGATGCTTTGCACATAGACTCAAGTTTTAATCAATTCTCTGGGTGCAACAATTTTTCAATCAGTTGCTGATGACGCCGAGCTTGCTGTGGCATAGTCAGGCGGTTAGCGTTGATTACGGATTCTAAATCATGTAGGGCTTTATTAAAGTCATCATTAATAATCACATAATCAAAATTGACGTATTGCTGCATGTCGGTAATTGCACAACTTAAACGATGTTCAATGACTTCTACCGCATCTGTACCACGGTTTGACAGGCGTTGGCGTAAATCAAACTGACTTGGCGGTAAAATAAAAATCTGTTTAGATTCAGGGAATAATTTACGAACTTGCTCTGCACCTTGCCAGTCAATTTCGAGTAGAACGTCATGTCCTTTTTCAAGCTGTTGCTTGACGGTTGTTTGTGACGTTCCATAGTAATTACCAAATACTTCCGCATATTCGATAAAACCACCTTCTTTCACTTGCGCTAAAAAGTGATCTTTACTGGTGAAGTGATAATGCACGCCATCGAGTTCACCGGGACGCTGCCCACGAGTAGTATGAGAAACAGAAACATGTAGATTGGTTACACGTTCAAGCAGGGCTTTGACCAGAGATGTTTTGCCAGTTCCTGACGCTGCAGAAACGACAAACAATAGACCCGACATGATATTTTTTCCTGATATGATAAAATATCTTCTCTATATTAGAGTAGAGCGCGGCTAAACTGAATAGTTTGGTCAATAAATTCAAAAAATACAGTCATTGCCTGTCAGATTGAGGAAGTTATGGAAATTGTATTGGCGAACCCACGAGGCTTTTGTGCAGGTGTTGACCGTGCGATTGCGATTGTCAATCGGGCACTTGAATGTTTCCAGCCACCAATTTATGTACGCCATGAAGTCGTACACAATAAATTTGTCGTAGATGACCTGCGTCAGCGTGGCGCGATCTTTGTCGATGAACTTGATGAAGTTCCAGACGATAATATTGTGATTTTTAGTGCGCATGGGGTGTCCAAAGCAGTCCAGCAGGAAGCAGCGCGCCGTGGTTTAAAAGTATTTGATGCCACTTGTCCGCTCGTAACGAAAGTACATATTGAAGTCACCAAATATGCTCGTGAAGGCGTAGAAGCGATTCTGATTGGACATCATGGTCACCCTGAAGTTGAAGGAACGATGGGGCAATACGATAAAAATAACGGTGGTGAAATTTATCTGGTTGAAAACGAGCAGGATGTTGCTGAATTACAAGTGAAACATCCTGAAAGAGTAGCTTTTGTCACTCAAACCACGCTGTCGATTGATGATACTGCGAAAGTGATTGATGCCTTGCGCCAAAAATACCCTCATATTCAGGGCCCTCGTAAAGATGATATTTGCTATGCAACCCAAAACCGTCAGGATGCGGTGCGTGATTTAGCTGAAAAGTGTGATGTGGTCTTGGTGGTGGGTTCTCCCAACTCATCCAATTCTAATCGTTTACGTGAGCTTGCTGAGCGCATGGGGAAAACCGCGTATTTGGTCGACAATGCTGAACAGTTGCAACAAGACTGGTTTCAATCAACCACTAAGGTCGGTGTAACCGCAGGCGCATCAGCTCCAGAAATTTTAATTAAGCAAGTGATTCAGCGGTTGCAGGACTGGGGTGCGGAGTCTCCTGAAGAACTTGATGGGCGTGAAGAAAATGTAACATTTAGCCTGCCTAAAGAGTTGCGTATACATATTGTGCAAGCTTAAGCATTGTAGTTTTTAAAACGGATCGTGACTGGTCCGTTTTTTTTATTTTATTTTTTGGTAAAAATTGATATATTATGTGATATGTATCACATAATAGATACATTTTAAATATATCTTATTTCATAAATTATGAATTTTATTAATAAATAACGGTACTTAATTTTTACATATTGTGAAGTAAATCTTATTAAAAATATGAGTTATTTAAAAATATGAGGGGAATATGCAATCCATTCGGGGATTTACATTATTCGAATTAATCGTAGTGGTTATTATTATTTCTATTATTTCGGTAATGGCTGTGCCAGCTTTTGCTAATATGCTTCTTAAACAGAATTTAAATAAAAGTACACGAGATTTAGTCATTGTCTTGGAAAAAGCACGCTCTAAAGCTGCTCTAGAGCGTCGTTCTGTGACCGTAAATTTAAATTCATCCTCAGCAGATACAGACAGCGCTTTAAATTGGACTGCATCAGGAAAGGCAGCTCTTGTTTCAGCGATGACATCAATCGTATTTCGTTCCGATGGCATGGTTCAGGATCCAACCACCACTACAGCACCGCTGAATTCTGATTTAACTTTGGTTTTGTGTGATCAAGCGCAGGCACAGGCGCAATATTCAAAAAGAATAATTCTTTCTCGTATAGGGGTAGTCCAACAACGTGATCTTGTGACGGGGAACTGTAATGCCAGTTAAATATCAGCAGGGCGTCGGTTTGCTCGAAGTTTTGGTTGCATTACTACTTTTGGCAATTGGAGTGTTGGGCTTTGTGGGCTTGCAGTTACGTGCTGTTGAAGCAACATCCGAAGGATTTAATCGTATTCAAGCCATGAATATTGCACGTGATTTGGCTGAAAAAATGCGCATGAATAATTCTACAGCAGCACTCGCCGCATATAAAACTAATTTGGAAAGTATGACCAATCAGGCGGCTTCAGGTAGCAATTGTTATAGTAATTTTTGTACGCCAACCGCAAAAGCAGCATTTGATGTGCATGAAGCCTATGTACAAGCGACTAATACAGGTATGACCTTAAATATAATGACTTGCCCTGGTACAGCAAATGGTCGCCAGTGCATTTATGTCGCATGGAATAAAACTGACCCTGTAGATAAAACTACGACAACAACAGGGCATATTGCATGTACCAATAGTACAAGTTCAGGGTTTTCCTATAATGATGCTTCAACCTGTATTGTGATGGAGGCATATTAAGATGCGATATTCACAACAGGGTTTAACACTCATTGAGCTCATGATGTCATTGGTTCTGGGCTTAATCATTGTGGCAGCAGCGGTTATGCTTTTTATTGCAGGGCAAAAAAGCTTTGCCCTGCAACAAGGGGCTGCTGATATTCAGGATAATGCCAATTTTGCCTTAAATTACATGACCAAAGATATTCGAATGGCAAATTTAAATGCTGTAACGGCAGCCATGACAGCGAGTTCTGCAAATGGAGGCATTGTTTTTAGCACGACAAACTTAGCAGGCGTGGCATCTTCTGCTGTCAGTCAAAGCGCGGTCAGCAATACATCGAATATGAATGTTGGTAGTGATCAACTGGTTATTCAATATGTACCGACACAAGCCCAAATTGACAGTGGTTTATTTGATTGTGAAGGAACACAAGTGACAGATGCCTCTGTTTATGTAGTTGAACGTTATTTTGTACGTCAGGATGCCAATATTAATAACAATGAAACGTCCGCGACAGCATTGGCGTTAGCGTGTGCTGCTGGGCGTTCAAATAATTTGACAGCCTTTAATAATGATAATGGTCAAATCATTATGAAGCGTGTGGATTATTTTCATGTCTTGCTCACAGTGCAGGATAGCTCTGGTAATTTTAGAGACATGACGATTACACAATACACAACTAATGCACCAACTGCTCGTATTATGGGTATCAAGTTAGGTGTTTTGGTACGTTCTAACCAAACAGTAGGTATCGATTCTAATATTGATTTAACGAAATCTTTTACTGTGTTCAATCAACCCGTCACTTTAAATAACACAATTCAAACGATGCCAGCAAAAAATTTACGTCAGGTGATTACACAGACTGTTGCAATTCGTAATGCGTTGGGGGGGCGTTAATGATGAATCAGCGTTTTCAACGGGGTGCAACTTTAATTGTTGTATTAATCATATTGTTGTTTATGACGATTATTGGAACATTAGCTATTCGCCAAAGTCTGGTGTCATTAAATATTGCAACCAATGGTCAGGCACAGCAGTTAATGTTTGAAAGTTCAGATGCCGCATTATTTAAAATTGAAGATCCTACCCAAGTTGAAAACCAACTTGCAGCGAATGGTATGTTTGCTTATTTTGACTCTGCGGATCATGCACAAGATCAATTGGTATTTTGCTATAAAGCGAACAATACCAATTTTTTTAATTTGCAAAATGCGAGTGTGATTTCATCTGATGGAACTATAACAAAAAATGGAGTGGCGGGTTATTGTCAGTCTACCTGGTTTTCAACAGGTCGATCAGCGATTTTGACGCAAGTTTATTTGACACAAGTTGCTAGTAACTCTAAGCCATTGGCTAATTTTACATTAGGTACAAGTGCTGGGCAAAGCACGAATATATCAAATACAACAAAAAGTATTTCTGTGACAGTAATTTCAGTGTTACCAAGTTTTTCTAGTGCATCTTCAAGTGATATAGAAGATTGTTTTAAAAAGAATAAAGATGAGGTTGGTACATGTTTTGGCGACCTTAATATTCCCTACAATATACAGCGCGCAGATTATACAGTTGGCGCTATACCAACACTGAAAACATCGTAAAAGATTGAGGATTTAAATATGAGTAAATTATATCAGAAAATGCTTACTTTCACGGTGTCAGCATTTGTATCCTGTATTGTTTGTCAAAGTGTATCTGTGCAAGCAAGTGATATTGATATTTATGCCAATGCCACAGGTGGAAAAACTTCAATTTTATTGATGTTAGATACTTCTGGAAGTATGGGAATTAGTTCATTGGTTTTACCTAAAACTAACCCATATGGTAGTCCAGGCGATGTGGATAACTCATTGTGTGATCGCGTCAGTGTTTCAGAATATCAAAGCAATAGATCATCAGCATCAAATTTTTATGAGTGGACATATAATTTAAAAGATACCAATAGGAGTAGCACAACCTATAATAAAACCTCGATTTATAAAACAGTGACGATTGGTACAACAGTAATTCCTTATTATGTGCGTGGCTGTACAAGTGGTGGAGTTACGCAATATGATCGGTTATCACGATTAAAAGATGCAATTTTACCTTTACTAGCAGATACTTCAAGTGCAGGATTATCCAATAATACCATTATGGGATTGGGGCAATTTTCTTCTAAAACAGAGCTTACTATTGGCACAGCGACTAACCGTTTAACAGATGGTCATTCTGGTCGTATTTTGGTGCCGAATGGGGCCCTAACTACGGCTCAACGGATTAGTATTGCTCAGCAGATTGCAGCCATTAAGTCTTTGGATACGACGACCAATGAAGATGGGACTACAAATTCTAATTTAAAATTATCAAGTAACAATTATCCTGATGTAACAAAAGCATCTAGTGGTACGCCTACTGCTCAAGCCTATGCTGAAGCTGGTGCCTATATGATGGGTACAGGTACAGGTACAGGGGGTACGAATAGTGGTTCAGTTTCTACTATTTATGATGGTTATATGGTGATGCAAAATGGCTCAGAGCAAGTCTATTTTGTTTGTACTGCTTTAGGGACTGGGACTACAAGTGCTTTAGGGGCAACGGTTAAGCAATGTAATAATAATTGGCCTTCTTATGACAATACTAATAAAACTGTTACAACAGGTACTATTAGTGGGGGAGTATATAGACCAGATGGAAATGGTGGTTGGACTCAGATTACTTCACAGAATAATTTTAAGACACAATCTGGCGTTACCATGGCTAATGGTTGGGAAACGTTTACTAAACTACCTGTGGGATGGCGCTATGGTGGTTGGATGAAAGTTGCGAATGAGCCGATGGATATTGAGCCGATAGTTGGTACAGTCTGGACAGGATATGCTGGTAAAAATGGCAATGATACAGTCGGTCTTGTATCTTATCGCACAAATCCCTTTTTAGTGGGAGGAACATCGGACAGCTTAATTGGTGGTTTTGCTTTTTCTGCTGATGCATCTAAAAATGGGAATGTTTATAAAGCAGGCGGAAGTACATCCACTTGTGATGGTAATGGGATTTACTTTTTAACAGACGGTGCGCCAAATTCAACTAAAGATTCGATGGCGCAAACCATTATGAATCTTACATTGAATAATAATAGTAATTACACATTTACTGCTAAACCATCTGACACCAATGCATTGGTTTCACCAACATTACAATCAGGACTATTTACAGGTGAAACAGGTGGGTGGGAATATATTGGTGAGTATGCTAAAAAATTATTCGATAAAACTAAAAACCCAGCAAATATATCAATTAAAACGGCAGTAGTCGGGTTCGGTTCATCTTTTTCAGGGATTCCAAAAAATGCAGATGGCACATATAACTGTGCCTCAGTACAAACAACAAATCAGGATGCTTATAATGCGTGTAAGTGGGGAGGATCTGATTTTGGTAAAGGAGGATTTTATTATGCTGAGAACTCTGATGATATTAAAAATAGTATCACAAACTTTGTAAAAAATGTTACACCGACATTCCAGTCAGTTGCTACAGGTTCTCCAACTTTACCACAAGATGTTTTAAATCCATTGCGTGCTCAACCATATGGTTACTATGCTTCGTTTGTTCCGACTCCGCAGGATTCTACGCAACTTTGGGTAGGAAATTTAAATAAATATAATTTACTTAATGGTCAGTTATATGGCGCAGATAAAACGACTAAATTATTTAATACGGATGGCTCTTTAAATTCTAGTGTTTCAGGTATTTGGACGGATGGTGTAAAAGGTCAATTACCTTTAGGTATTGTTACTGGTTCTAAAGTAAATCGCACAATTTATACTAATCGTAAAATTACAAATAGCGCAGCATCGGAAGATAAAACCTTAAATCAAATTACTTTTACAAGTGACTACCTGAATTCAGATCCACAGCGTAATTATTGGTTAAATCTACTCGGTTATAATGTGGCAGCCAATGATCAGTCAGATTTAAGTACTTATATTGGAAAAACACCAGATTTACGCCAGCTTGGTGCTACCATGCATTCTACCCCAATATTACTGACACAAAGTGGGACAATTACAAGCACGTTAGATACAACAGCACGTCAAGATTATTTGCTTTTTGGAACTACGCAAGGGTTGTTACATGTCGTAGATAAAAATGGTAAAGAAGTCTTCGCTTTTGTACCGAATGAAATGATGAATAATACTAATCAGCGCAATGCATTTTTGAGTACAACTTCTAGTACGGGTGGTAGCAGTAATTTATTTTATGGTATAGACGCTCCTTGGGCAGCATATACTCAATATGTTGCAAATAGTGATGGTTCTTTAACCGTTGGAGCATCTGACCGCAGCACAACGGATAATTCCATTCAAGGAAAGCAATGGGTATATGGTGGTTTACGTATGGGTGGGCGAAGCTATTATTCGCTAGATCTCACCAATATCTCTATCCCAAGTTTAAAATTTCATATCAGCCCTGATGGTTCAAGTATTACCAATTCGACAGGAACAACATCGAATGTCACAGCGCTAGGCTTTATGGGGCAAAGTTGGTCTAAACCAACTATTGCACGCGTGAAATTTGCAGGTCAGTCAAAACTAGTAATGATCGTTGGTGGTGGATATGATGCTGGTTATGAGTCACCAAATTATGATCAAACCAATCAGAAAGGTGCGGGCATTTATATGTTCGATGCAGATAATGGTCAGTTACTATGGTGGGCAAGTGCGAATGCATCAAGTGCGACTGATGTGCAGGGTGCGCAAGCAGTTACAGCAAATTCTAACTTAAAATATAGTGTTGTTAGTCAAATTAATGCAATTGATCGAGATGGTGATGGCTATGTTGATAACTTGTATTTTGGTGATTTGGGTGGGCAGGCTTTTCGAATCGACTTAAATAACACAACTTCAACAGCTACACAAAAAATTGATGCTCGTGTGGTTCGTATTACTAATCAACATGTTACAGGTGGAGCAAGCCCCCGTTTTTATGAAATGCCAAGTTTCTCTGCCCAAAACGATTCTTCTTTAGGGTTATTTGGTGTGGTGGCTTTTAGTTCTGGTAATCGTAGTTCGCCATTGTCTGGTGTAACAGGGACAAATAATGCAACGGCTACAACCAGCGCGGATGACGGTGTATTTGTAATTTATGACAAAGATATTAGTAAGAGTGATTTATATAAATCTACTTATTCGTTACTGACTCAAGATGTAACATTACAGTCATTAAATACAAATTATAGCACTGGCGTTGCAGTAACAAATGGTGGTTGGGTTTATCACTATAGTAATGCAGCAGGTAGCGCGGGTGTGTGGAAAGGAATGAATAGTTTGTATGCGGTAGATAGTATTTTATATACCAATGTTTATTATCGTGATGGTGTTGGTATAGGTGGTTCATGTGGGGCAGGTATAAAAGGTGACTCTTATTTATACCGTTTTTGTTTGCCAACAGGTAAATGTGACAGATTTGCTTCGTCACTCAATACTAATGGAAGCCCTGATCGTGCCAAATTAGGTGCTGGTATTTTGGGGAGTGGCCTAGGTGCATCTAATACTACCGGTAATGAAGTAAAAAGTACCATTACGACATCAACAGATTGTACACAGGCTGCTAATAAAAATAAGCTTGAATGTCAAAGTTTTAGTAATGCAGGCACAATCCGTACTTTACGTTGGTATGAGACCAGTAGCAAATAAGGATTAAAGTATGCAAACGATTACGTTGTATAAAAAAAGTTGCGGCTTTACCTTAATTGAAATGATGGTTGTTGTCGTAATAGTTGCTATTTTAGCGGCTATTGCGATACCCAGTTACCAAGAATATGCGCGGCGCTCGCGTGCAGCTCAAGCACAACAGGAAATGCAGCGTTTGGCGGTATTGCTTGATCGTTGGAAAGCACGTAATTTTAATTACAAAGGCTTTTCAACCGCCACCACAACTGTTGCGTCTACAACAAGTTATCCCTATACCGTTACGATTGTAGATCCTGATGCGAGCAATGTTGCTTTAACGGGTAATGCTGCAGTGGGTCGAAATTGGGCCATTAAGGCAACCACAACGGATCCGAAAAATTATAATTTTTTACTGACCAGCAGAGGTCTGCACTGCAAAAATAAAACAGGTTTTAATTCATACGGTGACTGTGGTTCAAGCGGTTCAGAGAATTGGTAATGAAAATAACAAAACGCGGTTTTACTTTAATTGAACTGATGATAGTGGTTGCGATTATTGGAATTTTGGCGGCAATCGCTTACCCAAGTTATAAACAGTACAGAGTTAAGACCAATCGTGTTGATATGCAAACGGAGCTGATGCGTGTAGCAGGGCGTTTGCAAAGTTATAAACTGATCAATAACAGCTATGCAAGTGCAACCCTAACAGGTGTTGGCGGCACTGCAAATTATCCAAGTACAGGAACTGCTTATTATGGCATTGTCTTGGAAATTGATGATGATAATCAAGGGTATAAGTTAACAGCTACACCTGTGAGTACAAGTGTGCAGAAAGGCAATGGTGTTGTGTGTTTAAATCAAGATGGGCAAAAGTATTGGTCAGAAGGTGCAGCAAGCTGTGTTTTAAGTAGCTCTTCAACCTGGGACAGTAACTAAAAATAAATTCAAAACGGTGGATAACTTACGATTTGATCTTTCCTTTGGGGTGAATATCACGTAAAATACCGCCCTCTATGAAAGGGGTTTGAAGTGTTGCCGATGGTCGGCACAGGGATAATCCGTAAGAATTATAAGGCTTTTATCATGGTAGTTATTCGTTTAGCGCGCGGTGGTGCAAAAAAACGTCCATTTTATCAAATCGTTGTGACTGATAGCCGCAATGCACGTGATGGTCGTTTCATCGAACGTATCGGTTTCTTTAACCCAACTGCTCAAGGTCAAGCGGAAAAACTTCGTTTAGATACAGACCGTTTTGCACATTGGGTTGCTCAAGGCGCTCAAGCTTCTGAACGTGTTGCTTCTTTAGCTGCTCAAGCTAAAAAAGCTGCAGTTGCTGCATAATTTTTGTAGTAGGTAGCCCATGACACCAACACAGAATGTACCCGAAGATCGTATTCAGATTGGACAGTTACGTTCAGCTTATGGATTGAATGGGTGGCTCTGGGTCTATTCCAATACAGAACCCATGAGCAATATCTTTGACTACCTGCCTTGGTACATTGAAACCAAAGCAGGTTGGCAAACAGTCGATGTAAAACGCTGGAAACCACATGGTAAAGGCTTGGTTGTTGCGCTTAAAAGTGTGAATGATCGCACTGCAGCCGACAGCTTGGTTGGCGCTAATATCTGGATTTCAAAATCGCAATTACCTCAACCAGGTGTGGATGAGTATTACTGGTCAGATTTGAAAGGCTTAACTGTGTTAGGTCTGGACGATAATGAGCAGGAAGTCAATCTCGGTCAAATTCACGAGCTGTTTGAAACAGGTGCTAATGATGTCATGGTGGTTCGAGCCACAGCTGACAGTGTTGATGCCGAAGAGCGAATGATTCCATGGCATAAAGATGTGGTGCAGCGAGTTGATCTTGAAGCTGGTCGAATTTACGTGAATTGGGGCGTAGATTACTAATCCTTTTTGCGAAGGATGAACGCAGCAGGAAATAGAGGAATCTGTAGTGTTTTTTGCAGTGATTACGCTTTTTCCTGAAATGTTTGAAGCGATTACAGCCTACGGGATTAGCGGACGTGCAGCAAAACGCGATATTGTACAAGTCACTTGTATTAATCCGCGTGATTTTGCTGAGGGCAACTACAAACGAGTGGATGAACGTCCATTTGGTGGTGGTCCAGGTATGGTGATGATGGCTGAGCCGTTGGCAAAAGCAATCTCTCATGCCAAACAGCTTGCAGAGCAGGCAGGAGCGGTTCATGTTCCTGTGGTGTATATGTCACCACAAGGTAAAACCTTAAATGAGCAGGCAGTACAGCAGTTTGTTGAATATGACGGATTGATTGTACTGTGTGGACGTTATGAAGGGGTTGATGAGCGTTTACTCCAAAAATATGTCGATCAAGAATGGTCGATTGGAGATTACGTTTTATCGGGTGGTGAACTCCCTGCGATGGTTTTGTTAGACAGCATTATTCGTCGTTTGCCGAATACGATGTCAGATGAGCAATCTGCAATACAAGATTCTTTTGTGGACGGTCTGTTAGACTGCCCACAATATACCAAGCCAGATCATTTTGAAGGATTGGACGTCCCAGAAGTCTTAAAATCTGGGCATCATGCCAATATTGAAAAATGGCGGTTTTTGCAGCGCTATCAACGTACACTTGAACGTCGTCCCGAGTTGGTCGAGCAGGTGGAGTTGACCAAGCAGCAAAAAAAATGGCTAAAAGATGAACGAGGAAATAGCAGTGATTAGTCATCACTGTCCTTGTACAAGAAGAAGCAATGCTTCGAATTGGGATTTAAACTTATGTTTAAGTCTTCTTGAATAGGCTCTTTATGCATTGAAGTGGTCAAACATAAAGAGAAAGATAATCGGGTCTATGCGATTTAGCCTCTATACCCAGTGGATATCAGACCTCTTCTGACCCACATATAATTGGAGATACCCCATGAGCGGTAAGCATCCTTTAGTTCAAGCTGTTGAAAATGCACAGTTAAAATCTGACATCCCTGCTTTTGCACCAGGTGACACTGTTATTGTCCAAGTAAAAGTAAAAGAAGGTGATCGTGAACGTCTTCAGGCTTTTGAAGGTGTTGTCATTGCTAAGAAAAACCGTGGTTTGAACTCTGCGTTCACAGTACGTAAAATTTCTAGCGGTATTGGTGTTGAGCGTGTTTTCCAAACTCACTCTCCAATCGTTGCTAAAATCGAAGTGAAACGTCGTGGTGACGTTCGTCGTGCTAAACTTTACTATCTTCGTGACTTGTCTGGTAAAGCTGCACGTATTCGTGAAAAATTGCCAGCTCGTAAAGCTTAATCCGCTTTATTTGAGTCAAAAAAATGCGCCGAATCAGGCGCATTTTTTTATGCCTATGATTATGCTAAGCGATAAAAATTCGACTGTTGAGAATAAGTACACAATCCTGCTGAAGATTGGTTAGGCTTTTGTTAAGATGGCGTGTCATTTTTTTTGATTACTTCATGTATGTCTGTTGCTAAGCCTAAAATTCAGCGTCGTCCAATTAGCGGTGTTTTTTTACTGAATAAACCACTGGATATTAGTTCTAATGCCGCATTACAAAAAGTGCGCTGGCTATATCGGGCAGAAAAAGCAGGACATACAGGTGCACTTGACCCTTTAGCAACAGGTTTATTGCCAATTTGCTTGGGCGAAGCCACCAAGTTTTCGCATTATTTACTCGAATCGGTAAAACGTTATCAAACGACCGTGAAGCTTGGGCAAACCACCACTACAGGTGATGTGGAAGGTGAGATTTTACAGCAACGTCCTGTACCTGAACTGACTCCAGAAAAAATTGAACATGTGCTTGAGCAGTTTCGTGGTGATATTCAGCAAGTCCCACCGATGTATTCAGCATTAAAAAAACACGGCAAACCATTATATGAGTTGGCACGCCAAGGAATCGTGATTGAGCGTGAGGCACGTCCGATTACGATTTATCAACTACAATTAATTGAATTTACTCAAGATAGTTTAACTTTAGATGTGATTTGTTCTAAAGGTACATACATTCGTGTATTGGGGGAAGATATTGGTGAAGCACTGGGCTGTGGGGGGC
This sequence comes from Acinetobacter sp. ANC 4636, assembly GCF_054454555.1. NCBI lineage: Bacteria > Pseudomonadati > Pseudomonadota > Gammaproteobacteria > Moraxellales > Moraxellaceae > Acinetobacter > Acinetobacter sp. ANC 4636. The sequence continues at coordinate 133,610 of NZ_JBTKVD010000002.1, read as the reverse complement.
ATTTAAGTGCATTGCATCGAACGGCAACGGGTCATTTTGATTTAATTCCAAGCTATACCTTACCGTATTTGGAAAGCTTAACTGAGGCTGAGCGTGAGGCATTGTTATTGCCTGCGTATGCACCTGTTGAGCATTTACCACAGGTTCAAGTTCCTGAAGGGCGTAGTAAGTATTTCTGTAATGGTTTGGAAAGCAATATTGATCATGCTGCCGCAGAGCAAGTTTTGGTATTTGATGGTGAACGCTGTTTAGGTTTGGCACAAATTACTGATAAAAAGCGCTTAGTTCCTAAGCGAGTCCTTCATTTAGAAAAGTGATGATTACTGCATGGATACAATAACGATCTTAAGTCTGCTTGGGTTTGCATTTACCGCAGGAGCCATCGATGCTGCTGTGGGTGGTGGCGGACTCATTCAGATTCCAGGGCTGATGAGTACTTTCCCATCAATGTCAACTGCTACGGTAATCGGAACCAATAAGGTTTCTTCGATTTTTGGTACAGCATCGGCAGCCTATACGTTTGCACGTAAGGTCAAGTTGCAGTGGAAATTACTGCTGGTGATTGCGATTTGTGCCTTGATTAGCTCTTTTGCTGGTGCGGCATGTTTATCTCTCATTCCCCAATCCGTTTTGCGTCCTTTTGTGTTGGTGATGCTGATCATCATTGCCATTTACACGTTTATGAAAAAAAGTTTTGGGCAAGTGGCAGTCGATTTACACATTACCCCAAAATTGCTGGTGTTGGCTGCTCTCGGCAGTTTGGCAATTGGTTTTTATGATGGGGTTTTTGGCCCAGGAACGGGAAGCTTTTTTATTTTCTTCTTTATCCGTTTTTTGGGTGTGGATTTTCTACATGCCTCAGCCTTGTCGAAAATTGGCAACTTTATGACGAACCTTGCAGCATTAAGCTTTTTGATTCCAACTGGGCATGCAATTTTACATATCGGTTTAATGATGGCGGCTGCCAATGTTGTGGGTTCTGTGGTTGGTGTGCGAGCTGCCATGAAGTATGGTAGTGGCTTTGTGCGTAAGATTTTCTTGGTACTGGTGACAATTTTGATTTGTCGAATTAGTTATCAGACTTTTACCTCGAGCTAACTTCGCAGCGCATTTTGCTTTGGATTGTTGTCTAACGTAAATATATTGCAGGTTTTGAAAGAGTGGCAGAGATGCCACTTTTTTTATGCTTGGTTTTGCTTGAGAGAATTGAGTTGTTGCTCTATCTTCTGTTTGCTGAGTTGAGTGGTATATGTACAGCCAATTGAGGCAATCATAATGGTGGCAAGCGCGAACCATTGTGTCCAAAGTAAATGTTCTGATAAAAACAGCACGCCTGATAGTGCTGCAAAAGCAGGTTCCAAACTGGTCAGCGTACCAAATAGCAATGGACTTAAATGGCGCAATGCCACCATTTCTAAAGAAAAAGGCAAAGCGCTGGCGAGGAAAGCCAAGCCAATAAAATACAGTAGATAAGGCAGCTCTAATACCTTGATTGGTGTTCCAATCCATAGTGCCATCGGGAGCAATACACAAGAGCCGATCAACATACCTAAACACACGGTATGATTGCCTGAAATGCCCGAAGGGCGATTGCCTGTTAAAATATAAACGGCCCAACAGGCACCAGCACCAATCGCCAGAAAAATTCCAACAGGGTCGAGTGCTTGCTGCGTTTGATTCCACGGGAGCAACAATAACAAACCTACAATCGCCAAGCCCACCCAGATCAAGTCATAACGATGTTTGGCATGCAGTAATGCGACACTCAAAGGCCCAATAAACTCAAACGATACGGCTATACCCAGCGGTAGGCGACTTAAAGATAAGTAAAATAAGGCATTCATGCCTGCAAGTGCCAAACCATAACCGAGAATGGATGCCCAGCGAATCTGTTGCCATGCCACGCGCCAAATTTGAAAAAATACAGCCAGAAGGACGAAGCCTAAAAATAACCTTAATGCGGAAACGCTGAGCACGGGAAATGAGGCAAATAGAATTTTGGCGAGAGAAGCACTGGCTTGTACACTGACAATCGCAATCATAAACAAGGCAATTGACTGGACAGTATGATTATTTCTGAAAAAGCCCATGTTGAAATTATTGACCAAATGGTAAAAATATAACGACAAAAAAGCCACAACACAAGGTTGTGGCTTTTAAAGACGGTCTGTCTAGGCTTAGAACAATACGCGAACGCGGATTGTGCCTTCAACGTGGTTCAACATCTCAAGTGCTTCGTGAGATGCAGATGCGTCAACGTCCATCACCAAGTAACCAACATCACCTTTGGTCATTAAAGTCTGACCAGAGATGTTAATGCCTTGTTCAGCAAACAAGTTGTTGATTTTTGACAATACACCTGGAATGTTTTTGTGGATGTGTAGTAAACGGTGTTTACCTTCCATCAATGGTAATGCGATTTCTGGGAAGTTCACCGCAGAAAGCGTCATACCTTTGTCAGAGTAAGCCACAAATTTCTCAGCAACTTCTAAACCGATGTTGGCTTGTGCTTCCATGGTTGAACCACCAACGTGAGGTGTTAAGATCACGTTGTCTAAACCACGAAGTGGAGAAACGAATTCTTCACCATTGGCTTTAGGTTCTTTCGGGAATACGTCAACCGCAGCACCTGCAAGGTGACCCGATTTGATTGCATCTGCCAAATCTTCAATGATTACACATGTACCACGTGCAGCATTTAAGAAGATTGCACCTTCTTTCATTTTACTGAATTGTGCTTTACCGAAGAAGTTACGTGTCGATGGAACGTCTGGTACATGTAATGTTACAACATCAGCAGTTTCAAGCAATTCATCTAAAGAACCGACTTGGCGCGCATTACCCATTGGTAATTTAGTCACTGCATCATAATAAATCACGTGCATACCCAAGCTTTCTGCAAGTACAGAAAGTTGCGAGCCAATTGAACCGTAACCAACAATACCTAAAGTTTTTCCGCGAGTTTCAAAAGAACCTGCTGCAGATTTGTTCCAGCCACCACGGTGACAGCTTGCTGATTTTTCTGGCACGCCACGAAGTAACAGGATAGTTTCTGCAAGAACAAGTTCCGCAACTGAACGGGTATTTGAATATGGTGCGTTAAATACTGGAATACCACGAAGCATTGCTGCTTTAAGATCAACTTGGTTTGTTCCAATACAGAAGCAACCGACTGCGATGAGTTTGTTTGCAGCAGCAAACACTTCTTCAGTCAATTGTGTACGAGAACGAATACCAATAAAGTGTGCATCTTGAACAGCTTCTTTCAAAGCTTCGCCTTCAAGCGCAGTTTTACGATAGTCGATGTTGGTATAACCCGCAGCATTTAAAGTGTCGATGGCATTTTGATGCACACCTTCTAACAATAAGAAACGAATTTTATCTTTAGGTAGTGATAGATGTTGGCTCATTACCGCTCCGCTACATAAGGCCAAATTTGGTCGCAATATGATAACATAGTGAGCAACAACTTGTTTATTTCTTGCTAGGCGTGTACACGATGAATGCTTCTGTCGCTTTATCACCTGACTTACTGACTCAATTGACGGCAATTGTAGGTGAAAATCGCATCAAAACTGATGCCGATAGCTTAGGAAATTGGGGGAAAGACCATACTAAGCACTTTGACCCAAACCCTTCGGTGATTGTATTCCCATCGAGTACTGAACAAGTCCAAGCGATTGTTCAGCTTGCCAACCAGTACAACGTTGCCGTGACACCATCGGGCGGCCGTACGGGCTTGTCTGCGGGTGCTGTTGCAGCCAATGGTGAAATCGTGGTGAGCATGGACAAGATGAACCAGATTCTGGAATTCTTCCCAGCAGATCGTATGGTGCGCGTTCAGGCAGGCGTAGTGACAGAGCAACTGCAAAACTATGCAGAAGAACAAGGCATGTATTACCCAGTCGATTTTGCATCGTCAGGTTCAAGTCAGATTGGTGGTAACATTGGTACTAATGCTGGCGGTATCAAAGTGATCAAATACGGTATGACCCGTAACTGGGTGTTGGGTCTCACTGTCGTGACAGGAAAAGGCGATATCTTGCACCTGAACAAAGGCATGGTTAAAAATGCAACAGGTTATGCATTGCAACACTTGTTTATTGGCAGCGAAGGCACATTAGGCTTAATCACTGAAGCTGAAATCAAGCTTGAGCGCCAACCGCAAGACTTGCAAGTGATGGTGCTGGGTGTACCAGATTTTGATGCAATCATGCCATTGTTACATGCATTCCAAAGCAAGATTGACCTGACTGCATTTGAGTTCTTTGGCGAACTTGCCATGCAAAAAGTGTTAGATCATGGTCATGTACAACGTCCATTTGAAACGCCATGCCCGTTCTATGTATTGCTTGAGTTTGAAGCACCATATGAGCCAATCATGGAAAAAGCCATGGAAATCTTTGAGCATTGCATGGAACAAGGTTGGGTGCTTGACGGTGTGATGAGCCAAAGCCTTGAACAAGTCCAAAATTTATGGCGTTTACGTGAAGATATTTCGGAGTCGATTGCGCCGTTTATTCCGTACAAAAACGATATTTCAGTGCTAATCACTCATGTGCCTGCATTTATTAAAGAAATTGATGCGATTGTGACTGAAAACTATCCAGACTTTGAAATCTGCTGGTTTGGTCATATTGGTGACGGTAATTTGCATTTGAACATCTTAAAACCTGCTGATTTGACTAAAGATGAATTCTTTGCCAAATGTCAGGTGGTGAATAAGTATGTATTTGAAACTGTGAAAAAATACAACGGTTCAATTTCGGCTGAACATGGCGTGGGTATGACCAAAAAACCTTATTTGGAATACAGCCGTTCTGCTGAAGAAATTGAATATATGAAAGCCTTAAAGAAAGTATTTGACCCGAATGGTTTGATGAACCCAGGGAAATTATTTGATCTTTAAGACTTGATTGAATAGAAAAATTTCTGCTAAAAGCGTATCGAAAGATGCGCTTTTTTTATATTGAGAATAGATAACATGAACATCGAAAAAAATATTCAACAACTCTTTGAACAGCGTCAGGACATTCCACTGTTTTATATTGAAAGTGGCAGTCGCTTATGGGGCATGGCAAGCCCTGACAGTGATTATGATGTACGTGGTTTTCACTTGCCGAGTAAAGCACAATATTTTGACTATAAAAAACATCGTGACCTGATTGAAATCATGGATGGTGATTTCGATTTCGTATCTTACGATCTCGACAAAATGTTTGGGTTACTGGCAAAAAGCAATCCAACTGTTTTGGAGTGGGTGCGGGCGCATATTGAATATATGAATACTTTCCCCGAATGGGATAGCTTTAAACAAGGTTTGCTTGAATGCATCGACTATAGTGCATTGTATTATCACTATTTGTCTTTGGCTCAAAATGGCATGAAAGTCATGCAAGTCGCAGATAACTTTACTTATAAAAAAGTGTTTTATTCGATTCGAGGTTTATTGTCGGCTGAATTGGCATTACAGCAAGATATGCCTGCATTGCTAATTACAGATTTATTTGCACAAATTGATCAAAATGACCCGCTACGTGACTGGGCTGAAAATTATTTAGAAATCAAAAAACAACAGAAAGAAAAAGCGTTGTTGTCCGAGCTTGAGCAGGTTGAAATTTTAAAACACTTAGAGATTAAGCAAACACAATTGGCAGCGAAGAATATGCCAAAAGCCAATCATCGTGAGCAGCTGGATCAGTATTTGACAGATTATAGTCAGCATTTAAAACAGCATTTTTATGGTTGATTGGGATGCTAAGCATCAAGACCTATCGTAAGCTCCCCAAATAAAAAAAGACGATATAAAATCGTCTTTTTTTTCGAAACTGTTAAAAAACAGAGAAAAACTTAACCGAAACGACCAGTAATATAGTCTTCAGTTTGCTGTTGTTTTGGATTGGTAAAGATATTGTTAGATGTATCCAACTCAATCAACTTACCTAAGAACATAAAGCCCGTATAGTCAGAAATACGCGCTGCCTGTTGCATGTTATGCGTTACGATCAGAACGGTATATTTGGTTTTAAGCTGTTCAATCAGTTGCTCAACTTTTGCAGTAGAAATAGGATCTAGTGCAGAGGTTGGCTCATCAAGCAATAACACTTCAGGTTTCAATGCCACAGCACGAGCAATACATAAACGCTGTTGCTGACCACCCGATAAACCCAATGCGCTTTGGTGTAGTTTGTCTTTAACTTCATCCCACAAAGCTACGTCACGCAAAACTTTTTCTACGCGATTGTTCATCTCAGCTTTAGACAGTTTTTCATAATGACGGATTGCATAAGCAATATTTTCATAAATGGTCATTGGGAAAGGGACTGGTTTTTGGAAAACCATACCGATTTTAGCGCGGAGTTCGTTTACAGAAATATTGTCGTTTAAGATATTTTGACCATCAAACAAAACCTCACCTTCAGCACGAAGTTTTGGGTAAATGTCATAAATACGGTTAAACACACGCAATAACGTAGATTTACCGCAACCTGAAGGTCCGATCAGCGCTGTGATTCGGTTTTCAGGAATAATCATATTAATATTTTTAAGTGCCTGTGCCTGGCCATAATAAAAATTTAGATTGCGTATATCTAGCTTAGCCGTCTCAGGTGTTAACTGCGGCGAGGTATGAAGCACTGAATTAAACATAGGCGTATTATGCGATGGTGTATGCTGTGCGCGTTGCGCATCTTGCAAGTTGTTCGATAGAGATGGAGATGTTGTATTCATTTTATTTATCCTTTTTGATTAAGATTGTGCGAGACACAATGCCAAGCACAAGGACAAAAAAGGTCATGAGGAGTGCGCCAGCCCATGCGAGTGCATGCCAGTCATCATAAGGACTCATCGCATATTGGAAAATCACTACAGGCACGTTTGCCATTGGTTGTAATAGATTAGTTGACCAATATTGGTTGTTGAGCGCAGTAAAGAGTAGTGGTGCTGTTTCACCCAGAATACGGGCAAGTGCCAGCAAGATGCCTGTAACAATCCCTGACATGGCAGCACGGTAAAGTACCTGCTGGACAATCTTCCAGCGTGGAATACCTAGAGCCTGTGCAGCTTCACGTAGGGTATTGGGAACCAGTTGCAGCATCTCATCGGTTGTACGTACTACAACAGGCAGAACTAAAAATGCCAATGCTACTGCGCCTGCGATGGCAGAGAAATGCCCCATTTGTCGAACCATAAGTTCATATACAAACAGACCAATCACAATAGAAGGCGTTGAAAGTAAAATGTCATTAATAAAACGAATACAAAAACCAAGTTTGGTTTCGCGTGCGTATTCAGACAGGTAAGTTCCTGCTGCAATGCCGACAGGCGTACCAATCAAAACTGCAATTGCACTCATAAAAATACTGCCAAAAATGGCATTGAGTAATCCACCTGTTTCGCCAGGAGGAGGTGTCATTTGAGTGAGTAGATTTAAATGCAAAGCAGGTAGACCATTTTTCAAGGTGGTCCACAAAATCCAAACTAACCAGAACAATCCAAATACAGCAGTGAATAAGGATAGGGCTTTTGCAAGAAAATTTTTAACTTGACGGGTTTTCCAAAGCGCAGTTGACATGATTACGCTCCTTCACGGCGTGATAGACGCCCTAACATGAAACGTGCAATCGCGAGCACAATAAATGTTACGACAAATAAAATAAAGCCTAGAGCAAGCAGTGAAGACAAGTAAATACTAGAATCTGCTTCGGTAAATTCATTGGCAATGGTTGCCGAAATTGAGTTGCCTGGTTCAAGCAATGACAAACTAAGCTGATGAGCATTACCTAATACGAATGTCACAGCCATTGTTTCACCTAAGGCGCGGCCTAAACCTAGGAAAATACCACCGAGTACTGCTGAGCGTGTATAAGGTAAAACAATATCCCAAATGACTTCCCAAGTGGTATTGCCGACAGCATAAGCAGATTCAATCAGTGGTGTTGGCACGGTTGCAAACACTTCACGCATGATAGAAGAAACAAAAGGAATAATCATGATGCTCAGTACAATACCTGCGGTGAGCATGCCTAAACCAATTGGTGGCCCTTGAAACAATGGGCCGATAAGTGGCCATGTACCCATATGGTCATTGACCCAAGGGTAAATGTGATCCGCCATAAATGGGACAAAAACAAATAAACCCCACATACCATAAATGATAGAGGGAATACCTGCGAGTAGCTCAATTGCTGTTGCAATTGGTGTACGGATCCACTTAGGTGCAATGTTGGTAATAAAAATAGCGATACCAAAACTGACAGGAACGGCAATCAACATCGCAATCAGAGAGGTGACTAATGTGCCATAAATGGGAACAAGAGCACCAAAATTTTTCTCAATCGGATCCCAAGAACTGTTCCAGATAAATGAAAATCCAAAGGTTTGAAAAGCTTCTTTGCCACTCCAAATCATGGAAAAAGATGCAGCAAGCATAATCAGAAGCACAAAGATGGCACAGCTTTTGACCACATAGTGAAACAGTCGATCATTACGCTGATCTTTTGAGTCTGTTTGACTATTTAGGTTCATTGTTCTATCTAGTTTCATCATTGAAAATCTTTAATTAAGAAATAGAGATAAATCCAACAAAACGAATTCTGTTGGATTTAAAAAAAGAGGCGATGTCCAGATTACTTAACGTTAATGTTTTTAATCCAGTAACCTTCAATTTGTTTAGTTAAGTTTGCAGGTAAAGGAATGTAGTCCAAAGCACGTGCATTTGCTTGACCATGCTCAAGTGACCATTTGAAGAAGTCTAGAGCTTCTTTGCTTGCTTGAGCAGATTTTGGTTGCTTATGCATGATTACAAATGTAGTTGCAGTGATCGGCCAAGAGTTAGCGCCAGATGCATTGGTAATTACATTATAAAAATCAGGTGATTTGTTCCAGCTTGTACCCGCCGCTGCTGCTTGGAAAGTTGCAGTGTTTGGTTGTACAAAGTGACCTGCTTTGTTTTGCATTGCTGTGTAGCTCATGCGGTTTTGTAAAGCATATGCAAGCTCAACATAACCAATAGAACCTTTGATTTGTTTCACATAAGCAGCAACACCTTCGTTACCTTTGCCGCCAATACCTGTAGGCCAAGAGATAGATGTACCTTCACCAACTTTAGATTTCCAAGTTGGGCTTACTTTTGATAGATAGTTTGCCCAGTTGAAAGTTGTACCAGAACCATCAGAGCGGTGAACAACAGAAATACGTTGGTCAGGAAGGTGCAAAGAAGGGTTCAAATGTTGGATTGCTGGATCATTCCACTTGGTTACTTTACCCAAGAAAATGTCTGCTAGAACAGGACCAGTCAAACGTAAAGCGCCTGGACGTACACCATCAATGTTCACAACTGGAACAACACCACCAATAATAATTGGGAATTGTTTTAAACCAGCAGCATTTAACTCAGCAGGAGTTAATGGCATGTCTGATGCACCAAAAGTTACAGTGCCTGCTTTAATTTGAGCAATACCACCACCAGAACCGATAGATTGGTAGTTGATTTTATTGCCTGTTTTAGCGTGATAAGTTGCTGACCATTTTGAAAGCACAGGATATACGAATGTAGAACCTGCACCCGTAATTTCACCTGCATGCGCTACGCTAATCGCAAGCGTCGCAGAGGCTACTAAAGCGCCAAATATTTTTTTAGAGAAGTAAGTCATAGATATTCCCTGTATGGAAGGTATTTCCACCTTAAGTTCATTAAGGTTGGAAGATGAGAATGAACTAAATTGAGTGTTAATTTAATGTGACTGTGTGACAACAAAGTGACTGAAATATGTCACTTTTGTTACAATGAAAAATATTAAAAAAGAACGGTTGCTTAATTACTTTGTTGCAAAATAAATTTTAAAAATTAATATTGGTTTAAGTTTTTACTGAAAATTTAATTTTAAATCTGTACATTTAAGATCAAGGTTTTGTTAAAAATCAAGCATATGGAAAAATACTTTTACCCGAAATTTTTGTGGTTAATTTTCGAGGAAGGTGTGAATCATTGCGTGTATTGAACCTGATAAAGTGTGATGCGCGAACCTATAAAATGACAAGTTTTTATTCAGCCTAAAAATATATGACAGTGCATTGTATGCACTGTAATCATTCGGTCATTGCTATAAAAAGTGTTATGGTATGACTCAATAACATCTAAACTGCTGCTTATTTTATTTTTTGAATGCCTTATACATACGCTGTATTTTTTATTTTGCTTGAAACCTCTCTCTGTATTTTTGTCTGCTGCTCCAACGTTTGGCGCGGTTCTTTATTGAAGAAAAACGATGCAACCCATCCCAAAAACATTGAATCGTTCAACCCTGATGTTTCCGTTGGCACTCGTACTGTTTGAGTTCTCAGTTTACATTGGAAATGATCTGATTCAGCCAGCCATGCTGGCAATCACCCAAGATTTTTCTGTCAGTGCCACTTGGGCGCCTTCGTCCATGTCGTTTTATTTATTGGGGGGAGGATGTGTAGCCTGGTTGCTTGGCCCACTCTCTGATCGCCTTGGACGCAGGCGAGTGCTGCTGACAGGTGTATTGTTTTTTAGTGTGTGTTGTCTGCTGATTTTATTGACCCAAAATATACAACAGTTTTTAGCCCTGCGTTTTCTGCAAGGCATTGGTCTCACGGTGATTTCAGCAGTGGGTTATGCGGCGATTCAGGAAAATTTTGCTGAGCGCGATGCAATTAAAGTCATGGCGCTTATGGCCAATATTTCTTTGCTGGCGCCCCTGCTTGGGCCTGTGCTGGGTGCATTTTTGATTGATTATGTGTCATGGCACTGGGGATTTATCGCCATTGCCATTTTGGCTGCACTGAGCTGGTTTGGTTTAAATAGCCAAATGCCACGACAACAGCGGAGCATCACACGCCAGCCTTTTCTATATTTGTTCGATGATTTTAAGCGCGTATATCGTAACTCAGAATTTTTAGGGCTAAGTCTGGCTTTACCTTTGGTGAATATCCCATTGATGTTATGGATTGCGCTGTCACCTGTGATGTTGGTCGATGAGCTTAAACTGAGCAGTCTGGCTTATGGATTATCACAATTTCCTGTGTTTTTAGGGCTGATCGCAGGGAATGCGCTATTAATTAAAGTGATTGATCGTTTTGCATTGGGGCGAACGGTTTTTGTGGGCGTACCGATCATGTTATGTGGTGCTTTATTTTTACTGAGCGCCGTTTGGTTGCCACAGTATGCGCTCGCTTTACTGCTTATCGGTATGACCTTAATCAGTTTTGGTGAGGGCATCAGTTTTTCAGTCATGTATCGTTTTGCCTTAATGTCTTCAAATGTATCGAAAGGCACAGTTGCAGCTGCGGTTTCGATGCTGCTGATGCTGAGCTTTTTTGTGGTGATTGAAGTTGTACGTTGGCTTTATACCCAATTTCATCTGATTGCATTTTCTGGAAGTTGTGTACTGTTGTTGAGTCTATGGTTTTTTTATCCGAGGAAAGTGCTAAAACAATTACTTGATCAGCGACAGCAGGCAGGTCTGTTTTAGTGCGGGCTTGCAGTTATATTAATTAAAATATTTAATCAGGCGTGGCATTGTCTTCAAGCGCACGCCTGAGAGGCCTTACTTAATCTCTTGTATCAGTAACTGCTGGCGTAAGTGGAGTAACTCAGGCAGAGTTTCTAATAATAAACTGATCTGTTTTAAGATTAATAACAAATGATCTGACAAGTTTGCTTGCTGACTAAGCCTCTTAATTTCTTGTAATTTTTCCTGAATCTGAATTTCAGCTAGAGGCTGTTGTTGAAGTAGTACAGCATTTAAAGTCTGCTGACACCAATGCATTAATTCGAGAATCTGTGGATCTTGTACCTGTTCGCGATGACTCCCCAGCGCTGAAATATAACTGAGCTGACTATGGCTATAAACCAGATAACGAAAGGCATGATGAATCAGGGTTGGATTGGGGTGTGGTTCAGCACTCAGACTGGAAATCATGGCAGACAGCTCGATCTGTTTATTATGTGCAAAACGCCGAGCTCTACGATAATGCATACTGTTACTTTTACCTTGCTGATACTGCTCAACTACGGCATCCAGATAAGCCAATGTGGCTTGGGTTGAGTTTTTGATATTGTTGGAAATATTTCGGAAATTCCAGTCAGGCCAAATCAGACTGACTGCTAACCATGCAATCCCGCAGCCGAGCAGGGTATCAATAATCCGCGGTAAAATAATTTCATAGCCTGACCCTTTAATATTAAAAATCAGTAGCACCATCAAGGTTGCCATGAGGGTTGCCATCGAATATTTTTTGACCCGCAAATAAAAGAACAGCACGCCACAAATGACGGTCAGCAGCAGTTGTCCTTCAATACTGGGAACAAAATATAAAATGGGAATACCACATAACACGCCTAGTAGTGTGCCTAGAGTCCGCATTTTTAGGCGTGATTTGGTGGCAAAGTAGCTGATTTGGCAGACAAATAAACTGGTAAGTAAAATCCAGTAACCATTTCTGGCAAAAGGTAATAAAGAAATTGCATAACCCACCAGAAAGACGACTGCGATGCGTACCGCATGGCGAAACAAGGCAGACTGGGGGCTCAGATGTTGCTTAAGTTTTAAAACGAGATCATGCCAGCCTTGAATATCATCATCGAGTAAATTCAGATTGTCATCGAGTGTGGTCGTGTGTTGTGGCAAATGATTCAGTGCCAAAAGTTGCTGATGTAGATTATGCAAATTATTTAAAATGAGCTGTAAATTTTTCACTTCCAGATTCTCTGGATTGAGTTGTACCCAGTCGTGCATAGATTGTTCTAAATGCTGAAGTGCCAAACTATGCTCAGGATTGACCACATAGGGTTGCCGATTCAGTACACACTGTGCAATTTGCTCGCAGGCGAGCGCATTCATGCGGATATTTTTTTGAATACGAAAAATTAAATCGCTACGGCTAAAATTGGCTTGGATCTGTTCGTAATGTAAATAATTGGAGGTTGCCTGTTCGTGAATATCCTGCGCCAGAAAGTAGAGATGTAACCAGTAGATGGTATTTTTATTGGCACGTGAGGCTTTCAGGCGTGTCAGTAGAGCGGTTTTGGTCTGATTCAAACTTTGTACGACAGCGGCATTTTGCACAGATAAATCAAACAGCAGTTGCTCAACCAAATGCTGATGGTCGGGGTCGAAGAGCTTGGATTTGATTTGAAGTAACTGGGCAATCTGTTGAAAACTGGTCGAGAGATAGTCCTGTACCACCAGTGTCGGTTTGAGCAGGTAAAAAATAATCGCTGCACAACTGTACCAGATTGCGCCTAAAACAAAGCAGCTGGGTTGCCAGTACCAGACGTGTACTTCGCCCAAACCAAACATGGTATAAATGGACAGCAACACTGTTCCAAACGAAATGGTAGCGTAACGCTGCCCCAAGCCGCCCAGTAAAATAAAACCTGCACTGGACAACGATAAATACAAAATAAAGAAAATAGGATAGGGATGTAACAACTCTAAAATGGTACTGGTGATAAAAAACAGCACACAAACATAGAGTAAATTACGCAAGCGAATACTCAGCCGATCATCGAAATCGGTTAGGGCTGCTGCAATCGTTCCTAAGGTCACTGGGACAATAAATTGTCCCAAGTGCAAATAATATAAACCGAGTGTGGTGCCAGTCAGCACAATCCACATTTGTAAGCAATACATGATCAATGCATTGCTCAGGTAACGCTGAAGCAGGGTATAAAAGCTATTCACGTTATTGATTTTTAGGTGATTATGTCAGTATTTAGACTGGACTTTTTTCAAGTTCTTGTCAATTACACTGCGTGCTTTATGGAATCAGCCCACATGCAATCCGTTCACCGCCACCACCAAATGGTTTTGGAGAGTCCGAATAGTTATCACCACCGGCATGAACCATGATTGCCAAGCCGTGGACATCACTGAGTTTTAGGCGAGGTGCGAGTAGTTTTTGATTGGCATTGCCATTGGCATCGACCTGAAGTACAGGTAAATCGCCCAAATGTCCTGTGAGGGGCGTGCCATGATGAGGGGTTTGTTGAGGGTTAAAATGTCCGCCTGCAGCAAGGCCAGCAGCCATCTTGCCATCTTTCATCGCAGGGTCACATGATCCTTTTTCATGAACATGAAAACCATGCATGCCTGAAGGCAGTTTGGATAAATGGGTGGTAATGACTAAACCTCGAGCAGAATCCTGTAACGTCACAGTTCCGATTTTCTCGGCAATTCCCTGTGCAGTCACAGCATTCATGGTCACTTGCTGCTGTGAGGTGTGTTTTGAAGACCAAGACTGGCAACTGGTCAGTAGCATGGAACCGAGAAGGCACAAGCCTGTGAGCTGAATAAAATGACGCATGTGATTATTATCCTGTTTTATTTTTTTACGTCTTTTATTCAAGCAAACAAAAATTGAGGCATTGTTCGTAATCGGTTAGCACATGTATGAATTTGTTATACCGATATCAGTAAATGCGTGGTATCACTCTAATGTTGAAGTTGGGTTTTCCATTTGTTGCTCATGAATCCATTCTCGCCAGATTGCCAGTAAAATTGCCAGAACAACAGGGCCAATAAACAGTCCGATGAGACCAAAACTGGCAATGCCCCCCAAAACGCCAAACATAATCAATAAAAACGGAACTTGGGTCGCTCCTGAAATCACCAGAGGGCGAATCACATTGTCAGAAGTACTGACAATACACACCCCCCAGGTTAATACACCAATCGCTGCGAAAATGTGCCCTTGTGAAAATAGCCACAAACTGACTGCGATATAAGAGATAGGTGTACCAAATGGAATCAGTGCCAACACAAAAGTGACAATGGTTAAGAGCATCGGGTTGGGAACACCCGCGATAAAATAGCTCAGGCCTGCCAAAACTGCTTGCGCAATTGCAGTTAAACCAATGCCGTACACCACAGCGCGTGTGGTTTTGGAAATCGTTTTTAAATAATGATGAATACGGGGACCAACGACTTTTTCCAAGGCATGTTTAACCTGATTGAGTAAGGTAATGCCATCACGATAAAAGAAAAACAGGGAAAACAGTGCAAAAAATAATTTCACCAGATTACGGCTAATTTCACCCAGCACAAGGCGACCGTAGTTTAGGTGGCTTTGCAACCACAGCGTAATATTTTGTCGTAAAGCGTACGGATTGCTATTTATCTCGTCCAGTATACGTTGAATGTCATGACCAATAATTGGAAGACCTGTAATAAATGCAGGTAAGTTCAGATGCCCTGAAAATAATTGTTTTTGAACTTCAGTAAATAACTGTTGCCCCTCATTTTGTAAAATAAAAATTGCAAATACAAAGGGCACGCCAATCACCAAAATAATCAGCAATAACATGAGGGTTGCACTGAGGTTAGGGCGTTGCTCACCGCATTTTCTCAAGATCCAGCGGTAAATTGGCCAAGTCATATACGCAATAATGATGGCCCAAACCACAGGCACAATAAAATACTTAAGAACACTGAAGCTTAAATACAGCAGGATAAAAAACAATCCGAACAATAAAATACGATGTAATAAAATAGGAGCAGATTTTTGCACGTGCATCTCAAAATTAAGGTTTTTTTAATATTCGTATATTAACTGAAAAACACGTGGCGGCAAATTGATCTACTTTACAGGCTTTAAAACCATGCAGTCGGGTCGTCAATAATGGCGTTGAGTAGTGGCTGCCATTGTTTTTGAATAGTCTGATAGATTTTCTGTTGTTTATCAAAAACACTCAAACCTTGCATGGCAAGTTGTCCATAAGCACTGCGCTCAGAAATCCATGCAATCGGTTGTTGCTCAATTTTACTAAAAAAATCCTGAATATCTTTAGAGCTGGCACTGTGGGCTTTGACCCGGTTAGCGAGTAACAATAGCTCAACCTTACCTTTGCGTACACGTTTAATTTCTTGTAAATGCTTGAGAAAACGGCGTGTGCTGTCGATGTCGAAAAATGAGGGCTGTATCGGAATAATAATCGCATGGCTTTCGCTGATGAGTTGTTCAGCATGCTCACCTGACAATGCACCTGGTGCATCAATAATTAAATATTCAAGATTTTTTGGCACATCGCCAATTGATTTTTCATTGCGCCAGTCTAGCGACTGAATAGAAGAGATACTATGTTCAGGGCGTTGTTTTAACCATTGCAGGCTCGATTTTTGATTGTCAGCATCGGCGAGTGCAACGCGGTAATTTTTTGCTGCAAGAGCACTGGCAAGCGTAATGGCTGTATTAGTTTTTCCGCATCCGCCTTTTTGATTAGCAATTAATATCGTTTTCATGTCTTTTATATAAAAAATATAGGCTTGATTACTTTAGCACTTTTTCCCTGATTACGCTTATGACATGACAAAAAGTCCTAAGCCTGTTTAAATGCGTCAATTTAGACACAGGAAGCATCGTATGCCCATTTGGATTGCTATGGTCATTGGTTTAGGCATTGGCGTTATTTTGACTTATGCATTATTGTCGAACCTGAGGAATGGCAAAATTCAAGCGGAATATGAAGTTCAGATTTCAGAGCTAAAACGCAAACATCAGAAAGAATTACGCTTAGCTCAGTCACGCAGTGTCAACAGTAGCCGTGCGATTTTAAAGGGAAGAATGGCGGAGCAGTTCGCCCCGATTTTCCCTGAATTTGAATATTTACCCAGCGATGCCAAATTTCTGGGAGATCCTGTCGACTATGTTGTATTTAATGGTTATAACGCTTTTCGCGATGGAGATGGGCGTGCCGATGAGATTGAAGTCGTGCTTATTGATATTAAAAGTGGCAATGCACGTCTGACCAAAGGACAGCAGGCGATTGCCGATGCAATTAAAAAAGGTCGAATTCGCTTTGAAACCATTCGGGTCGAATTTGAGGACTAGAAAACGAGATGACAAAATTACTACGCTTTTGCGTGTAGTCGTTACCATTTAGCTGCATTTGATCAAGATGAACATTCTAAAATTCTAGAATGAGATTGATTTTTGATGAGATGAGGAGTCGCTATGCAAGCCCTAAAATTTTTCGCATGTGGTTTAGGATTGGCGCTGCTTACAAGTCATAGTTTTGCTTCAAATTCAGGTGCAGAATACAACATTGCCAATGGCTTGGCACCTGAGGTGACATGGCAGTCCATTTCGCCGCTGAAAGCCTTTCGGGGTGACTTTCGAATTTTAAGCACCAAAAGCTATAGTCAGGATGAACAGGCAAAATTTTCCCCGATTGATTATGCGGTGAGTTGGGGCATGTTTGCTGATCCATATTTTGCTAAACAGATTAGCGTGCGTCAGTATGACCGCTTTCTCAACTGGAAAATGAAAACCTTACCTGTGTCAGCAGAGCAAGCCATGCAAATGGTGTCCAATATGCACATTATTCCTGCGAACCCTGACATCGCCAAACAGATCAAGCAAGTCCAGCGGGGTGATCTGGTGCGTTTACAAGGTGAGCTGGTTGAGGTTAAAGACCGCAATCTGGTCTGGCGTTCTTCATTGACCAATACTGATGTGGGTGATGGGGCTTGTGAGTTGTTTCGGGTACATTCAATTCAGTGGATTGAGCATAAAGCATTGTAAAATAAAGCTCTAAAAATAAAAAAGCATGGCGTTTGCCATGCTTTTTTTATGATGCAGGATTGGCATTGGCTGTATGCGCTTTCCAGTATTCAAGTTGTTGAGTGGCTTGAATGACTGGGGTTTTATCGACTTTCTCCGTGGCTTTTTGATGCTGTCGCTGATCCCAATAGTCGTACATCATGCCCTGAATATAGCGACCCTGTTCCGTCTTCAGATCCAAGTCCTTGAGCATGTTTAATGCCGAATGAATCTGGTCATGCTTGCGTTGTTCGACAAATTCAACAGTCAGTTGATTCTGCTGTTTGAGTTGTTCTAGTTCGGTACGCATGTCTTGCGTCATGTCATGAAAAGCACGGTTAAAGTTGTCGAGTTGCTGAATGTCATGCGCATCATCAGGCGTTGCAGCAAATGCTCTAATATTTTGTGGAATGGTGGCTTCACTGGCAGTATGCGTCGCTGCTGAGGATGCGGTTGTTGCCGAACTGCTCTGCTCAGGCTGTTTCTGACATGCCGCAAGGCCCAGACTGCCTGCAAGCATGAATGCGGGCAGGAGGGAACGAGAAAAGCATTGCATCATAAAGTTACCAAAATCCAAACCGTATGATTTTATTATATTTTAATAAAATCATACGCATAAGTTAAATATGGAAAATCAATTTCATCGTCAGGGCGTTTGCCCAAATAGTCAAAAATCACCTGCTCAAACTGTTGTTTGAGTTGCTGCTGTTGTTCAGCAGGCATCATGGCAATAAAACTGGTGGAAAGTAAACGGTTACTGACCACTTGCTCGACCGTGCCATGATGCAAATGGATAAAATGCTGCTCGCTACCGAGTTTAAACCATGACTGATTTTGAAAGGCTTTTTTCCATTCACCACTATGATAGCGTGGCGTATCGTTTTCTAGGGGTAATAAAATATCCGCAATCGCTTTGACCCACGGTACACTGGTATCACGCTGGTTCCAGACCAGTCCAAAATGCCCATGTGGTTTGAGCAGGCGGTGAACTTCAGCAAGGGTTTCATGGTTGGCAAACCAGTGAAAAGCCTGTGCAGCCAGAACGGCGTCATATTGTGCCGACTCCAGTGGAATCTGGTCGCTGTAGGCAGTCAAAGTGGTGACGTCAGGATAAGCTGCCTTGAATTGTTGTTGCATTTCAGCAACGGGTTCAACTGCAACGATATGCGGAGTGACCTGTTTGAGGTATTGGGTAAATTTACCTGTACCTGCAGCAAGATCAATTACCTGTGACTGGCTGCTCAGCTCCAGCTCACTGCGTAGCCAAGAGACAATTTGTAAAGGATAACTTGGGCGGGTTTGCTGATATAAAGCTGCACCAGAACTAAAGCCCTGCGCCGCGGCAGGATGAATAGTTGACATGATCTCATTCCTTGAATTTATTTGGTTTATTATAAAAACTTCCTGCTATATCAGGGTGAAAGTAGCATTATTTATACAATTTAACCGATTTCAACAACGGTGCTGCGCCATAATGTTTAAAGCATTGCCAGAGAGAAAAACAGCACATGAATCGATCTGAACATATTCCGAATTTGACCTTGCATGACGGTTATGTAATTCCTGCCTTGGGTTTTGGAACCTATAGTCTGAATGGACATATAGGCGTTCAGACCATGCAGCGTGCTTTGGCACATGGTTACCGTATGCTGGATTCGGCATTTAACTATGAAAATGAAGGGGCAGTGGGGCAAGCGGTTCATCTTTCGGGACTTCAGCGTGATGAACTGTTTATTACTTCCAAGTTGCCAGGTCGCCACCATGCATATGACAAGGCGGTGGTAACCATCGAAGAGTCACTGTATCGGGCGAAGATTAACTATTTTGATTTATATTTAATTCACTGGCCGAACCCAAATCAGGGGTTATATGTGGAAGCTTGGCAAGCCTTGATTGATGCCCAGAAAAAAGGGCAGATTAAGTCGATTGGCGTGAGTAACTTCTTGCCTGAACATATTGAAGTGTTAAAAAAGGAAACAGGGATTGTACCTGTGATTAACCAGATTGAGTTACATCCGTATTTTAACCAAGCCGAGCAATGTGCGTATCATCAGCAACATGGCATTTTAACCATGGCGTGGAGTCCGTTGGGACGCGCGCGCGATGTATTTCAAGATGCAGTATTGCAAGAGATTGCCCAGCAAATCGGCAAATCTGTAGCGCAGGTGATTTTAAGATGGCAGATTCAGCTTGGTGTGATTCCAATTCCCAAAGCCAGTAGCGATGAAAACCAGCTTGCCAACAAAGCGATTTTTCAGTTTGAACTCAGTGACGAGCAAATGCAGCAGATCAACGCTCTGACGCGCAGCAACGGCCGCCTGAGAAATCAGGATCCTGCGGTGTATGAGGAATTTTAATCGCAGACCATCGGGATAGGGCCCATAGACCGTCCATTGGATTGTAAATGGCAGTTTGGCGGCACATGATATTCTGGACGATGTGGTCGATAATCATAGTCTGGGTTTTGTATAATAATGACTTGTGGACGACTGATTTCAACCTGTGTGTCATGGGCATTGCTATCCACAAAAACTCGTGTGGTAGATTCGACCTGTCGGGTGTGTTCAGGCACAACAAGACAGCCATGTAAACACATGCTACAGTACAGCACACTGCCTAATTTTATCCAGCCTCGCATCGTGTCACCTAGCAGATCTTAATTTTATTTTACTGTAAATGACTTTATGTACAGGCTCAACTACTGGTTAGTTTCTGTTTCATGCAAACGATAAAATTTCTGTAAGTGTTTTACTTGGCTATGCAGTTGCTTGGCAGGCAAACGGGTTTCCTGCAATAGTGTCAACCATGCTATATGGCAGCGTTTTAGTTCACTGACATTTTCACACTTGTCGATTTTCTCAATTAAGCCTCTTGCCAACAGCCCACCGTATTGTCGTAGAGTATCAATCATCAAGCCTTTAATGGCAGGAAAGTTGAGCGCAATATCCAGATCGGGTGGAGGAGTGGTATCGAGCTTGAACGCTGCCTGCTGCTCTTCTTCGGCAATTTCTTCGGCTAATGTTGGTTTAGCTCGGGGTTGAGAATAGCGCTGTAAGACTTGAGAAAGCACATTGACAGTGGGGGTAGCTGAAGCAATGGTTTCTGTTTCTGTTTCTGTTTCTGTTTCTGTTTCTGTTTCTGTTTCTGGCGCTAAATTGGTAATAAAACCCAGCTCCAGTAAATGATCAATAACCTCTGGCTGAAACAGGCGTTGGCGGCTGGCGGCGGGTAATTTATCAAAATCATCCGTACCCATGAGAAATAATAACTGACGTTGTTTGGCTGAAAGTTGTTTAGAGCGTTGTTGTAATGCTTCTTGCCCAGCTGTTGTTTTTACATAATGCATTGCCCAATTTCCCCTCAATTGGAATAATCCAATATTCAAGCGCAGCATTGTGACAGCTTAATTAATTTCATTGAATTTATATGAATTGTGTTGCGAAATTGTGCTAAAACATGAATTTAATGACTTTTTAATAAAATCCATTTTGGGATGTAGCAGATTGGTTTTAAAATACAAAAATCTGACCGCGGCGTGGCAAGATGTCATATTTTGCCCTGTTTAATCTCTATTGCCTTTATACAATAGGCATTCGCCAGTCCCTTCTTTTTTGATTGCATTTTGGCAGTCGCTAATTTTTATTTTCGGTGCGTGAATGGATAAGCAAATTATTTTTGAAGACGAACAAATCCGGGTTATTTTTCTAAAAGGAAATTCCAAAGAACTGATTTTTTCGTTTGGAGATTTAATTACTCGCGCCAAAGGCTTAACGATTAATGCAGAAAAGTCGTTGGCGAAGTATGAATATAACGTGATTGGCGTAATGCCAAAAATTAAATCATGGTTTCCTGTGGCGAGTATGCAGGCGATGATGAGCGCGGTACAACCCATTCTGGACCAGTTTGAAACAGTGGTCGGTTATGGTGGTTCAATGGGGGGCTATGCGGCAATTAAATATTCTAAATTACTGAAAATGAACCGCGTGATTGCTTTTGTGCCGCAGTACAGCATTGACCCGCAGGAAATTGAAGATCGCCGTTATACCGAGTTTTTTGATGAAAGTTTGCATCAGGACATGCACATCACCACGCAGGATGTCTGCGCAGGCAGTGAATACATTGTGGTGTATGACCCATACTATGCCAATGACCGCGAACATTATTTAAAAATCAAACATATCTTGCCACAGCTCCATACCTTGCACTTGCCATTTACAGGGCATGAGGCGCTGTCGGTTTTGGCGAGCTCAAGTTTGCTCAATGATTTTATTCGTCATCCATGGAATAAAAACTATTTTTACCAGCAAATGCGTACGGTCAAGAAAAAGAGCAAATTCTACTATCGCACGGTGATTAATAATTTATTGTCGCGCCATAGTGCCGCGCTCGGACGGATTTTACGTAGTAATGATTTGCAGCTTGAGGATCAATACCTCGATGCCAACTTAAAGCAACTTATTACCCGAATTATGTTGAGCCGCCGTCAGGTCACTGAGCAGGATTTGCAAAAACTCGGGATTAAGGTCAATCTGCCACAAGACAATCATCCGACGCAGTTGCAAGACTGCTATGGTAATTTCCTTGTGTTTAATATTATTAGCAACAAGATTGAAAGTTACCCTGAAGAAGCAATTCATCTGAATTATAAATATTTGATTCCATTGCTGATTAAATCGAGTTGTATTGTCAAAATTGAACTGAACAATGAGCGTTATATTGTCGGAATGAATGATCGTCGTGTCATGAAACTGTTCAAAGAAGACGATGCCTTGTCGATGGATATGAGTCCAATTGTCGTGAAAAAATACCCTGAATATTATGTGTTGAGCTATAAAGAGCAAAATATGCGCTGTGATAGTTTGGGTATTTGTTATTTTGTTGAGCCGCCGTTGCTCGATGAAGAGAAATTTATATTGGCATAGTCTTGAATATATAGACTCATTCGGCAGAAAAACTACCCGTTTTTCTGCTTTTTTTATATGAAATCAATTGGTCAAGGTCACTAAAAGCGTTAATGTTGAGTAAAAACTTTCACTGAATTCAGGTGAGGTTTTAATTTTCTAAAAAACACAATAAGGGATGACACATGACAGGTTTAAAAGCAGTATTTTTAGATTATGCCAGTTTAGATCAAAATGACTTGGACTTTACTCCCTTAGATGCTGCTTTTGCAGAGTTACAATTATATAAGGCAACTACGCCTGAGCAGGTCTTGCCGCGCCTTGCCGATGCTGAAGTCGCAATCGTGAATAAAGTGGTTTTAACTGCCGAAACGATTCAGCAATTGCCAAAACTGAAACTGATTTTAATTTCTGCTACAGGCACCAACAATGTCGATTTAAAAGCAGCACAGGCGCAGGGCATCGTGGTGTGTAACTGTCAGGGCTATGGCACTGCATCGGTGGCACAGCATACACTGACATTGATGTTGGCATTGGCCACCAATGTGCTGAAATACCATCAGGCAGTGCAGCAGGGGCGCTGGCAACAGGCAGAGCAGTTCTGCTTTTTAGATTTTCCAATTGTGGAGTTGTCAGGTAAAACCTTAGGTGTGCTCGGCTATGGCGAACTGGGGCAGGAAGTGGCTCGTTTGGCACAGGCGTTGGGAATGAAGATCTTGGTCGGGAATCTACCGAATCGTCAACATGCAGGACGTTTGTCACTCGAAGAACTTTTACCACAAGTCGATGTACTGACTTTGCATTGTCCGCTGAATGACAGCACCAAAGATTTAATTGCTGAAAAAGAACTGGCGTTGATGAAACCGAGTGCATTTTTGGTCAATACTGCACGCGGTGGTATTGTCAATGAAGCAGCATTGGCACATGCCTTACAGCACGGCAAACTGGCAGGTGCTGCAACTGATGTTTTAACCGTTGAGCCACCCAAGCTGGGTAATCTCTTGTTGGATACAATGATCCCCAATCTGATTATTACCCCGCATTCGGCATGGGGCAGTGTGCAAGCCCGTCAGCGCATTGTCCAGCAACTCACTGAAAATGCGCAGGGCTTTATCTCTGGAAAAATCATTCGCCAAGTGAATTAATTACTGGTGGGTTGGCTTAAAGATTTTTGTTCAATCGGGACAGGAGAAGTATCGTTACGGTTTCCTGTCACCACGTCTTTGGCTTGTTGCCATTTTTTCTCGGCAGTTTGTTGTACATCATTGGCTTTTTCCTGCACGGCTTGGGTTTTTTCTGCGCCAAATTCTTTGGTGTTATCCCATTTTTGCTGAATTTTATCTGAGGCTTTGTCTGCACCGCGCTGTGTAGCATTGCCTATACGCTGTATGGTTTGCCCTGTTTTATATAAAATCACGCGCCCTAAACTTGGGTTATCAGGCAGTGGCGCATTGGGAGTGCTGGGTTGAGTTTCGGTCATTGCAAAAACTGACGGTGCTGCAACAAGGCAACTACTCAATAAAAATAGTTTGATTGGGCTTAAACGCATCGCAAGATCTCATCCAGTTGATACTCAGCATTTTAGGATGAGATTGCACAAATAGGTGGGAAAGAGAAGAAACTCATACGATAGGATAACGAAATTTAATAGTCATCCTGATTTATGTTAGTAATGATTCATAAATAAATCTATTTTGTTTTCAGCGATTTATGGTTTCCATATGGGTAAATCAAATATTTCACGTAAACTATTTAGATCATGAATAAAGGATCGGTCTTTAGAATTAGTGAATTTCATAAGAAGATTGTATTCTTCTTCTGAAATTTGAATATCGGTATCATTTTTTAATGAACTTAGAAATTCAGAAATACTGGTACTTTTTGATAGAGCTTCAATAAACTGTATTATATTTTTATCTGTAAAATTTATTTCATCAGATAGGTATCTAAAAAAATTATTTGATTTTAATTTGTCAAGATTTGATAATCCAATTATTTTTTTATTTTCCTGTTTAATAATATCCTGCTTTTGATCTGCATTATTGTCTAACATTAATGTTTCAAGATAGATCTTTAATGTTGAATTTAATGCTTCTAAATGTTTAATCTGATTTTGAAGAGAGTCTAGTTTCTTTGAATTTCCCTGTTTAATTAGAAAATTTTTAAATAATCCTGCCCATTGTTCTCTTAGCCAATCTTCAATTTCATTATATTTTTCAAAGGAAAAAATAGGGTTATTGTTAGGTTTTTTGTGAATATCATCAATTAATTTAAAAATATTAACGCTGTCTACATGTGCATACTCAATGTCCTCATTATTTTTATTCCGTTTATACGTTTGGTATTCAGCATAAACACCTTTTTCAATTAATATATATGTCGGAATATGGTTGTCATTAGCTGTTTCATATTCTTTTCGAGTAATGCTGTTATAAGTTGTATATTGATTCGGTTTTTCATTCATGGGTTCAGTACTAATAGGTGCTCCATAACGTCCCCCGATAATTAACACAAATATATCAGCAGCTTCTGCTTCTGAATAACAAGAGATATCTAATGGGTCATCACTAATAAAGGCAATTTGCCCTTTTTCAAAAAGAATAGATTCATATCCTAAAGAATCTATAAATAAGCTTAAAGATGCTCGAATATGTTTTAAATCATAATAGGTTGAACTAACAAAAACACGTGGCTTAGCCATTTCTTATTCTCAAAATAAAACCCCACTCATTTTATAGCGGGGTTTTGTTTAAACTTCAAGCAAATCAGACTTTAGTGCTGCAACACACTGACATCAGCCACTTCCATAAACAAGTTGCGAAGTAAGGTAAGCATAAGTAAACGGTTTGCTCTAAGATCAGCATCTTCAGCCATGACCATTACACTTTCAAAGAAGGCATCTACAGGTGCACGAAGTGTAGCTAAAGCAGAAAGTGCAGCCGTATACTCTTTTGCCTCAAATAATGGTTTGACCACTGGGATGATTTTCAAAAACTCAGCAAATAATACTTTTTCAGCATCTTCAACTAGTTTTGCTTCAACCACACCACCTTCAGGTGTTGCTTCTTTTGCAAGAATGTTGGCAACACGTTTGTTGGCTGCTGCAAGAGCTGCTGCTTCAGGTAATGTGCGGAAGTGGTTTACTGCATTGACACGTTTGTCAAAATCTAGTGGTGATTTTGGTGATAACGCTTGAACTGCTTGCAGTACATCTACGGCAACACCTTGGTCTTCATACTTAGCACGGTAACGACCTTCAAGGAAAGCAACCGCATCAGCCAAAGTCTTGTCGTGATCTTTGACAATCTCGCCATAACCTTGAAGTGCAAGATTGACCAATTCTTCGATGGTTACGTCCAATTCATTTTCAATGATTAAACGTAAGATACCAATCGCTGAACGACGAAGAGCAAACGGGTCTTTAGAACCTGTGGGTGCTTGTCCAATCCCAAAAATACCAACCAGCGTATCTAAACGGTCAGCAAGTGCAATCGTTGTGCCTGTTTTAGTTTTTGGTAAAACATCACCTGCGAATTTTGGCAAGTACTGCTCGCCTAGCGCTTCTGCAACCTCATCATTTTCGCCTTCAATACGGGCATAGTAAGTGCCTGCAATCCCTTGAAGCTCAGGGAATTCACCGACCAATTCAGAAGTTAAGTCACATTTTGCAAGAAGCGCAGCTTTTTCAGCATCTTGAGCATTTGCACCAGTAATTGGTGTAAGTGCAACAGCTAACTTGGCGATACGCTCTGATTTGTCCCAAAGTGTACCCAACTCCGCTTGGAACACCATGTTGGCTAATTTTGCTTTACGAGATGCAAGTGGTTGTTTTTGATCTTGCAAGAAGAAGAATTCAGCATCGCTCAAACGCGGGCGTACCACTTTTTCATTGCCTTCAATGATTTGAGCCGGATCTTTGGACTCAATGTTTGAAACAGTAATGAAGTAAGGTTGAAGCTTATTGTCACTGTCGACCAAGCAGAAATATTTTTGGTTGTCCTGCATGGTGGTAATTAAGGCCTCTTGAGGTACAGCAAGGAAGCGTTCTTCGAAGCTTGCACGAAGTGCAACAGGCCATTCTACCAATGCCGTGACTTCATCACGAAGGTCAGCAGGCACAATCGCAATCGCATTGACCTCATCTGCAAGTGCTTTGACTTGTTGATCAATGATTGCTTGGCGCTCTTCAAAAGAAGCCACAACATGCGCTGCTTTTAATTTTGGTAAATATTCGTCTGCATTTGCCAAAGTGATCGCTTCAGGTGCATGGAAACGATGACCATAACTCAAGTTACCTGCTTGGTGATCTTGAATGGTCGCTGGAATGACTTGATCATCTTTGAGCAATACCACCCATTTTACAGGGCGAACAAATTCGGTACGGCTTGCTGCTGAACGCATACGTTTGGCAATCGGTAAACGATCCAAAGCAGTTTGCAAGATTTGCGGTAAAAGGACATCTAGGCTTTGACCTTGAATGTCTTTGTAATAACACACTTTTTCAACTTTACCTGTTTGGAAAGTCGATACTTGCTCAGCGCTAATGCCTTGACCACGCATAAAGCCTTCAAGAGCTTTGGTTGGTTTGCCTTCTGCATCATAAGCCGCTTGGACAGCAGGGCCATCAAAGCGTTTTTTCGAGTCGGCCTGTGCGCCATCGACATTGACAATTTTTAAAGCTAAACGACGTGGTGCAGCATAGGCTTCAATTGAAGCAAAGTTTAAACCTGCTTCTTGCAAGCCTTTAACCGTTTCTGCCTGTAGGGCATCACGCAAGGTTTTTAAGCTTTTTGGGGGAAGTTCTTCACAGCCGAGTTCAAATAAAACAGTATGTTGAGTCATTATTTGTTCTCCGTTTTTGCAGCTTCTGCTTCGGCTTGTGCTTGTAACTGTGCCAATACTTCATCACGTAAATGTGGCTCTGCCATTGGGAAGCCCAACTTGGCACGTGCTTGGACATAACTTTGTGCAATGGCACGCGCCAACGCCCGCACACGTAAAATGTAACGCTGACGTTCAGTCACCGAAATTGCACCACGTGCATCCAGCAAGTTAAAGGTATGAGAAGCTTTCATCACTTGCTCATACGCAGGTAATGGCAGCTCAGCTTCAATCAGACGGTTAGCTTCGGATTCGTAAAAATCGAAGAATTCAAACAGTTTTTCAACAGGTGCGTATTCAAAGTTATAGGTCGATTGTTCCACTTCATTTTGATGGAACACATCACCATAAGTCACTGTGCCAAATGGACCTTTGGTCCAAACCAAGTCATAAACCGAGTCAACCCCTTGCAAGTACATCGCAAGACGTTCCAGACCATAAGTGATTTCGCCCGTTACAGGGTAACATTCAATCCCGCCGACTTGCTGGAAGTAAGTAAACTGAGTCACTTCCATGCCGTTGAGCCAGACTTCCCAGCCCAAGCCCCAAGCGCCAAGAGTTGGTGATTCCCAGTTGTCTTCGACAAAGCGAATGTCGTGGGTAAGCGTGTCGATGCCAATCGCTTTGAGCGAGTCCAGATACAATTGTTGAATGTTGTCTGGGTTTGGCTTCAGTACGACTTGGAACTGATAATAATGTTGTAAGCGGTTTGGGTTTTCACCATAACGACCATCTTTCGGACGGCGAGATGGCTGTACGTAAGCCGCGTTCCAAGTTTCAGGACCTAGGGCGCGTAAGAAGGTTGCCGTGTGGAATGTCCCTGCGCCAACTTCCATGTCATAAGGTTGTAAAACAACACAGCCTTGCTCGGCCCAGTAATTTTGTAAGGCAAGAATTAAGCCTTGAAAAGTATCAATATGCGAGATGGCGCGACTCATGTAGCATCCACGAATTATGAGAAAAATTGTCCCTAAGTATAAGGATTTTGTGGGTGAGTGGCAAAGACTTCTATGCAAAATTGCCGATGCTCAATGAAATGATCAGTATGACAAATGGCTGCTAAATGGCGCTATATTTCCTTCAGCCAATCAACAGATTTACTGATATTTATAAAATATAAAATAAATACATCTTTAAGTTTGGGTTTCTATAATATGGGGCTCATGCAAGTTCGTGGATAGGAAAATATGCATTTCAATCTGGAGAGGCTCAAACCGAATTTTAAACTCTTGCCTGTCAAAGAGCGTATGTTCTGTGCGCTTGGTGCATTGCTGGGGTTAGCAGTCTCTTCATGGCTAAGCTGGTGGATACTGGGCGAATTTAACGCATGGTATATCGCACCAATGGGAGCATCGTCGGTATTGTTGTTTGCCGTACCTTCTAGTCCATTGGCACAGCCATGGAATATTGTGGTTGGGAATACCCTCGCAGCCTTGATTGGGGTGCTGTGTGCACAATACATTCCTGAAACAACGGTGGCATTTAGTCTGGCAGTTGCTTTGGCAATCTTTGTGATGATGAGTACGGATTCATTACACCCACCGAGTGGTGCTGTTGCCATGACTGCTGTACTGGGTGGAGCATCTGTACATCACTTGGGATTTAAATTTATTGCTTATCCTGTTTTATTAAATTCTTTGTTGTTGCTGGGTATAGCAATCGTTTTTAACCGTTGTATCGGGCGTCACTATCCACAGACCGCACAGCTCAATACTCGAAGTAAAGATCCGACACCAACACAAAAAGTCGGCATTCAACCGCAAGATATTCAAGATGTTCTGGCACACCAGACAGAACTGCTAGATATCAGTCAGTACCAGTTAGAAGACATTATCTTGCAGGCACAACAGCATGCCCAGCAGCGCTCACCGCAGGCGTATGTCTGTCGTGATATCATGAGTCGTGACCTGATTACCCTGCATGCACAAGATGCAATTCAGCAGGCACTTGCCAAATTCAAGCAAGTCAACCTCATGAGTTTACCTGTGGTTGATGCAACAGGGAAATTGCTGGGAACCTTGGCACTCTATGAAGTGATGGAATGGTTTCAGCGCGCAGCAGATCCGCGTGCACCTTGGGAGGATTTCGTTTATCAGATTATGCAGCGCCAAGTGGTCACTGTGCAGCCTGAGCAACCCTTGATTGATTTGATTCCGTATTTTGTTGAGCGTTCGTTTAATTATATTCCTGTGGTTGAGCAGCAGCACTTGGTTGGAATGATTAGCCGTGCGGATATGATTGCCGCATTACAGCAGCAGTTGCTCAAACAGCAAGCATAAAAAAACCACGATTTTCGGGGGAAAAATCGTGGTGAAACTTTAAAATTTAACGGTATTTTTCTTCGTGTATGGTGCGAATAGGTTGTTGGTAACGCATAGATGGATTAAATATTTTTTTCTGCTTTGGGATGAGAATCCATAAAATAATATAGATCAAGATGCCAGGAAATGCCGCACTCATTACAGAAACTAAAACAAATAGCACACGCACTACATTGGCATTCCAGCCAAAACGTTCAGCAATACCCCCCATAACACCAGCAATGATTTGTTGTTTGCTTGAACGGTATAGCCCTGAGCTGCTCATGCCAGTCTCCTGTTTATATCTATGCAGTAGAATTTCACAATATTAGCAAAAACTGTTAATAAAGTCCTATTTTATATATGGAGATTGAATATACATTTTCCAACTCGCAGGCTTAGAAAAAAGGGTTAATTTCTGTAATTTTTTACAGAATGGATGCTCGTTCTGATTACAATGCCTGAAGTTGTTTTATCACCTAACAGCTCTTTATTCTTCCTAAGGCAAGCCTATGTTGAAACAGCTAAATGATTATATAAAAGCAATAACTTATTTAGCATGTATTCTTGAATGCGCTTGGCAACTGGCTGCTTGTAGCCCTCATTCTCCATCGGATGGATTGACACACTCACATCAGACGAGGGGAGCAAGTTTACCTTTACAGCATGATGTTTCTGGGCAAAAGCTTTTAGATGTAGCAGGGAAGAGTGTAATGCCTGTGCAAACTCCACCGCCTGAAGAGCATGATGTCTTGAATAACCAAGAAAAATCCATGGTCGGACGTTATATGGTGACCATCTCTTGCCAAGATCCAATTGCTCATTGTGATGTAGGACAGCAGGGTTCGGTGGAATATATTATTAACTTAATGGACGACGGATCCGTTTTTCGATTGATTAAAAGTTTTGGTAAAGTTTATGCTGATACTCGCATAACTCAGAATTATCAGCATGCTCGTTGGAAAGTGATCACCGAAGATCAGAAAAAATATGTTGTGGTGTATTTCAACGAACATTTATGTTTGTATTATCTAATTGATCATAAAAGAAATATCATGATGGATAGTCAGCGTAATTTTGAAATCAACAGATATTTCTTTGAGCATGGGCATCCGTATACTTTAAAGAATTATTATTTGCTACGAGTCAGTAATTGATCTCAAATTTCAATTTGGATTGAGTGAATAAAAATAGATTTAAAGAATTTTAGGCAAAAAAAATCCTCTCAGAAAGAAAGGATTTTTTAGAATCTTGGTGGGTCGTCCGCGACTCGAACGCGGGACCAACGGATTAAAAGTCCGCTGCTCTACCAACTGAGCTAACGACCCAAAATTGGATCAATCTGATAAATGGTGGGTCGTCCGCGACTCGAACGCGGGACCAACGGATTAAAAGTCCGCTGCTCTACCAACTGAGCTAACGACCCATATCGTCTTGATGGAGCGTATTGTAGCAAGATCTTCAACGATGGCAAGAGGATTTTGCAAGAAAATGAATCAATTGTTTACAAAACCCTCAAAATTGCATGTTTTAGCTAAAAAATAAGCTAAAAACGATAGTGATATTGTTGAATGTTGGTAAAAATTTCAGGAGTGAGCACACAGTAGGTCTGACTATTTGGCAAGTTAACTAGAATCGGATCATCAGATTGTTGTAAATCAAAGCCTTGGTTTTTTAATTTTTGTTTCGGATATTTAAAAGTGCTGGTGGTCTCAAGCTGTTCATGAATGCGTAAAAAAACAGGCACAGCATAAGCAGGCAGAACCTGTTTAAAATCTTGCCAAAGTTTAGCCAAATCAACTTCTGCCAAAACCGTTCCTGCACTCAAGGTAATACTTGCCATCCCTGCACGCCCATTGGTTTGAGGAATTTCGACTCCATACACCACAGCATCATGAATCAATGGATGTTCACATAAAATCCCTTCAACTTCTGCTGTTGAGACATTTTCACCTTTCCAGCGGAACGTATCGCCCAAGCGGTCAACAAACTGAGCATGACGAAAGCCCAAATTGCGCATCAAATCACCTGTATTAAAATACGCATCGCCTGTTTTAAATACATTTTGCAAAATCACGGCATGGTTTTTGTCGGTGTCGGTATAACCATCAAATGGAGAGCGCTTGGTAATTTTTCCAATCAATAAACCTACTTCGCCCTTTTGCACAGTTTGGCAAAAACCTTGAGCGTTGCGCACGGGTTGATTCTGTTCTTGATCATATTGCACAATCGCAAAGGGTGTAGGTGAGAAACCGACCGTGTTGTCAAAGTTAAACAAATTGCTAAATCCAACGTTACCTTCACTAGAAGCATACATTTCCATAATTTCGCTAACGCCAAAGCGCTGTTTAAACTCATGCCAGATATTCGGGCGCATGCCGTTACCAATCATTTTACTGACTCGGTGTTGGCGATCTTGTGCAGAAACGGGGGCATCGAGTAAATATCGACAGATTTCTCCAACATAACCCAGTGCAGAAGCATTAAATTTTGCAACATCTTGCCAAAACTGACTGGTGGAATATTTGCGTCGAGTTGCCAGTGCTGCGCCACCAGCAATGACTCCACACCAGCACACCACAATACCTGTGGCGTGGTACATGGGTAACGGTGCATAGAGAACATCATTGCAATTTAGATTGAGCATGTGCCCATAGGTTCCATAGGCTAGTGCCCAGCGCCCATGGTTAAAAATCACCGCTTTGGGCAAGCCTGTTGTGCCAGAAGTATAAATATAAAATAGCCCGTCTTTGGCATAGACATGTTTGGTTGTCGTCGTATTGAATTCAGGAAAAGCATCGGCACAGCGTGCTAAATTGAGATAACCTTCAGGTGCTGTGCCTGGTTGTTTGCGAGTTTCTGTATCTGCAAACCAATATAGAACAGCATCGCTATGTAGTTCATGGCGAATAGCATTAAACACCTGTTGATATTCATCTCCTACGATCACGGCTTTGGGTTGTACTAGCCGAATACTATGGCTAAGAACTTTGCCTGATTGCGACGTATTGACTAGAGCGGCAATTGCACCGATTTTTGCCAGTGCCAAAATGCTGGCGAAAAATTCTGGACGGTTACTCAACATTAAGGCAATGACATCGCCCTTTTGAATACCTTGTGCAAGGAAATAATGCCCGATCTGGTTTGCCCACTGGTTGAGTTGCTGATAACTCAGGGATTGTTGTTCAAATAATACAGCAGGGCGCTCAGGGTAATGTTGAGCCATTTTTTCAAAGGCAACCGCCAGACCTATTGGGGTTTTTTGACCATGTAGATAGGCCTGTTTTAACCCAGAAAGAATATGTGGCAATTTAGGTACGATTTGAGGAATTTTGTGGAAGATGTCACGCAATCCGATCATATCTGTAGAAGATTGTTTCATAATGTTCCTACGTTTGCGGCAGATGGAAAGGAGCGTACAGTCGACGCCTTAACGTAAAAACCGCTTCTCGAAGGAAGCGGTTTAAACAATGAAAACTTATTCTGTCGGTGTGGTTGGAGTCACTTTTTTCGGTGGACGACCACGTGGGCGACGTGGGCGAGCTGCCGCTTTGTCTTTACTTTGTTTTGTTGCGTTTTCTTCTGTTTCGGCATCAGCTTTAGCTTCAACAGCTTCAACAGCTTCAACAGCTTCAACAGCTTCAACCTCAGCCGTTGCTACAGTAGTTTCTTCTTTAACTACTACTTCTTCGCTTGCTGGAGCAACGGTGACTGTTTCAACTGTTTCTTCTACAGCTACTGGCGTCTCTACAACAGCTACTGCTGCTTCGATCACTGTAGGCTCTACAGCTTCAGCTACTTCAGCTGTGACGCTAGCCGTAACTTCTGGCTGTTCTTGCAAATGCTGAACTTTTGCCAGTTCTGCGGCTTGTTTTGCCAAACGGCGACGCTCACGTGGATCATTGGCAACACGAACTTGTGGTGCTTTTGGTGGAATAAGCGGCAGAACGTCTACAGGCTCAGCTTCCGAAGTAACCTTGCTTGGTAACTCAACGTCACGAGTAACAGGTTTTTTCTCAGCTTCTACTTGAGTCGGTTGTTGCTCAGCTAAACTGCTGACATATTGCTCAGTAAATTTGAGCAATGCACGGTTGAAGGTTGGTACAAGACCAAACTGTTCAATCAGCACTGTACAATCTTCACCGTACACCTGACGAATCAAGCTGCCTACGTTGTATTGAGCCAATGCCGGAACTTGGCTTGGGTTGAGCTTGATTGTCGGAGCAGCATTGGCTTTTGCTTCACGTTGTTGGCGACGGCGCATACGTGGATCGTTGCTGGCACGTTTTACTTCTGCTGGAGTAGTCGGCTTGCTTTCAAGCGTCTTTTCTTCAGGAGTAGCAACATTTGCTACAGCAGGTACAGGTTGCTCTACTTGAGCGGCCTGAACAGGTGCAGGTTGTTCAGATACAGCAACAACCGCTGCCTTTTGTGCAGGTACTGGTCGCGCTTGTTGGGCATGTAGTGCCACAATTTCGCGTGTTTCCTGTTCAACATTAACGAGCAAAGCCGTCGCTGTTTCTTGTGTACGAGGTACATCAACCAGATTGACTTTAACTTCAGTTGGAGTCGTAGCAGCTACAGTAGGGGTGTTATTTACGGTTGCTGCTGGTTCCACGTTCAAAACGCTTGTATCGCGCTGGCGATTTGGACGTTGTGGGCGTGGTTGGTTACGGTCGCGACGCGGAACGGCAGCAGCAGGTTCACTGGTAGTTTGTTCAGTAAAATTCTGCTCTTGTTGCTGACGTTTTTGTTGGCGTTTTAGGTCGCGCATTTCCTGACGTGACAACTGTACAACTTCTTCATGAACCTGATTTTGATTCAGGTTCTGATCAGCAACTTGCTGTTCACGAGGTTCTTTATGCTTGTTACGTTGTTTTTTATTATTGTTATTACTGCGAGGTCCTTTATCTTCCTTCTCGATGAATTCACGTTTTTCTGGTTTATTGGTTGAAACCACAGAAGGTGATGAAAGATAAGCATTATTATTGGTTGGTGTAACAACTGCAGTTGCTGGCTCTGTCATTGTGGTTACAGGAGCAGTCTGTATTTGACCAAATTGACCACGGCTAACAGCGCCATTATTGACCATCTGTTCAATTGCTGCTGCAGCATTATTTGCAGAGCGTGATTGATCAGTAGTTTGAGCCTGTTTTTGAACAAACAGGTTTTCTAGCCATGCACATGGGCTATTGGCATGAAGGTTTTTCTGTACAACGGGTGCAGGTTGTTGCACAACTTCAGCAATATTCTGAACAGCTGCTGTGTGCTTTTTGCTTTCAATCGCTTGAGCTGGTGCAGGATGTTCATCTTCCAAATGCCAGTCAGAAGATTCATACCCCAGTTCTTTTTCACTTGAGCGGGTCGCTTCAGTACGCTCATAGCTCGTCGGTGCAAAGCCTTCAGGATTGTACTGAATTTCATAATGTGGAGTTTCTAAATGCGGATGAGGCAATACAGTAACGCGCACATTTGAAGTCTGTTCAAGATAAACGAGGCTGTGGCGTTTTTCATTGAGCAAGAACGCTGCAATTTCGACAGGCACTTCAACCTGAACTTCACCATGGCGCTCACGTAACGCAATCTCTTCGATTTTACGCATGATAGAGAGTGAAAGAGAGCGTAAGTCACGTACCATACCTGTACCGTGACAGCGTGGGCAAACGTAACCCGTTGCTTCTTCTAGAGATGGGCGTAAACGCTGACGACTCATTTCCATTAAGCCAAAACGTGACAACTGTCCAAACTGGATACGCGCGCGGTCGCTTTGAGTGGCTTCACGAAGTTTTGCTTCAACGACACGCTGGTTACGGTCTTTGGTCATGTCGATAAAGTCAATGACCACTAAACCGCCAATATCACGCAAGCGTAGCTGACGTGCAATTTCTTCAGCCGCTTCAACGTTGGTATTTAATGCGGTTTCTTCAACATCGTGACCGCGAGTTGATTTTGCTGAGTTAATGTCGATCGACA
The DNA here is from genome assembly GCF_054454555.1 of Acinetobacter sp. ANC 4636. NCBI lineage: Bacteria > Pseudomonadati > Pseudomonadota > Gammaproteobacteria > Moraxellales > Moraxellaceae > Acinetobacter > Acinetobacter sp. ANC 4636. Next base: position 97,990 of record NZ_JBTKVD010000002.1, on the reverse strand, counting down.
CTAAAGCTTCAGTTTGGTCAATCACAATCGAACCACCAGACGGTAACTTCACTTCACGTTCGTAAGCGGTTTGAATTTGGCTTTCAATACCGAAGTGTGCGAATAATGGTTCATTTAAAGTATAAGTTTTTAACTTATCGAGTTGGCGTGGCATAACTGCTTTAACAAAGTTATACGCTTCGTTAAATGCTTGTTCGCTATCAATTAAAATTTCCGCAACATCATCACGCAAGTAATCACGAATCGCACGGGTCACAACACCCGCTTCTTGATGGACTAACATTGGTGATGGGCCAGAACTGGCAGTGCTTTGAATTTGCGCCCAAAGATCCAGTAGGTGTTGTAAGTCCAGTTGCAATTCTTCTTGGCTGCGGCCAATACCAGCAGTACGCACAATTACACTCATGCCACGCGGTACATTGAGTGAAGCTAGTCTTTCTTTAAGTTCTTCACGCACAGAACCTGAAATTTGACGGCTAATGCCACCACCTTTTGGGTTGTTTGGCATGAGAACCAAATAACGACCTGCCAGTGAAATATAGGTAGAAAGAGCAGCACCTTTGTTGCCACGTTCTTCTTTTTCTACTTGAACTAAGAGTTCAGTACCTTCACTGATCAGTTCGCGAATGTTGTTGTTTTCACGTGGGTCACTATTGAGGTAACTGCGTGCGATTTCGCGCATAGACAGGAAACCTTGACGACCTGCGCCGTATTCAACAAATACAGCTTCAAGTGATGGTTCTACGCGGGTGACATGACCTTTATAGATATTTGATTTTTTTTGTTCACGGGTACGGTTTTCGAGGTCAAAATCGTATAAACGATGACCAGTAATGAGTGCAACACGAACTTCTTCGGCATGTGTTGCATTGATCAACATGCGTTTCATGGGTGTAATACCTAATCGTTGAAGCACAACGACAAGTCTGTTGCAGTGGCGTATTTATGATGAAGAATCTTAAGAGTGACGTAGAGTTCACACGCACTCGCTTATGCCAACTTAAGGGTTGGTGTCTGATTCATTCATATAAATATGCAAAACTGCATTAATCCTTAATCGACTAAAATCACCTGAAGATTCACGGGTTCTCAGACGGTGTATTGGATGTAAAACTTTATCTGTATGCAGCAGGTGGTGTTTTTAGAACACTTGGTATACGGAATGTTCATCGTATCCGTGCCATGCCATACAGATCCAATACATCGAACGCTGAGACCTGAGTTTGACATCAGGAGACTTGTCTGATGTGTTTCAGTTTACGTTTAATAACTAGCCTAGACTAGCGACATATTTTTTGGGGTAGGCTGTTTTGCGTGCATAAAGTACAAATTAACGCAACAGCCTACAATTTTGCCGATATAATAAGCCTTCGGCGCGGCATATTCTTTTGGGACCTTTCCGAGTTTCAGCTGAGATCTACCTTTCATTATTTTGAAATGGTAGACAATTTTACTCACTTACGGTGGTATCCGTGCGCTGACTATATCAAACCTTGTGGCATCTGCCTATGGGCTAAGCTTAAGTTTATTGTGAAAAGAATAGTTTATTCGATCATTTTTCAATCATATTCTAGTATTTTAAGGTTCAACGAGTTGTATGAATACCAACCAAGAATGGCAAAGTGTGACCTGGTTTGAGGTAACTGAGCATCAAGCAGGGCAACGTGTTGACAATTTTTTATTTACACGACTCAAAGGTGTGCCGAAAAGCCGTATTTACCGTTTAATCCGTGAAAGTCAGGTTCGGGTCAATAAAAAACGCATTAAAGCTGAAACCCGCCTAGAAATTGGTGATCAAGTTCGAGTTGCGCCGATTCGCTATGAACAAAAACAAGAAAGCGATGTTCCCGTCAGTGATGGTGTTGCACAAAGTCTGCTTAGCCGTGTGGTATATGAAGATGAAGGTTTATTGGTCGTGAACAAGCCTTCAGGGATTGCGGTGCATGGCGGTAGTGGCATGGCGTATGGGCTGATTGAGGCTTTACGCACGGCAACAGGTAAAAAATATCTGGAGCTGATTCATCGCATTGACCGTGACACTTCAGGTTTGGTGATGATCAGTAAAAAACGTAGTACGTTGAAGCATTTACAGGATTTATTGCGTGAGCATAAAATTCAAAAAACTTATGCCGCGATTGTCAAAGGGCAAGTCAGTCTCGATAAGCAACTGATTGATGCGCCATTGTTACGCTATGAACTTGCCAATGGCGAGCGTCGTGTGCGCGTTTCCAAAGAAGGCAAACCAAGCCAAACTGTGTGGAAAGTGGCACAGCGTTTTAAACAGGCGACTTTGGTACATGCATCGCCTTTATCTGGACGTACTCACCAGATTCGTGTGCATGGTCAGAGCATCGGGCATCCGTTGGTTGGAGACGATAAATACGGACATACCACGCCTTATAATGGCCCTGAAGCACGTCGTTTGTGTCTACATGCCATGCGATTAGAAATTCCAAATTACCCTGTGATTGAAGCTGAATTGCCAGAGGATATGCAGCAATTGCTTAAAGAACTGGCGAAAGGAGCTTAATGTGCAGAAACAATTGGTAATTTTTGATTGGGATGGTACGTTATTTAATTCGGTTGGGCAAATTGTGGCAAGTTTACAATTCGCGGCTCAGCAGCATCAGCAACCACTCAGTGATGATGCTGCAAAAAGCATTATTGGCTTGGGATTACCTGAGGTAATGCAAACCCTGTTTCCTGACGTACCCGAATTGCATTCTGCGATTTTGGACAGTTATGCAGAGCATTATGTGGCACATTCGCAAGCTGATCAGTGGTTCGATGGAGTCAGTGATATGCTGCATGATTTGAAGCAGCGTGGCTTTAAATTGGCAGTCGCAACGGGGAAAAGTCGTCGTGGTTTAGATCGGGTGTTGGCAAAAACCCAGAGTCAGGACTTGTTCGATATCACCCGTGCTGCCAGTGAAACGCAGTCTAAGCCGCATCCTCAAATGCTACAGGAAATTCTATCCTATACAGGCGTTGCTCCTGAACAGGCGATTATGGTTGGGGATTCAAGCTATGATTTGCAGATGGCGCAAAATATCGAAATGCCGCGTGTGGGTGTCAGTTATGGTGTGCATTCGGTAGATGTATTACAACAATATAAACCGTTAATGATTGCCGATGATGTCACGGCTTTGCATCATTATTTGGTGGATTTTGCTTAGAAAATGGGTGAAGCCATCATTTTATTCAACATGTATTGATTAAAAGCATTGAAATGATTTCATAGATAATGAGGAACCTTGATTCCTCATTATTCATAATAAAAATAGGAAAATTATGAGTCGTTCCATTCGTTTGCTGAACCTTTTACAGCGCTTAAGAGAATATCGTCACCCTGTCACTGCGCAAACCCTTGCCGAACACCTACAGATTAGCGTGCGTAGTGTGTATCGTGATATTGAAACTTTAAGAGCGCAAGGTGTGCGAATTGAAGCTGCCGCAGGACTGGGCTTTCAATTAAAAGAAGATTTTTTATTGCCGCCCATGACATTGGATGAGACAGAAATTGAAGCTATTTTTCTTGCATTGTATTGGTTGAAGAGCGTGCCTGATCAATCATTACAATTGGCCTCAAATGCGGTTTTAGCGAAATTAGATGCAGTATTGCCCAAACATCGACAGCATTTTATGGAGCAAACAACATTAAGGGCTTTTAATGTGTGGCTACCTGTCGATATGCAAATATTGGAACAAATTCGGATGGCGATTCGGCAGCAAGTCAAAATTTCGGTAACGTATATCGATGAACAAAAAAACGAAAGTATCAGAACCTTATGGCCGTTTGCGATGGGATATTTTAACGACAAAATTGTGGTTGCTGCTTGGTGTGAATTGCGACAAGCATTTCGTAATTTTAGGGTTGATCGGGTACGGCAGTTAGTTTTGAGTCAGGACGTCTATCCTCAGTTTAAACAGCAGCTATTTCGCCAATGGTGGGAACAGGAAAAACATTATTCGACTCCTGACAAAAACTGACAATCTCGTCCTCTATATTTGAATAAGACCAATAAACAAGGAAATATAGAAATGGCACTTAAACTGTATACCAATCAGCAATCACGTGGTGTCGTGGTCGAGTGGTTATTCTTGGAACTGGGGGTTGAATATGAGCGTATTGAGCTTGCCTATAACACCACTATGAAAGCACCCGAATATTTAAAAATCAATCCATTTGGTAAGGTCCCGACACTTGTAGATGATGCTGTCGTGATCTATGAACTTGGCGCTATCTGTGCATATTTGACTGATAAATTTGCTGAAAAACAATTAGCTCCTGCGTTGAGTGATCTAAAACGAGGCGTGTATTACCGCTGGTTATTTTTTATCTCTGGCCCGTGGGAATCTTTAACTGTAGATAAAATGCGAGGTTTACACATCCAGCCAGATCAAAAAATGTTTGTGAGCTATGGTGATGATCAAGATGCTTATCATGCGCTGATTCAGGGCTTGGATGAAGCAGCGCCATTTTTATGTGGTTCACAGTTTACTACAGCAGATATTCTGGTTGCTGCATCACTATTTTGGCAATTAAAAATCGGGACGTTGCAATCTCATCCATCAATAATGCGTTATTTAGACAGCGTAAAACAAAGACCAAGTTATCAAAAGTTTTTGGCACTTATGGGTGAAGCATCCGCAGGCTCAGCCATGAACTAAAGACACAAGTTTAAAGAGAAGGGGCAAAATGGGCTAAATTTGATTTTAGCCCATTTTTTTTAATTCATTGCTAAGTCAAATTGCTGGGCAAGAACCGAGAGAAACTTCTCAACAGCCGCATTGTTATTATGTTTGCGGTGACTGACATACAGGTCAAGTGTTGGTAAATCACATTCGAGTTGACGAACTGCAACGTGATCTAGCTTGATAAATGGGTCAAGATATTGTGGCAAGATTGAACAACTCATTCCCTGTTCAATTTCGGCAATATTTTCTACCATATTTTCAGTTTTTTCTTCAATGTGTGGTTGAATATTGTGCTGTTTGAAAAATGCTAGAATGGCCTGATTCATGATGCCGTAAGCACTGGCTTTGGACATAATCAAGTTCACATCATTGAGCGCCTGTAGTGGAATGGTTTCCAGCGCGGCAAGTGGATGCTGTTTTGCTAAAAATAGTGCCAGCGTATCTTGTAAAACTACAAAGTTTGCAATCTCGGGATCATCAAAAGACTGACGAGAGAACACAATATCCAGATCGCCTTTTTTTAAAGCCCGATACTGGTCATTCCCGTTGAGAATCTGTAAATCGACTTTAATATTTGGGTAGAGCATACGCAAATTGGGCAAGATTTTAGGAAAAACCCGAACTTCAGCCGTGGTAATGAAGCCAATTTTTAAAATCTGCTGTTTGGACAAATGCGCTTCACGTGCCAGCCGAACGGCCTTTTCTGCCTGGGCAATGGTTAAACGCGCCTGTTCCAGAAAGATAGCACCTTCCTCGGTGAGTTCGACTTTACGTTTGGTACGATTGAGAAGTTTGACACCAATTTCATCTTCTAAGTCTTTGATTTGCTGGCTTAATGAGGGCTGGGCAGTGTACAGTTTCAATGCTGCTTTACTAAAATTAAGTTCTTCTGCAACGGTAATAAAATATCGAAGATGGCGTAGTTCCATTAACCAATCCAATTCTCAAGCACTTTTGTCTATGGCCTAGCAGTATAATCGAAAGCGCTGCGTTTGAAATGTAGAAAACAATACAAAAATAAAAAGAAAAATTGATTTAAACCCTGTATATGATCTAGGGCAGAATAAATTTTCAACAATTCTCTCAAACCTGTTTCCTCTGTATCGGGTAGAGGATATATTGACAATGTGGCACAGCAGACAGATTCATTTTTTATATTGTAAGCCCTATGGATAGAACAACAGCATTGCACTATGAATTGCCAACTCAAAATTGTTGGCCGCATACTTTCTTGCAGCCGAAGCTGGATTTTGAGTCACCACAGTTTCATGCAGGACAATTTCATAATCAAACACCAGAACCACAAGGGATTAAGTTTAGTCTATTCAAATGGCTAGCAACGCGCCGTGCATTGACTTGGAATGTTAACCGTGATCATGAGTTTCAACAATTCAGCTCGGTTACTCGGGAGTTGCCACATGATCAACCCAATGCGGATCTGAACCAGTGGAAAGTCTGGTTTGTTGGGCATGCGACAGTGCTGATTCAGATAGGCCCGTATAATTTCCTGACAGATCCCGTTTGGGCTGAGTTTGCTAGCCATAAACAAGGTTCTGGGCCACGTCGGGTTTGTCCTGCCGGGATTGCTTTGGAGCAATTACCGCATATTCACGCAGTATTGTTGAGTCATAATCATTATGACCATATGGATTTAGCCACGCTAAATTGGCTGCATAAGCGTTTTAATATGCCGATTTACACTGGACTGGGCAATGCTTGGTATTTGCCAAAATTTTTTCATGTGATTGAACTTGACTGGTGGCAGTCGGTACAACTGGATGATTTTGAGATTGTTTACACGCCTGCTCAGCATGGCTCAGGGCGGGGGCTGCGTGATCAGAATCGTGCTTTGTGGGGGGGATTTTGTTTAAAGTTGCGTAAGCAGTATTGTTTTTTTGCAGGAGATACAGGCTATGCAGGACATTTTAAACAGATCCATGCTCGTTTTGGCGCGCCACGTATCGCTTTATTGCCAATAGGTGCATATGAACCTCGCCATGTTTTGCATTATATGCATATGAACCCACAAGATGCATTAAAAGCACATGGTGATTTACATGCTCAGCGTTCTTTGGCGATTCACTACCGCACTTTTCAGCTCACCGATGAACAACGGGATGAGCCTGAAGCCCATTTAGAATATGCGATTAAACATTCTTCCAAACTTATGAATCCTTTTTATTGTATTAAGGAAGGGCGTCGTATGCTGGTTTAGTTTTTTAGGTTAGTGTTTGATTTAAATCTAAAAGTTGCAGAGCAACAATAGACAGAATGATCATGGCACTATTCATGATCACAGGGTTAAATGCACTGCTGAGTTGAGACGGGTCTGTCATTGTAATTAGTAGCAATAATCCAGCGAGTCCAACAATATTGAGTCGATGCACAATACGGCTTGTATGCCACAGCAAAAATGTAGCACCAAACAGAATTTCGACCAGACCTGAGAGTGCCACACAGATTTTCGCGAGTGTTGGCTCAAAGCCGATAGACTGCCAGATCTGAATTTCGCCAGCAGATTGAAATAAAACTTTGGGAATCAGACCTTGATAGATCCAAAGCGCAGCAAGACTATACTGGATCAGACGTTGTGTGTTTTGGAGTTGTAGTTTAGGGTTCATGAATTGAATGTTCCAAAAATATAACGATCGCTTTTCTCGAATGTAAATACTACCTAGCCACAGTCATTACAGGTTACGCCAATCGTATCAAATAAGATGATGTCATGTTGCTGAAGGATGTTTTTCATATCATTTTTAGCCTGAGTATTTATTCTATTTTTTGATTTTCTTAAAGTATTTTGCATGATTTTACGATTGGCATGAGTAGCGCATGCAAGCCATATCAACAAAAAACTCGACCTGATCGTAATGTCGCCGTAAGACGATCTCTCAATAAAAAATCATTTTTTGTATACGAAGCAATGAGTTCAGTTCCTAGCAAAAGCGCTCCTTGTTCATCCTTTTATTTGTTTGGTTTAAATAGAAGATTTCGATTGTTTTGATTAGTTAAATCAGCTTTAGCTGGAATAAAAAAACCGCTATCTTGATAAACGTAGAATAGCTAAAAACATTGAAACAATAATCAAACCAGGTTATTGAATTCGGAGATTAGAAATGGATAAGAAATCACAAGCTTCAACAGGGAAGTGCCCATTTGCACACGGTGCAAATACATCGTTAGCCAGCTCAAATACAGATTGGTGGCCAAATTCGCTCAATTTAGACATTCTTTCTCAGCACGATAAAAAAACCAATCCGATGGATCCTGATTTTGATTATGCTGCAGCTTTTGCACAGCTTGATCTTGACGCAGTAAAAAAAGATTTAAGAGATTTAATCAATAGCAGTCAGGATTGGTGGCCTTCGGATTATGGTAGTTACATCGGCATGATGGTACGTACCGCATGGCATTTGGCGGGAACTTATCGCAAGCAGGACGGACGTGGTGGAGCCAATACAGGCAACCAGCGCTTTGCTCCATTGAACAGTTGGCCTGATAACGTCAATACCGATAAAGGTCGTCGGTTACTCTGGCCGATCAAAAGAAAATATGGCAATAAAATTTCCTGGGGTGACCTGATTGTTCTCGCAGGAACGGTTGCCTATGAAGTTGCTGGTCTAAAAACCTTTGGCTTTGGCGGTGGTCGTTTAGATATCTGGCACCCTGAAAAAGACATTTATTGGGGCGAAGAACGTAAATGGCTGGATGCCACCAAAAACCGTTATGACGATGATCAAGACCGCACAACACTGGAAAACCCTCTGGCTTCGGTACAGATGGGATTGATTTATGTCAATCCAGAAGGAGTGGATGGTCATCCTGATCCATTAAAAACTGCACAGGATATGCGCACTACGTTTGACCGTATGGCAATGAATGACGAAGAAACCGTGGCTTTAACCGCAGGTGGGCATACGGTGGGTAAAGCCCATGGTAATGGCAAAGCTGAATTGTTAGGCGCCAATACTGAAGCTGCTGACGTCGAATTTCAGGGGCTAGGCTGGCATAACCCTGAAGGCACAGGCAATGGCTGCAATACCATGGTTAGTGGGATAGAAGGTGCTTGGACAACCCATCCAACCAAATGGGATAATGAATTCTTTTATCTGCTGTTTACTTATGATTGGGAGCAACGTAAAAGCCCAGCGGGTGCACATCAATGGGAACCGATCAATATTAAAGAACAAGATAAGCCTGTTGATGCTCATAACCCAAATGTGCGCCGTAATCCGATTATGACCGATGCCGATATGGCACTCAAAATGGATCCTGAATACCGTAAAATTGCGGAACGCTTTTATCATGATCCTGCTTATTTTGCTGAAGTCTTTGCGCGAGCATGGTTTAAATTGACCCATCGCGACATGGGACCGAAAACTCGTTATCTGGGTGCAGATGTGCCAGCAGAAGATTTGATCTGGCAAGACCCTGTACCAAGTGTTGATTACACTTTAACTGAAGCAGAAATTGATGAGTTAAAAGCTAAATTACTCAACAGCGGTTTAACCCGTAGCGAATTAATTAATACCGCATGGGGCAGCGCACGAACTTATCGTGGCTCTGATTTTCGTGGTGGTGCCAATGGTGCACGCATCCGTTTGTCACCACAAAAAGACTGGGTTGGAAATGAACCAGAACGATTACACAAAGTCTTGGCAAAACTCGAAGAAATTCAGGCGAGTTTGAGCAAAAAAGTCAGTATTGCCGATCTGATCGTTTTGGGTGGTACCGCAGCGGTCGAAAAAGCTGCACAAGAGGCGGGCTTTGCTGTCAAAGTGCCATTTACCTCAGGGCGTGGTGATGCGACTCAAGAACAGACCGATGAGTATTCATTTGCCGATTTAGAGCCAAAACACGATGGCTACCGTAACTGGTTAAAACAGGAATATGCAGTTCAACCTGAAGAAATGTTGCTGGATCGTACTCAGTTGATGGGGTTGACTGCCCCTGAAATGACGGTGTTGATCGGTGGAATGCGTGTACTTGGAACCAACTATGCGGGCGCGAAAGAAGGCGTATTTACTGATCGTGTCGGGGTCTTGAGCAATGATTTCTTTGTGAATTTGACCGACATGGAAAATACATGGAAACCTGTAGGTAAAAACCTGTACGAAATTCGCGATCGTAAAACTGGTGCAGTCAAATGGACAGCCACCCGCGTTGATTTGGTATTCGGTTCAAATTCGATTTTGCGTTCTTATGCAGAAGTTTATGCACAGGACGATAACAAGGAAAAATTTGTGCATGACTTTATTGCAGCGTGGAATAAAGTCATGAATGCCGACCGCTTTGATGTGAAAAAATAAGTCTGAATTGTTTTTGTAAAAAATGCCAGTGATCATAACTGGCATTTTTTATGGAGCATCAGAAGTTTTTTCAGGCACATTGTAGAGAAGTAATTATTTACAATGCTCAGGGTAATTTGTGTTAAATTTAGCCCGCAAAGCGCAAAAAAAAGTAGAGTCATAGAGGTAAATTGAATGGCAAAACGCAAGCAACAGCCAGAAGTTGTGATTAATAATCTGGTGGCAAAACACATGCATGAGTTCAATCAGAGTCAGGTGTTTGTTGATCGAAAGAAAAATGCGAAACGAGGCTATAGCAAACACAAAAAAGGGCGATATTCTGAAGATTATCGCCCTTTTTTATGCCTGTTTGACATGCAGTTTTGCTAAAAATTAGACATTGACCAGACGATTAGTTTTAACCATATCTGCAAGACCATGATTTCTAAAATAATATTCTAACCAACTCTTAATCAGTAACGGATTATTCAGTTGTAAAACATGATCTAATAATTCCTGTGCATCACTCATCGGCACATGACAAATCGCTTTACGTACCCGCAAAATATTACTTGAGCTCATCGATAAGGTATTGAAACCCATCGCCATCAGCAAAATCGCTGATAAAGGATCTCCCGCCATTTCCCCACAAATACTGATTGGTTTTTCGTACTTGTGACACTCTTTAACCAAACGACATAGCGCTCGTAAAATTGCAGGGTGAAAATGTGAATATACACTTGAGACATGCGGGTTGTTGCGGTCAACAGCGAGTAAATACTGAATCAAGTCATTTGAACCGACTGAGAAGAAATCCACCAGTGGTGCAAACTCATCGATTTGCAAGAGGACACTTGGCACTTCTACCATAATCCCAATTTTTGGCTTGTTGATTTTGACCTGCTCTTCTTCCTGAACTGCGACCCAGTCGCGCTCAAGTAGGTACAACACTTCTTCAACTTCACTGACACTGGTGACCATTGGCAGTAAAATATGCAGGTTATTTAAGCCAATACTGGCTTTGAGCATGGCACGAATTTGCGCCGAGAAAATTTCAGGATGGTCAAGGGTAAAACGCAACCCACGCCAGCCCAGTGCCGAGTTTTCTTCATCTATGCTGAAGTAAGGCAGGTCTTTATCTGCGCCAATGTCTAGGGTGCGCATGGTGACAGGTTTGTTGGCAAAGTGACTGAGCTGTTGCCGATAAATGGCCCGTTGCTCTTCTTCGCCAGGGAAGCGATCACGTAGCATAAATGGAATTTCAGAGCGATACAGCCCGACACCTTTAGCGCCACGCTGTACGCCACGAACCACATCAATCATCAGACCTGTATTGACAAATAACAGAACAGGAACACCATCAGGCGTAATGGTCTCCTTAGTTTCGTACTGTTTCAGATCTTTGGCGATCTGCTCTTCTTCTTTTTGAATTTCTTTGTAGCGCTGACGCAGGCGACGTGGCGGATTGACAAAAACCCGTCCCTGATACGCGTCAACAATCATCTCGACATCATCAATGGTGTTGATCGGTAATTCTGTGACACCGACAACAGTTGGAATACCTAAAGCACGCGCGACAATGACCATATGTGAATTTGCAGCACCTTCACTTGTCACAATTGCTGCGATTTTATCCATTGGTAGTTCAACCAGTGCTGCGGTACTGATTTCATCACCAATTAAAATACTGTCTGAGCTGAGTTCGCGATGACCAGCATCGGCTTCTTGCAATGAGGCTAAAATACGTCGCCCTAAGTCTTTAAGGTCGGACACCCGTTCACGCAAATAGTCATCTTCCATTTGCGCAAACAAGGCAATATGTTTGTCGATGACTTTTTTGACCGCACCTTGTGCCCAATTTCCATCGCGAATCAGTTCTTTAATTTCTGCAGGTAAGGCATTTTCATCCAGCATGCGTAAGAACACACTAAACAGCGCACGTTCTTCCGACATGAGTGAATCTTGCATTTTTTCATCAAGTGACTGAATTTCACTGCGAACATTAGCAACGGCATGATCAAGTAGCTTGAGTTCATCGGGAATGCTCTCAGCTTCACGCTCAGGCACAGAGGATAAATCTGCCGCAGGATACAAAATAATGGCGCGACCTAAAGCTACACCGCCTGCACCTGAGACGCCTTGGAAGGTTTTGTAATTGGAGATATTACTTGGCTTACGAAATACATCAATGTTCCCGACTGCATGTGCATGGGCAATTACGCCTGAAAGCTGCGCGCATAGGGTGACCAAGAACGACTCAGCAGCTTCACTAAAATCTTGTGATTCTACATTTTGTACCACCAGTACACCCATCACCTTGCGGCGATACATGACAGGAACACCTAAAAATGAATTATAAATTTCTTCGCCTGTTTCGGGGAAATACGCGTAACGCTCATGTTGTGCAGCATTGTCAAGGTTCACGATCTCTTCGCGTTGTCCAACCAGACCGACCAGACCTTCGCCGACCTGTAATGATACACTGCCAACAGATTCGGGATTTAAGCCTTTAGTTGCCATAAGGACATAGCGCTGGTTACGTTCATCGAGTAAATAAATCGAACACACATCGACATCCATAGCCACAGAAATCTGATTGACCATAATGTCTAATGACTCATGCAAACTCACGGCTGCATTGACCTCTTGGACAATGCGTCGGAGCGTGTCTAATTGCATGTTCGACATAACTACATACTCCCAAAACAATTTATATAATAAGTAATTATTAATTTATTTATAGCAGCCACCCACGAGAAAAGCATTCACTAAAAAATTCTTTTTTCAATTATTTTTTAGTGGGGTAACTGGCTACATAATTCAGTCATGGCTTTTCGGTAAACATCTCGTTTAAAGTTGATGACTTGTCCTAATGGATACCAATAACTGACCCATTGCCATTCATCAAACTCAGGTGGGTCGGCGAGATCCAACTGAATATTGTGGGCTGATGCAGTCAGCTTTAATAAAAACCATTTCTGTTTTTGACCGATACACACAGGGTCTGTGCCCGCGCGAATGTATCGGTGTGGCAAACGGTAACGCAACCAGCCTTTGGTTTGCGCAATGATTTGGACGTGTTCTGGCAATAAGCCAACTTCTTCTCTTAGCTCACGGTATAACGCTTGTTCAGGAGATTCTCCAGTCTGGATACCACCTTGCGGAAACTGCCATGCATTGTGTCCAATGCGTTTTGCCCATAACACTTGTCCATATTCGTTTGCCAAAATGATCCCGACATTGGGTCGGAAACCTTCAGAGTCGATCATTTGGCTACCTAAATTTGTTAGATCTTATTGTCTTTATTTCGGGGATGGCAAAATTTGTGCATCCAACACAAAAAAAGACCTCAGAATATTGTTAAAAATTGCTATGATCTTAACGAATTTCTTTGCATTAGCGGCAACTGATTTACATTTTTTTGCTTTAATTTTCAGTTTTAACGAGAATTTCCATGAAATTGGCTTTATTTGATCTTGATCATACCCTGTTAAATACCGACTCAGACCATTCTTGGGGTGAGTTTTTAGTGAATGAAGGCTTGGTTGATCCCGTGCATCATCGCCAAATGAATGATAAGTTTTATGATGACTACAAAGCAGGGCAGCTTGACCCGATTGCATACAATGAATTTGTATTTCAGTTTTTGACCAAACATTCAAATCAGTATTTAACTGATTTGCATCAGCTGTTTATGCAAAAAGTCATTCGCCCACAAATGCGTCAAAAAGGCTTTGATGCGATTCAGAAGCATAAAGATTTAGGACATGCGATTGTCGGGATTACGGCAACCAGCGACTTTATTACGGCTCCGATTTTTCATGAGTTTGGTATCACTGAAATTATAGCCACCAATGCTGAAGTGAAAGACGGACAATACACAGGCAAAGTCGCAGGTACAGCATGTTATCAGCAAGGTAAATTGATTCGTTTAGCGCAGTGGTTAGATGGTCGTGAGGTAGACGAGTCTTGGGCATACTCAGATTCAATTAATGACCGTTTCTTGCTTGAATATGCCACCCATGCGATCGCAGTTAATCCTGATGACCGTCTGGAAAAACTTGCAAAAGAACAGTCTTGGGAAATTCAGGACTGGTCAATCTAAATTAGAAAGTATCCAATCGAGTTGGAACAGGCGAGAATGAGCTACGATCAGACTGATTAAGCAATATTAGTCTGATTTAACTTTTTTACTGGCTTGCCATAAATCTTGATGGTGGTATCGATACCAGCTTTTAAATTCAATACGCCATTGTTCAAAAGGTGGGGAAAGTTTCGGGCGTGGATCGTTGCTTAGCGTATATGCCATCCCTTCGATTAACCATTTGGGTTTGGTCAGCATGGCAAGGTTACCCCATTCTTCGGCTTGTCTGTCGTGAATCAGTTCGTGGACAATATAAAATTCTTGCCAACCTCGTGGAGCAATGACGGTGCCTAAGTTCCCGACAGCTTTGGCGGCAGCTTTTTCCATTCCAAAAGTTTCTGCACACTTTCCTATAGAACAAAACACCATGGTCGGGCGAGAATGAAAGTTACCCACCTGACGTTGTGTTTCTTGTATTGCCTGATTATATAGTTTTTGAGCTTTGTCTTGCTGCTGCGGGTCATCGACACAGACATTTCCCTGACAAGATAAAAATGGGAGCTCGTGAGCCAATGCCACCCGCATCGGTTTTATCAACATTAAAATAAGTAGAAAAACACACGCCACGCTGAAAAGGCATACTTTCATGATTTTTTGCGCTTTGAGTAAAAGATAATTTTTCATAAATTTATGACCCAAATACGTGATGTGATTTGAAAGACTTATGGTTTTTGCATCATTTCAATCAGTGCCTGCATGGCGCGTGACTGCGTGCGTGCTGGATGCCAGACCAGACCCAATTGGCGCTGCATATCGATTTCCAAAGAGAGTCGTTGTAAATCCTGATTGACCAATGTCAGTGGCAATACTGACCAGCCTAGCCCAATCGAAACTAGCATGCGGATAGATTCTAATGGATTGTTACTCATGCTGACTTTGGGTTTAAGCCCTTGTTTCTCAAATGCAGCAAGGGTAATTTGACTGGTATAGGTTTTTGCCGCAGGCAGTAGGCTTGGATAGCGCATTAAATCTTCGAGTGTGAGCTGCTGCTTATGCGCCAATGGATGAAAGGGTGCCGCCACAAATACCAAAGGATCATTCCAGATGGGTTGGTAATGCAAGCGTTCATCCAGTTGTGGTGGTAAGGTTAAAAAAGCCAGTTCCAAATCGCCTGCGAGTACCTGCTCATGTGCCTGTTCTGAGTCGACAAAATGCACATCCAGAGTGACATCTGGGTATTGCTGTACATAGTGCTTTAAGTGATGGGGTAAGTGGTGTAGTCCAATATGATGGCTAGTACCTATTTTGAGTCGCCCCTGTACTTTGCTTTGCTGATGACTGAGAGTATGGTGCATTTCCCCGAGCTCATTCAGCCAAGTTTTGACTTTGGGCAACAGTGCATACGCAGTGTGCGTTGGCTGAATGCCACGACCTGCCGATTCAAATAGCGTTACCCCAAAATACTCTTCTAAACAGTGAATACGTTTGGTCACAGCAGGTTGAGTAATAAACAGTTGATCGGCTGCCAAGGAAATCGAGCCTGTTTCCATGACTTTAATAAAAGCTTCAAAAGCAGCGAGATTCATATGCGATTTCCTAAGGAACACGTGGTTTTATATTTAAGAAAAATATAGAGTATTTTTATTTCAGCATGATTTTAGAATTATAGAAAGCCGCGTATATATTTTTACTTATAGTATGCTAAAACAAGGCAAATAGGAAACTTGTTCGATTGTACCTGTGGCATATTCTGCATCACTCATGTTAGTTATGGCTAAAATGCTGCTTGATAGGTTGCCTATGTTATACAGGGCTGCTATAGCCTTATTCTACAGCACTTATGGATGAAGACCTTTCATCATAAAAATAGAATACGTCCAGATGGGTTTAGATTGAATTTGCAGCATGGGCATGATGATTGTTGATAATGTTCAAATTGTAGTAGCCGCTATCACAGTAGAGATTGACTTATTCCAAAAAGTTTATTGATCTATAAAAATGATAAATTAGATTTATGCAAAACAGTGCCTATAATGAAAATAGAAGATTTAATTACCCAATGTCCAATGGAGCGCGTCGACATGGCAGGCAAGACATTATATGACAAGTTGTGGGATGACCATTTGGTGAAGCAACGTGATGATGGTTCGAGTTTAATTTACATCGACCGTCATTTATTGCATGAAGTGACCTCACCACAAGCATTTGAAGGTTTACAACTTGCAGGTCGTCAGCCGTGGCGTTTAAGTGCCAATGTGGCAACGCCTGACCATAACGTACCAACCTCAAAAAAAGAGCGTGAACGGGGCGTTGCAGGGATTGAAGACGATACTTCTCGTATTCAGGTACAAACCCTCGATGACAACTGTAAGACATTTAACATTGTCGAGTTTGACATTAATGACATCCGCCAAGGTATTGCGCATGTCGTTGGGCCAGAGCAAGGTTTGACTTTGCCAGGCATGACCGTAGTCTGTGGTGACTCGCATACAGCAACTCATGGTGCATTTGGTTGTTTGGCACACGGGATTGGGACATCAGAAGTTGAACATGTATTGGCGACCCAATGCTTGGTTCAAAAGAAAATGAAAAATATGTTGGTGCGTGTCGATGGTCAGTTGGGCAAAGGCGTGACCTCAAAAGATGTCGTGTTAGCGATTATCGGAAAAATCGGTACAGCAGGCGGTACAGGCCATGCGATTGAGTTCGGCGGTCAGGTCTTCCGTGACATGTCGATTGAAGGTCGTATGACCGTGTGTAACATGGCCATCGAGGCTGGTGCTCGCGTGGGCATGGTCGCTGTTGATGACAAAACCATTGAGTATGTGAAAGACCGCCCGTATGCACCTAAAGGCGCAGACTGGGACAAAGCAGTGGCTTACTGGAATACTTTACATTCCGATGATGATGCACAGTTTGATACCGTTATCGTGTTAAAAGGCGAAGAGATCGAGCCGCAAGTATCTTGGGGTACTTCTCCTGAAATGGTGGTTGCTGTATCACAAGCAGTTCCAACATTAGAACAGGCGAAAGATGACGTACAGCGCAAAGACTGGACACGTGCGTATCAATATATGGGTTTAACCGCAGGTCAGGCTTTGGCTGATATCCAGTTGGATCGCGTATTCATTGGTTCATGTACCAACTCACGTATTGAAGACATTCGTGCTGCGGCAGAAGTTATCAAAGGCCGTAAAGTTGCAGCAAGCATTAAGCAAGCCATGATCGTACCGGGTTCTGGTTTGGTTAAACAGCAAGCCGAAGCGGAAGGTTTGGACAAAATCTTTGTTGAAGCAGGCTTTGAATGGCGTGAACCAGGTTGCTCAATGTGTTTAGCAATGAATGCTGACAAGTTGCAACCAGGAGAACACTGTGCTTCGACTTCAAACCGTAACTTTGAAGGTCGTCAGGGCAATGGCGGGCGTACCCATTTGGTTAGTCCAGCGATGGCAGCAGCAGCAGCGATCGCGGGTCATTTCGTTGATGTTCGTACATTCTAAGGGAGTCGCATATGAAAGCGTATACAGTTGAACAGGGTATCGTTGCACCTTTAGACCGTGCCAATGTCGATACCGACTTGATCATTCCAAAACAGTTTTTGAAATCGATTAAACGTACAGGATTTGGTGACAACTTGTTCGATGAGCTTCGTTATTTAGATGAAGGTTATTTGGGACAAGACATCAGCAAACGCCCTAAAAATCCAGACTTCGTGTTGAACCAGCCACGTTATCAGGGTGCAAGCATTTTAATTGCGCGTACTAACTTTGGTTGTGGTTCAAGCCGTGAACATGCACCTTGGGCATTGAGCGAATATGGTTTCCGTACCGTGATTGCACCAAGCTTTGCCGATATTTTCTTTAATAACTGCTTTAAAAATGGCATGTTACCAGTCATTTTGCCTGAAGAAATTATTGAGCAGCTTTTCAAAGAATGTGCGGCAACAGAAGGTTATCAGTTAACCGTTGATTTGGCAGCACAAGAAGTGCGTACGCCGTCAGGTCAAGCGTTTACTTTTGAAATTGACCCATTTCGCAAACACTGTTTATTGAATGGTTTTGATGATATTGGTTTGACTTTACAAGATGCTGACTTGATCCGTGAATATGAAGCAAAAACCAAACAGGCACGTCCTTGGGTTTTTCAAGATTTACACGGCTGAGTCGTGACATGAAGCATGGCGCGAAGGCTCAACTATTGCTAACATATCGAATTATTTTATGTAATTCAATCTGCTGATCGGCAAAAGGTTGGGCCATTCAAATGCTAAAAAACATCGGTCGAAGTGCTTTCTGGGGGTTTTGTGCGGTGTTGCTGAGTGCATGTCAACATACGCATCAGGCGGTCGATACGATGGCAATCAAGTTTATTGCCCCTGAGCAACGACCTGCCAATGTCAAACTGTACTGTACAGGAACAGTCAATTGTGAATTTGAACGTTTTGATAGCATTCAGATTGTGGATGACACCACACATTTGGTGAATTACGAAGCCATTAAAAAAGGTTATGTGCGTTTAAATAGTAAAACGACAGGCTATAACAATGCCTTGTTTTTAACCGTACCTGATCGACAGCATGAAGTGGTCATTCGCTTTTATCCAATTTCGATGGATCGTGCAGAGCGAATCAGTGTAATTCATCATTTTAAACCGAACACAAGCTATACCTTCAAGATGTACCGAAACCGCACCAAACAAGCGGGGAGTTTGCTGAGTGTCTCAGCACCCGATCCGCTATGTGTGGTGTTATTACAAGATCAACGTCCAATTCGCCGTTTTTGTAAGCCCTACAATGTGCTGACAGGTTTAGGCGAATTTGTTGAACAAAAATTTTAACTGGGCTGTTTAAAAAACGACAGTCGTGGGAATAAATGGAATAGTGTATGTCTAAACATATTTTAATTTTAGCGGGCGATGGGATCGGACCTGAGATTGTCGCAGCAGCAGAAACTGTACTGAATACAGTCAATACAAAATTCAATTTGGGTTTAACTTGGGAACATGGCTTGCTTGGTGGTGCAGCGATTGATGCACATGGCGAACCGTATCCAGCCGTAACCAGCGCTCAGGCACAAAAAGCCGATGCAATTTTACTTGGTGCAGTCGGCGGGCCAAAATGGGACAGCATTGAACGTTCAATTCGCCCAGAACGTGGTTTGCTTAAAATCCGTAGTGAACTGAACCTATTTGCAAACTTGCGCCCAGCGATTTTGTATCCACAATTGGCAGGTGCTTCAAGCTTGAAACCTGAAATTGTGGCGGGTCTGGACATTCTCATTGTTCGTGAATTGACTGGCGGGATCTATTTTGGTCAGCCACGCGGGATTCGTGAACTGGAAAATGGCGAAAAACAAGGTTATAACACTGACGTTTATTCAGAATCTGAAATTAAACGTATTGCTAAAGTTGCTTTTGAATTAGCAAATTTGCGTGGTGGTAAAGTCTGTTCGGTAGATAAAGCCAATGTCCTTGAAGTGACAGAGCTTTGGAAACAAACTGTGACCGCACTTAAAGAGGCAGAATACCCAGAAATCCAGCTTTCACATATGTATGTGGATAATGCTGCCATGCAATTGGTACGTGCACCAAAACAGTTTGATGTGATTGTAACGGGTAACCTGTTTGGTGATATCTTATCTGATGAAGCTGCAATGTTGACAGGTTCAATTGGCATGTTGCCATCTGCATCATTAGATGAAAATGGTAAAGGCATGTACGAACCATGTCATGGTTCAGCACCAGATATCGCAGGGAAAGATTTGGCTAATCCATTGGCAACCATTCTTTCAGTTGCGATGATGTTACGTTATACCTTCCGTGAAGAAGCAGCAGCAAAAGCCATTGAAGATGCAGTAGGTCAAGTTCTGGATCAAGGCTTGCGTACAGCAGACATTATGTCTGAAGGTATGAATAAAGTCGGCACAAAAGCAATGGGCGAAGCAGTTGTTGCTGTTTTAGCTTAAGCTTATAAATTTAAAAATAAAAAGCGCGATCTTCAGGATTGCGCTTTTTTGCGATACAAAACATAAAAAAATTAGAGTTTATATAACAAAGTGAAGGGAAAATCATGAAAACTAAACTGACTTTAGGCGTTTTACTCGCAGGTTTATCATGGGCGGCACATGCCGACAATTGTGGCCACGTGCGTAATAGTTATGATGCAGTGCATTGTAATAATAAAATGTATGTGAATGCAGATAATGAGTTAAACAAGAATTATCAGGAATTGCAGAGTAAACTCAGTACTCAGCAAAAAAATATTTTAAAACATTCACAACTGGTTTGGATCAAAGATCGTGATCAAAGTTGTTCGGGTGAGTCCAATGTCGGAACGGTAATTTTTACCGTATGCCAGCTACGTAAAACTCAGGAACGTAATTCATGGCTACGAGAGCGTCTAGGCGAGTGCAAGGCAATTGGCTGTAAAAGCTCATCCTTAGAATAGAATCGTTGATTCATCATCGTAGCTTGCAATATAGCGGTTTTTAACAAGCTGAAGGCAGATGGTAAATTGAACGGCTTTCACAATCCAAAATACTGTCTTTAAAAATACATATAAAAAAAGCCACATTGTTGTGGCTTTTTTGCTTCAGCTAATACTTAACGTGCACGGTAAGTGATGCGACCTTTGGTCAAATCATATGGAGTCATTTCAACTTTAACATGGTCACCCGTTAAAATACGGATGTAATGCTTACGCATTTTGCCTGAAATATGAGCAATCACTTCATGGCCGTTCTCTAAACGCACACGGAACATGGTATTAGGAAGCGTTTCGGTGACAACGCCTTCGAACTCAATTAGTTCCTCTTTATTGGCCATAGCCTACCTAAAAGAATAAAATAACAAGGGGCAAATTATAGACAAATTTAAGTAATAAAACAATATAAAGGCAAATAAAGCGTAGCTAAAAACAACAAAGTTAAAAGTAACAAAAGTGAATCATGCGTCTACACTTTTTTCCTGGAAAAGAGGATTGGTTGGTTGTCAGTTTGGTCAATCCTCAGTACCCTGAATCTGGCGATACAGGAATAAAAATAAGGTGAAAGTGTGGGTCAGCAAACGGATGCTTCTGTGGTATTGCGGCTTGGTTATCAGGCATTAAGACGGGCAGGATTGTCAACAGAGCAAATTCTGACACAGGCTGGTGTTGCCATGAGCCAGTTAGAAACCAATCAGCGTACGCCAGTCAGTGCACAAAATGCATTTTGGCTTGCTGCTGAACAAGTGAGTCAAGACCCTGATATCGGGTTGCATCTAGGTGAGTATTTACCACTCTACCGTGGGCAAGTGATCGAACATCTGTTTATGAGTAGCGAAAATTTTGGTGAAGGGCTACAACGCGCACTGGCCTATCAACGTTTAATTAGTGATGCTTTTCAAGCGCAATTGGTCTGTGAAAATGGACGTTGTTATTTGACTAATGGAACACAAGCTCGCCCCAATCGGCTGCTGAATCGACATTTTTCTGAGTGTGCTATGTCTGGGGTTTTGCGCTTTTTCAAATTCTTGACTGAAGGGCAGTTTCAACCGATTTTTATTGATTTTGATTTTCAGGAAGGGGCTGCACCTGAAGAATATTTTCGGGTCTATGAATGTCCTGTCAGCCTTGGGCAAAAAGAAACCCGACTGTATTTTGATTCTGCGATTTTAAAACATCCGCTATGGCAAGCCGATCCTGATTTGTTACAACTGCATGAACAACTGGCAAATGAAAAATTACAGGAATTGGCGCGTTACGATCTGGTGGATGAAGTACGCCGTGCCATTGGTGCAACTTTAGAGCAAGGGGAAACCACACTCGAAAGTGTAGCTGCACAGTTACAAATTACACCACGCCGTTTGCGAACCTTGCTTAATGATGCACAAACCAGTTTTCAGCAGATATTATCAGCTTATCGCTGTCGACTTGCGAAGAAACTATTGGCAAATACGCATGAAAGTATTGAGAAAATTGTGTACCTGACAGGTTTTGCCGAGCCAAGTACATTTTATCGGGCATTTAAACGTTGGACCAATGAAACCCCGATTGAATACCGCAAACGTAAACAGCGTGACTGAACTGTTGGTCACTCTGTCCAGTTGAGCCATTGAGGGCCTAAAGCAACTTTGGGTAAATCAAATTGCTCAGGATAATACGCCTGAATAAAATACAAACCATCCGCTGGGGCGGTAATGCCCGCAGCTTTGCGGTCTTCTGCGGCGAACATCACATCAATGTGTTCCACAGGGTAGAGCTCCTGCCCAATTTCAAGTAAGCACCCCACAATGTTGCGCACCATATGATGCAAGAAGCCATCTGCCTGAATATCCAGAATCAGAAAAGCGCCATGCTGGGTCAGACGGCAATGTTTGACGTGCCGTACAGGTTGATTGGACTGACAGGCCGCAGCGCGAAAAGTTTCAAAGTTATGTGTCCCTTCAAATTTTTGTGCTGCTTCGACCATTTTGGCAACATTCAGAGATTGGTGAATATGCGTTACCTGCTTGTGCAGTAATGCAGGCCGACGAGGGGCGTTATACACTACATAGCGATAACGGCGGGCAATTGCCTTGAATCGTGCATGAAAGTCTGAATCCATGCGTTTAATCCACTGAATCGAGATGTCTTTAGGGAGCTGACTATTTGCTCCCATTATCCAACCACGATCCGCGCGATCCGCTGTGCTGTCAAAATGTGCCACCATATTGGTCGCATGTACACCTGCATCGGTACGTCCAGCACCGTGTACAATAACAGGATGATTGGCGATTTTACTTAAGACACGCTCGAGGGTTTCTTGCACACTGGCAACGCCTGCTTGTTGTGTTTGCCAACCCCGATAAGCTGTGCCACAAAACTCAATACCGATTGCATAGCGTTGTGGAGTCATTTCTGTATTATTCATGCCAGTGCTTCAACCAGTCGTTTGCCTGTTCATGCTGCAAATAAAGTGCTAGCAATTTGGCATAAAGATCAGCGTGACCTAGACAATCAGACACTGCAATTTGTGCTTCTTTGACCCATGCACTGACTGCATAGCGCTGATCAATACCACCTGCAGTGACCTGTGTAGTCAGTACAGGCAAACAGTTATTTTGTTTGAGTTGTTGAAAGAGCTCAATAATGGCGGAATTGGTCACCAAGTTCCCAGTTCCAAAGCCTTGTAAAATTAAAAAGTCAGGTGCCTGTCTAAGTACATGCTGGAGGTTATGTTCGAGCTGTTCCAATCCAATCGGCTGCATCATCCAGTTTAGAATATTGAGGTTTTGTGCACGTTGTAGCATCGCATCCGTAACGTGTGTGACCTGTTGCTGTTGTATGATGGCTTGTGTCGATGGAATACCCTGAAAGGCATTGAGTTCAGTAGTATGAGCTTTGAGTGCTGTACGACCATGAAATAGTTGTTGATGGAATGCTAAATATACGCCTGTATCGACACTTAAAATATGCTCGAGTGCAAACCAAAGGTTGTCTCGGGCATCGGTCTGTTCACGAATCGTTGAGCCATCTACCGTGAGTAACGGGAATTGACTGCCTGTAATAATTAGATGGCAAGATTTGGCGAGCATACGTGCCAACACTGCACTGGCATAACTTAAAGTATCTGTGCCGTGAATCACGACAAAATGCTGGAAGTCTTGTTGTTGTAATTGTTGAATAAACTGTACCAGTTTGAGCCAGTCTACTGCTGTATAGGCGCTACTGTCCTTAATCACAGGAGCAGCAAAGCATTCTATTGCCAAATTTTCTGGCAAATAGCCATGCAGGCAAGGTAAAAAGTCATGTTCTGGCATTGGGCTTAAGGGTTCACCTACACAGCCGAATGTTCCACCCATATAAATTAAAGCAATTTTAGACATGATAAAAAAAGCAGCCGAATTCGACTGCTTATGGTAAAACGAACTGCTTTAAGATGCTATTTGATTTAATAAATATTTGGCGCGATCTAATTCATCAGCATGATATTGCACTTGTGAATCTTCTAATAAAGCCCGTGCTGAGCTAAATGCACCTAAACGAATGTACTGTTCTGCAAGTGATAAGTTGAGTTTGGTATCACTGAGTGCAGCCAATTCAGGGAATTGTTGAACTACATAATCTACAGGTGCTTTTGCTGTTTCTGGAGCAGGTTCTTCTACAGCTGCAACAGTTGATTCTATAGTGTTGCTTGGCAGTGTATCGAAACTGGTTATAGACAGAGGCTCTGCTGCAATGTCAACTGTAGGAGCAGGAGCTATGACTGTTTCAGGTTCAATTTCTGGCTGAGCATCTGGCTTGTCAAAGCTAAACACCAGTTCCTGTGTTTCTACTACAGGCTGTGGTTCAGCTTGAGCTTCAGTACTGACCGTTTCAAAGTTAAATGCGATATCAGCCTGTTGAATTGGCTCAGCTTCAGGTTCTGGCTGTTTTTCTTTGGAAACAGCAGGTTCAGTAAGATCAAATTTAAACTCGAGAGCAGGTGCTTCTTGTACTTCTTCTACATGTACATGTTCAATTTGAGTTTTATGGGTTGTTTCATGATGATGCTGGAAGGCTGCTTCATGATGTTCTGTTTTAGCAACTTCAGGAATGACATCCTCTTTTTTACCAAAAGTCACTTTCTTGGCAAAATGTTCGGGGCCTTTGCTTTCTATTGCACGTGGTTCAACAGAGAGGTGAACATGCTTGGTTGCTGCTGGTTCTGGCTCATCAATTTCAGTCTTGTTAAAGCCTTCAAGGCTAAATTCAAGAGGCTTGTGTTCTTCTACTTTTGAAGCAGGTGCTGTTTCCTGAGCAGTCGTGGATACACTGTGTAATTCTTCTTCTAATTTCTCAAAAGACAAGCCACTATGTGTCGGTTCAGGTTCGCTGTGTGCTTCATCGCTTAAATCATTTTTAAGTAAATCAAAATCAACCGCTTTGACTTGTGGAGCTGCTGGTTTTTTAGGTTCAACGACAGTAGCAGCAGGTGCTTCATCTGGAAGCTGAATAGGTGTGTGCTGGATGGTATCGGGCTTTACGGGCTCTTTTTTTTCTGTCA
This sequence comes from Acinetobacter sp. ANC 4636, assembly GCF_054454555.1. NCBI lineage: Bacteria > Pseudomonadati > Pseudomonadota > Gammaproteobacteria > Moraxellales > Moraxellaceae > Acinetobacter > Acinetobacter sp. ANC 4636. The sequence goes on along the minus strand of NZ_JBTKVD010000002.1, from coordinate 72,917 downwards.
GGCAATTTTCTGCCTCGGCAATAATGTCATATAAATTTAATGCACGAAGATGCGCCATTAATTGATTGATAGAGAACTGATCATTTTGCTCAATATGAATCTGCAACAATAATAAATATAAACTGTGTTGCTCATGATCTGCATTGAGAGCCTGATTAATGATTGCTTCAGCCGTATTGAAATTTTTCTCACGGATCAGGTTTTCAATTTGACGACGTAAGTCAGGGTCGAGTTCTTTAGGCTTTGCTTCAGCAGAAATTGTGTTCTGAGTATTAGTTACCTCAGACGCCGTCGTACCAGAACGCGCTTTCTTTTTCGACTCAACTTTTCTTTTTGATCGACTAGAATCAGTGTTTTGTTGCCCCGAGCCTCGTTTTTTAAGCACAATGGCTACAACGAGTAATAGAACAAATGGAATAATGATGTATAGCAACATTTTTTTATCCTTGCATTCGCAACAATGTATTCAGGCTAAAAACAGTTCTCATTAATGACTTGGCTTGTTGGCTTTTTGTTGCTGTTGCAACTGTTGCTGTAATTGCGCAAGTCGAGCATTTAATAATTGAATTTGATGGTCTTTTTGTTGCAGAGCCAAATCCAATTGAACTACATTTTTTTGTAATGTAACGGTTTTTTTACGAATTGTCATAACTTTTAATGATAATTCAGGCGCAGTTTTCTGAGCATTTTGACTATTACCTCCCATTTTACTCGAAGATGTATCTGTATTTTCGGTCACGAGTCTCATTTCTGCTTGGTCTAGGCGATATTTCGTCGCATATTTCCCTGCTGAGGTTGTTTTTGTTGTTTTTGTCGTGTTCGCTGTATGAGTAGGGAGAGGGGCATTACTTAGGTTCAGGTTAGTTCCTGCTCTTAAGCGATTGATATTTCCACCAACAAAGGCATGTTCGTTCAGTGCTTTAATATGTTTCATTACTTCGCCAATCGGCTGATGGCTTTGCTCGGAAATCCGTGCTGCAATACTCCATAAAGAATCCTGACGCTGCACCACATAGTGATTGTTCTTCGCAGTTTCTTTAGTTGTGGCAACAGGTGCAGGTTTTGCTGGAGTTCGGTGGTGCACAACAGGGATTTGTTTTTTGACCTCTACCGATGTTTGAGCTGTTGCTGGCGTAGCTTGTGGTTGACTGTGCTTTTGGAGTGGCTGAGGTGAAGATACTGTTGCAGCAGCTGTTGTTACAGGCTTGGCAGATGCAGCTGTCGTTGTTGTTACAGGTCTGGCAGGTGCGGCAGTCGTTGTTGTTATGTTCGTCTGGTTGTTTTTTGATGTTGCCGTGGTTAGCTTTGGCGGTGCAGCAACACTGATTGCTAAAAGATGACTAGGTGCTGGTGGATTATTTGCTGGAGCAGCTGTTGTTGTGTAGCGCCTGCTCTCAGGTAAGTTAAGTGCAATATCTTTTTCACTGACAATCTGTTTTGGAACCAGGACTTGCTCTTGAGTTGAGGCTTTAATCGGGCCTGCTTTGGCTATGAGTGCTTTAGGGGGATTATTTCCACCCAGATTTTTTTGAATTTGTTGTAAATGTGCTCCATCGGCATCTTGGACTTTTACAATCAGGTTGATATTTTTATTGGTCATGGGTTGAGATGAAGTGATGACAATCACGCCGCTACTTGCTCCCGTGCGACGTACAAAGAAATTTAATCCACTCACATCCTGTTGGCTAGCACCCATACGGATCAGGTCATCAGGGTCAGCTAAACCTGCTTGAATTGCAGCATTATTGCTGGCATTTGTATAAGGAATTTCGACATATAACAATTGCCCTTGAGTTGATTCAATTTGGGCGGCGTTAAAAGTTAATGCATAGCTACTGTGTGCAGCGAAACATAAAATCAGTGCTGAAGCGAGTTTGTTATATGCAGTCATTTTCATCCACAAAATGGAACTGTTGATTGTTTTAACTATAATGTAGCTGTATGTAAATGAATTGTAAATTTTAAAGATGCTAAAAAGCCGATCTTTTCAGACCGGCTTTTCAATTTAAAATTCAAAATTATGCATTTTTATAGTCAATCAAGATGCGGAGCATGCGGCGTAGTGGTTCTGCAGCACCCCAAAGTAACTGATCACCCACAGTGAATGCACCAAGATACTCTTTACCCATATTGAGTTTGCGTAGACGACCTACAGGAACACTTAATGTGCCAGTAACAGCAACAGGTGTCAGGTCAGTCATAGACGCTTCGCGGGTATTTGGAATCACTTTTGCCCACTGGTTTGACTGGCGAATCATGTCCTCGATTTCATTGAGAGGCACGTCTTTTTTCAATTTCAACGTCAACGCCTGAGAGTGGCAACGCATTGCACCGATACGCACACAGTGCCCATCGATTGGTACGATTTGCTGGTTACCCAAGATTTTGTTGGTTTCAACCTGACCTTTCCACTCTTCCTTAGACTGACCACTTTCCAGTTGCTTGTCGATGTAAGGAATTAATGAGCCCGCCAAAGGTACGCCGAAGTTTGCAGAAGGGAAGCCTTCGCCGCGTTGCAACTCAGCAATTTTAGAATCGATGTCTAAAATCGCAGATTTAGGATCATCTAACAAATCTTTGGTGTTGTTATACAAATAACCCATGCCTGTGATCAGTTCACGCATGTTTTGCGCGCCAGCACCTGATGCTGCCTGATAAGTCATGGAAGTTGCCCATTCCACCAAGTTGTTTTGGAAGAGACCACCTAAGCCCATCAACATCAGAGAAACAGTACAGTTACCGCCTACGAAAGTTTTGGTGCCTTTGACTAAACCATCTTTAATCACGTTCAGGTTGACTGGATCAAGCACAATAATGGCTTGGTCATCCATACGTAAAGTCGATGCCGCATCAATCCAGTAACCGTTCCAGCCTTCCGCTTTAATTTTTGGGAAAATCTCAGAAGTATAGTCACCACCTTGGCAGGTAATAATGACATCCATTTGCTTCAGACTCTTAATATCTGATGCATCCATAAGTGCTGGGGCAGTCTTACCACCAAAAGCAGGGGCTTCACCACCTGCATTACTGGTAGAAAAATAGAATGGCTCAAAATGTGCAAAGTCATTCTCTTCAACCATACGTTGCATAAGGACAGAACCAACCATCCCACGCCAACCGACCAGACCTACTTTCATGTCATTGTGCCTCGGTATTGTCATAAAAAAATAAAAGGGTTTTGAGTGTATCAAAAGTCTCCCCAACTGCAAGCGCTACATAAGTCAAACAGAAAGATTTTTGAGTGAAATAACTTGTTTATGATACATACAAAACTAATAAAGATAGTCTTAGCTACTTATATTATAAAAATTAAAAACATAGCTTAAATTTAATGGGGGTTTTTCAAGGTGTTGTTTTTGCTCGGATGTTGAGTTTTTAAGCAAAAAAAATTGTTGAATAATTAAACAAATCTCACCTTGATTCTGTGTGGAGTACGCAATAAAAAGCAGTCATAATTTTAGATCAAATAAATATCACCTTAATTTGAAAAAAGTATAACACTTGCTTGGCTGATGTAAGCATATGCGTACATTCTGTACAGCAGATATCTGCTATGCAGCTTTAGGATTTCATTTTATTCTAGGTTTATCGGCACAAGGAAGTATGGGAATGGAGTATCCCGTAAGGAAGACGTGCTGAGTGGATAACATCAATGGCATGATGGCAACATGGATAGATACAATAAAAACAATAATAAGATCTGAAAACACAACCTCAATTAACCCGAACTGGATGTTCCATCTAGTTCGGGTTTTGATTTATTGGCGTTGTAGCAATTGCTGATACAAGGCAAGCGTATTTTGACACATATCCTGCAAACTAAACTGCGTTACAGGGGCAACCGTCACGGGTTGTTCAATATGTTGTTGAATGTTGCGCAGTAAACTTACCTGATCATCGACTTCGATTAGTCCTTGCGGATAGACCTGCGACAGAATTTCCGCGACACCGCCACGGTTCCAGCCAATCACTGGCGTACCGACAGATAATGCTTCAAGTGCCGTACGCCCAAAGGTTTCTGCCTGATTGGAAAGTGACAGCACCACATCACTGAGAGCCAGCCATTCACGAATATCAGAACGATGCCCGACAAAGGTGATGTGTTCGGTTAAACCGTGTTGTTGCACGCTATTTTGCAGTTCATCCAAATAGGCTTGTTTCTTCTCATCTGCACCACCCACGACCAATGCATGAACCTGTGGATATTGCTGCTTTAGCTGTGTCATGAGTTGAATCAGGGTTTCATGTCCTTTCAAACGGGTAATCCGTCCAGGTAGACACAGCAGAAATTTGTTTTCGAGTTGAGGATAATCGTTGTAAACCTGATTCAGCCATTGCGCAGTTGGTTGATAGCCGTGAGGAAAGGCTTTGGGGTCAATCCCACGATAAATCCGCACAATATCCTGTGGTGGGCACGCTGGATAATTTTGCCGAATGTATTCAACGACACTGTCAGATACCGCAATCACTTTTTCGGCATGCGTCATAATGGCACTGTAACGGTTGACCGAATAAAAACCATGCACCGTACTGACCAGATGTGGGCGGCGTGAAGCAGGAATGCCTTTTAGAGCAAAATGCGTGAGCCAAGCAGGCACACGCGAGCGTACATGTACAATATCAGGCTGATGCTGCTCAATAATTTTTCTGAGAGGGCGAATTTGCCACAGGCTCGACAAGGCTTTTTTGTGAATTGGCAACTGAATATGGGTTGAACCTTCGGCTTCAAGCTCAGGCACTAAGCGACCGCCATTGGAAACCACCAAAGAAGTGTGTCCTTGCTGAACCAAAGCACGTGCAATTTCTAATGTCCCACGTTCCACACCACCACTGTTGAGTTCTGGAAGAAGCTGCATCACTTTCATGCTGAATTCCTGATTTTAATAAATTTTGTCGTAGCCTTCAGGGCGGGTTTTAAAGCGGCGATGAAACCACATGTATTGCGTTGGAGCAATACGTAGCTGATTTTCAATAATTTTATTAACACGTGTTGCATCATCGACTTCATCGTCAGAAGGTAGGTTTTCAACAGGCGGCTCAATCAAAATATGATAATGAGGGTCGGCTTCATCACCATAACGATAAAAATACAGCGGAATTGCCGCAGCCTTGGAAATTTTTAACAAGCGGCGGTGCGCCGTAACCGTTGCTGCAGGCGTGCCAAAGAAAGGTGCCATAACGCCTTGTTTTAGACCAAAATCCTGATCAGGGCTATACCAGATGGCACGTCCATTTTTCAGATGGCGAATCAGACCGCGCATGTCGTCATGGTCAATTTGATTTTTATAAATCGTGGCACGCCTGCGGTAAATCAGCATGTCCAGTAACGGGTTGTTTTGCGGGCGATAGACTACATCGGGTTCAAAGTACTGCGCACAGATGTACCCGCCTGCATCGAGCAGGGTGCTGTGCGTTCCGAGTAGCAGTACTCCCTGACCCTTTTGTTGCGCATGAGTAATATGTTCCAGACCTTCAATCGTGACGCGATCTTTAAACCATTGTGGCTTATACCACGCATTTAAGGTTTCAAAAGTCCCGAGCATCATGTCCACAAAAACTTGCTTGGCATGTTGCTCAACTTCATTCCGTGACCATTCAGGAAAACACACTTCCAGATTGCGAATGGTGGTTTTGCGGCGAGACTTGAGGTATTTCCACGCCAGATTGGCAAGCGCATGTGCCAGACGGCGCTGAACTGCCCACGGTAAAATCGCAAGAAGCATAAGAAAGACAATAGCAGTCCATACCCCCCAGTATTTGGGCAGTAGAAAAGACCATTGAAATTGACCAGGAATGTAATCTTGCTGTTTACTCATATGGCGATAAAAACTGAATAAAAAACTGGGTGCAGTGTAGCATGAACTGATTTTCGAAATTCAACAGTTATCGCAATGGATATAAATACATGGTGACTGGTTAACGACGTTGTTCCAATAAAATGCGTACGGCAAGTGCTGAAAGTACGCTGTCCATCAGCCATTTTTGTAACTACGCCCAAGATATGTGCTGTTGTAAAAAACGGGCAATATGCGCTGCAGAAAATACAATCAAGGCATTTAGACAGGCTAATCACAATTTGAATCAAACCGAGTATAGTGCAAGATTTGAGCTAAAATCGAATCAATGCGCATCAAGCGGAGGGCACAATGAAAACAATCCGAATTATACAGGGCGATATTACAGAGCTGAAGGTTGATGCAATTGTGAATGCTGCCAATAGTTCGCTGCTCGGTGGTGGCGGGGTAGATGGTGCTATTCATCGCAAAGGTGGGGCTGAAATTTTGACGGAATGTCAGCAGATTCGCGCACGTCAAGGTGGCTGTGCAGTGGGTGAAGCCGTGATTACCCATGCAGGATTATTGCCTGCACAATACGTGATTCATACGGTTGGACCGATTTGGAAAAATGGCATGTATGATGAAGATCAGTTTCTTGCAAATGCCTATCGTCATAGTCTGGAGTTGGCCGAGTCCAAGCAACTGCATAGCGTGGCTTTCCCCAATATTTCTACAGGTGTGTACGGCTTTCCCAAAGCACGTGCGGTCAATATTGCCCTAGCCACGGTGATTGATTTTTTGAAAACTTCAATTCAGGTGACTGAGGTCATTTTTGTGTGCTTTGATCAGGAAAATTACCAGCTTTATCAGCATGAAAGTTTAAATCATGCCAAGCAGCAGAGCGATTTACGGTTGCTCTAAGTCCAAGGGAAAATAATCATGCTGGAGCTACGTCCAAACTGTGAGTGTTGTAATGTCGATTTAGCCGTGGATTCGAAGGAAGTGTTGATTTGCTCTTTTGAATGCACTTTTTGTTTGTTGTGCAGTGAACAGATTTTAAATTTTATCTGTCCAAATTGTGGCGGTGAGCTGGTAAGACGCCCGATTCGCCCAGAGAATAAACTGCAAAAATATCCTGCATCGACTCAGCGGGTTTTTAATCCGAATTTAAAAAACAGATAAGCTTATTGTGTAAAAATCAGCATACCAACCGCATTATCATGAGATCTGCGGATTTAAGACTAAGTAACGAGTAAGGAGATATTGTGTGAAAAGAATAGGACAGATGCTTGGCGCTGTAACCTTGAGCCTCGCGGTGCAGTCAGTTTTTGCTGCAGATTTGGGGCAGGATATGGAAACACTAGAAAATAATTACGAGTTATTTCAAGAGACGCAAAATACCCAGCAAGCGCTGACCGCATTAACTGCCATGCAGAAGGCGGTATTGGATGCCAAGCAGTCTATTCCGATGAAATTGATTGGTCAGCCTGATAACAGCCCTGAGGTTCTAGGATATCGTAAAGCACTAGATGGTTTGAATACGGAACTCACTCAAACTTTGGCTTTGGTTAAAGCTGGAAATTTGCAACAGGCGCATGAGCAGGCAATTCCTACGATTGATAATATGAGAAAAGCTAATCATCAGAAATTTCGCTAGTTCTCCAGTTGCAAGCGATAACTGAACCCGATCTTATTTCGAATTAAAAAAATTAATCACGCCGTAGCGTGGTTAATTTTTTATCTATACGGCTTGAGGTGTTAATTTCCTTTCACCATATTTTCCAGCTCATCCCAACGCTCTAATTTTTCCAGCAGAAGTTCATCAATTTCTGCGAGGCGTTGACTGGCTTGAGTTGCAGTATCAGCATCTTTTAAGAACCATGAGCCATCGGCAAGTTTTGCAGAGAGTTCAGATTGTTCTGTTTCCAGACTTTCAATCTCGGCAGGCAATTGCTCAAGTTCGCGCTGATCTTTGTAGCTGAGTTTAACCTTTTTAGGCACAGCTTCGGCTGCCAGTTTCTCGGCTTCTGCTTTGGCTTGCGCTTTTTTCACATCAGCTTTTTGATCGACCACTCTCTCGTCAGGGCGCTGTAACAGATAATCCTGATAGCCACCGATATATTCGGCAATACCGCCTTTACCATCAAAGACCCAAGTTGAAGTCACGACATTGTCCATAAAGGCACGGTCATGGCTAATCAACAGCAATGTGCCTTTGTACTCTGCCAGCATATCTTCAAGCAACTCTAGCGTCACCATATCGAGGTCATTGGTCGGTTCGTCCATGACAATCAGGTTGGATGGCTTGAGCAATAGTTTTGCCAGTAAGATACGGTTACGCTCACCACCTGACAAGGCTTTGACTGGAGTACGGGCACGTTCAGGTGAGAATAGGAAATCTTGCAAATAACTGTAAATATGACGGCGTTGACCATTTACATCGACAAAGTCAGAACCTTCCGAGACGTTGGCAGCCACGGATTTTTCAAGTTCAAGCTGATTACGCAACTGGTCGAAGTAGGCGACTTCAAGCTGCGTACCTGTTTTTACAGTACCTGTATGTTCAATATCGCCCAAAATGGCTTTGATAAGTGTAGTTTTACCGACACCGTTATCACCAACAAGACCAATACGGTCGCCGCGCATCACCAGCGCAGAGAAGTCTTTAATCAGTGGTTGATCACCATACTGCACACCCAAATGTTCAATATCGAACACCAGTTTGCCTGAGCGTTGTGCTTCCTGAACGCCCATGTTGACTTTACCTTGTTGGAAACGACGCGCTTTGGATTCTTCACGTAGCGATTTTAATGCGCGCACACGACCTTCGTTACGGGTACGACGCGCTTTAATGCCTTGACGAATCCATGCTTCTTCTTCAGCCAGTTTTTTGTCAAACAGCGCATTTTGCTTTTCTTCAGCTTCAAGCTGTTGGGCTTTGAGTTCAAGGTAACGTGAATAGTTGCCTTCAAAACTACGCAGTGCCCCACGATCCAGTTCCACGATACGTGTCGCTAGGCGATCTACAAAAGAACGGTCATGCGAAATAAACAGCAGGGTTAAGTTATTTTGTTCGAGTAAGAATTTTTCTAACCATTCAATGCTTTCGACATCCAAATGGTTGGTCGGTTCGTCGAGTAAGAGGACATCAGGCTGGGTAAGAAGTGCTCGGGCTAATAGCACACGACGCTTACGACCACCCGACAAATCTGCCAGATCTGCATTCGGGTCTAAGCCCATTTTGCCCAAAATGGTGTTGACCTTGTTTTCTAAGGTCCAACCATCAAGCTGATCCAGTTTGTGTTGCAGGTCGCCCATGCGTTCGCAGGCAGCCATATCACCCAAAACGCAGGCATCGCTTGCGGCATGATATTGTTTTAAAACTTCGGCAGCTTCACCTGCACCATCGGCAACGATATCGGCAACTTTACCCGAATCCATTGGTACATCTTGCGCAAGCATGGAAATGGTTAAGCCATTTTGCACTAAAACTTCACCATGATCGGGCAATAAGCTTCCCTCAATCAGTTTAAGTAAAGTAGACTTACCCTCACCGTTGCGCCCAATCAAACACACTCGTTCGCCACGTTCCAAAGTAAAGTTCGCGCCGTCGAGAAGGGCGGGTCCACCAAATGCAAGTTGGACATCCCTTAAAGTAATATAGGCCATAGAGTTTCCTAAAATCCCAAATTGAGGAGTGTTAAATGACTAAACCACCATATGATGATCAAGCGTCATTTTCCGCACCCATTGAAGATTTGCAAGTCCGAATTGCATTTTTAGATGATTTAGTTGAACAATTGAATGAACAATTGGCTCGACAAAGCTTGGAAATTGCGGATTTGCAAAAACAAATGCAGTTTTTGTATCAGCGTGTCGAAGCAGCAGATTTATCAGAAGGGATTGCACCGTTTGATCCTTTAACCAATAAGCCGCCACATTACTAAGCCTCAATGGTGTCATTGAAACAGCATGAAGTGAAAAAAGCGCATTTATTTTTGATGGGCAGAATGTCCTAATCAGTTTAAACCTGAGCACAAAAAAGTGATGGATGCTATTGAACAGGGCATTGATGGTGCCTTGAAAGCCTACTTTTATTGAATCCACATCCCCCTCTATAGCCATAAAAATGCGGTAGCTTGGTTAAGGGCAAATTGGTTTTAATCCAAAAAATTGCAAATATGGCTGCAAAGATACGCAAGCTGACTTGCACTTGATCAGGAAAACTTGCCTTTTCTATTCAGCTTATGTAACTCTAATACAAGATGAATAAATGAAGAACGTCAGGTATGGGTCTTTGGATTACCATTATTATTGTGCTATTTGTATTGGGTTCGGTCTTGGGGTTAAGAGTCAACCCACGTGAAAAAGCCCTTGGCATAATGCGTGATAAAGCGCGCAAGATGGGGTTGCATCCACGCTTAATTGCTGCACCAGAATGGACAAAAATACCCAAAGCCACTGAAAATCGCGCCAGTATGGTGGCGTATTACAGCGTGCTACTGCCTGAAGCAAAATTGCCATTAATGCGTGCCCGAATTCAGGACGACAAGTTTGAATTGGTCTATGGTGATGACAAATTTAAAGATTATCCCATTGCATTAAAGGGGATTTATGCTATTGATATGCAGGCGAACTGTATTGGTGCATATTGGGATGAACATGCAGACTTACATGCAACCCAACTGGAAGCAATGAAAGCCTACCTTACAGCTTTGGCTGAACTTTAAAATTTTAGAAATAGGAAACGAATACCATTATGGCGAATGCTCCTCGGTCTAGCGCTAAAACGACTACAGAACAATCCGCGAGTGCGACCAATAAGCGTGCACTGGTGATTGTGGAGTCTCCAGCCAAAGCGAAAACCATTAACAAGTATTTGGGGAATGAATATATCGTCAAGTCTTCGGTAGGGCATGTCCGTGACCTACCGACAGGCGGTTCAGCCAAAACAGGTGAGAAAAAAACCACAACCCGCACCAAGCTGACCGATGCAGAAAAACAGCAAAAAGCTCAGCAATCGCTGATTAACCGTATGGGTGTTGACCCTGAACATGGCTGGTCTGCGCACTATGAAGTCTTGCCAGGCAAGGAACATGTCGTTGCTGAATTAAAAAAACTGGCTTCACAAGTAGATGAAATCTATCTCGCAACGGATTTGGACCGTGAAGGGGAAGCGATTGCATGGCATTTGCGTGAAGTGATTGGTGGTGATGATTCACGTTATCGCCGTGTCGTGTTTAACGAAATTACCAAAAATGCCATTCAAGAAGCGTTTAAGCATCCAACCCGCCTAGATATTGATCGCGTCAATGCACAGCAAGCCCGTCGCTTTCTTGATCGCGTAGTCGGCTTTATGATTTCACCACTGCTTTGGGAAAAAATTGCCCGAGGGTTATCGGCAGGGCGTGTACAGTCGGTGGCTGTGAAGCTTGTCGTAGAGCGCGAGCGGGAAATTCGGGCATTTATTCCTGAAGAATACTGGCAGGTCTTTGCAGATACCCAGTCGAAAAAAGATGATATTCGTTTAGAGGCTGTCAAACAGGCAGGAAAAACCCTCAAATTAAGAAATAAAGCCGATACTGATCAGTTACTTGCAACTTTGCAAGGTGCACAGTACCAAGTGGCACAACGCGAAGATAAACCGACCAAGGTCAATCCAAGTGCACCGTATATCACCTCGACCTTGCAACAGGCAGCCAGTACACGTTTAGGTTTTTCTGTAAAGAAAACAATGATGCTGGCGCAGCGTTTGTATGAGGCAGGTTTTATTACCTATATGCGTACTGACTCGACATTCTTGAGTAATGATGCAGTCAATATGGTACGTGAACATATTACTAGTCAGTATGGCGCTAAATATTTGCCTGCACAGCCAAACCGTTATGGCAATAAAGCGGGTGCACAAGAAGCACATGAAGCCATTCGACCATCCAATGTGGCTTTGGCAGGTGATCAGCTCGTTGGTGTCGAACGTGATGCACAGCGTTTATACGATTTGATCTGGCGCCAGTTTGTTGCATGTCAGATGACGCCAGCCGAATATCTGTCTTCGACACTGTTGGTTCAGGCAGCTGATATCGAACTCAAAGCCAAAGGTCGAACTTTGGTATTTGATGGCTTTACCAAAGTTCGTGGTGTCAATAAATCTGATGATGACGTGTTGTTACCTGCGGTCAAAGTAGGTGATGCACTACAACTGATCAAACTTGACCCGAGTCAGCATTTTACCAAACCGCCTGCGCGCTTTACCGAAGCATCTTTGGTGAAAGAACTGGAAAAACGCGGTATCGGTCGACCTTCGACGTATGCTGCGATTATTTCTACCATTCAGGAACGTGGTTACGTCAAACTGGAAAACCGCCGTTTATTTGCGGAAAAAATGGGTGAAATTGTCACCGACCGTTTGGACGAAAGCTTTAATAACCTGATGAACTACGCCTTTACGGCAGATCTTGAAGGTCAGCTTGATAAAGTAGCCATCGGCGAACGTGGTTGGAAAGAGTTACTTGATACGTTCTATGGTGACTTTAAAAAGCGTCTGAATGTGGCACAGGGCGAACAGGGCATGCGCCGCAATCAGCCCGTGGAAGTTGCAGATGTGCATTGTCCTGAATGTAGTCGCCCAATGCAGATTCGGACAGGAACAACAGGTGTGTTCTTGGGTTGCTCGGGCTATAACTTGCCACCAAAAGAGCGCTGTAAAGGCACACTGAATTTAACGCCTGTTGAATCTTTGGCGATTTTGTCTGATGACGATGGTGCAGAAACTGCTGATCTGATGTCAAAACGCCGTTGTCCAAAATGTGGCACCGCTATGGACAGCTATGTGATTGACGGCGGGCGCAAGTTGCATGTCTGTGGTAATAATCCAGACTGTGGTGGTTATGAACTCGAAGAAGGTGAGTTCAAGATCAAGGGTTATGATGGGCCGACCATTCCATGTGATAAATGTGATGGCGAAATGCAGTTAAAAACTGGACGTTTTGGCCCTTACTTTGCCTGTACCAGTTGTGAAAATACCCGTAAAGTCTTGAAAAATGGACAACCTGCACCACCACGTGTTGATCCGATCAAGATGGAACATTTGCGTTCAGCAAAACACGATGATTTCTTTGTCTTGCGTGATGGTGCAGCAGGTCTTTTCCTCGCAGCTAGCAAGTTTCCAAAAGTCCGTGAAACCCGTGCGCCGAAAGTTGCTGAGTTGCGTACCGTTGCTGAACAGCTTGATCCAAAATATCAGTATTTGTTAAAAGCTCCAGATACAGATCCTGAAGGCAATACCACGATTGTGAAATTTAGCCGTAAAAATCAGGCTCAGTATATTGGCTCGGAAACGCCAGAAGGCAAGCCAACCAAATGGAGTCTTGTGTATCAAGATGGAAAATGGATTGAAGGCTAAGTCCCGATTTAATATTCTCTAACAATTCAAAGAATGCTGGCAAATTTGCTGGCATTTTTTATAGAAAAAATAATAAATAGGTCATTTGAGATATGTGGAAAAAAATTCGTGTCACATTTTTATTGTTGGTTTTACTTGTTGTCGTAGTCAACGCTTGGCGTGATCAAAATCAAAACTGGGATCATCCGATTGTGGTGTTGCTGCACCCTGTCAATGCCGATGGTCAAGCCACAACCGAGCAATATATTCAACATTTAACGACAGAGGCATTTGCCAGTTCCCAGCAATTTTTGCAAGATTCCAGTAATTTATATCGCGGGAAAAAAGTCTATTTTATTTATCAGTTAGGACGTGAGTTAAAGCAGTTGCCGCCAAAAATTCCTGAAAATGCCAGTGTGTTACAAGTGATGCTGTGGAGCCTTAAATTTCGTTATTACGCATGGCAGCAGCATACATCGCAAGATGGTCGCCCAACCGTCACCTTATATCTAAATTATTATGATCCAGAGCAAACCACGGCATTAAAACATTCGACTGCTCTGGAGAAAGGCAGAATTGCAACGGTGAATCTGTTTGCATCGGGGCAGCAGGCAGCGCAGAATAATATTGTATTGACCCATGAGCTGCTCCATGCGTTTGGTGCAACAGATAAATACGAGCTTGCTTCTGGACAGCCGATTTACCCTGCAGGTTATGCCAATCCAGAGCAGCAGCCACGCTATCCACAACATCAGGCTGAAATTATGGGGGGATATATTGCACTTTCAGCAACCACCAGCAAAATGCCTGAAAGCCTGACTCAAGTCACACTCAATAAACCCACCGCCATTGAAGTGGGGTGGACAAAATAAATAAGAGAATGAAATTATGCTTACAGTCGGAAATGATTTGATTCGCCATCAGCTGCATCAGCAACGTAAATGGTATTTGTGGTTCGGCTGGTTACTGGTGTTGTTTGCGGGTGTCTTGCTGTTGAGTCTGCCTTTTGCCACTTTAACGGTGGTCGTATTGTTTGGTGGATTGATGATGCTGGCAGCGATGCTTCATGTATTGGCAGCATTCAAGTTTTTTGATGGTGGTGTGCGTTGGATGTGGTTACTGTTTGCCATAGTGTATTTTATCGCAGGCTTTTTGGCGTTTCGTCATCCGTGGGGAACAGCCATTTTTTTAACACAGGTTGTTGGAATTGTCTTGGTTATGGCAGGGATACTCCGTGTTTTTAAAGCGCTTTTATTTCGTGCGTTTCAAGGCTGGGGCTGGATTTTATTTTCAGGTTGCCTCACTTTATTGACAGGGGTTTTGATTTTACTTAGCCCCAATGCTGCATTTTGGCTCTTGGGGCTATGCCTTGCTTTGGATTTGTTGTTTCAGGGCATCAATTATTTAAGTTTGGCCGCAGTGATTCAGCGTATTCCTCCAAGTTCTGCCGATATCTAATTGTCGATTGATTATCTGGGATTCATTTAAAATAAAAAATAAGCTACCCTGATCTCGCTTTATGATGAAGCCCGTGAAACTGTAAGCGAGCTTCAGCCACATTTTTACAACACATCGAGAGTCTCCTGAAAATCTTTGCATTTGCTTTGAAATGAATGTCTAGCTATTCATTTCATCGGTATGCGGTATATTTTTTTGCTTATTATATAGACAATATGCTGATTCACTTTTAGATTGATGATGGTTTAAAAATTTTGATCGCGGATTCTTAATTCTGGTGTTCGTTAGGAGCATAGGTATGGTTGAAATCGAACTCAAGTTTCAAGTACCCATGATTCACCGTGTTGATGTTTCTCAGGTATTTAATAATAAAAATGCTCAGCCGATACATGTAAAAACCCAATATTACGATACTGCCGACCGCAAATTGTCTGCTGCAAAATTGCAGTTGCAGTTGGTTTTACAAGCGAATCACTGGGTGCAGACTTTGATCTGTGAAGATGCTAAGCATCTCGGTTATCTAGAACATCAAGTGAGCTTGGGTAAAACCGATGCTCCACATGTGGACATTTCATTGCATCGAGGGACGCCAGCAGGTGCGATTCTGTTGGAAATTTTAGGTGATGAAACGCAGACACTAACCCTGCAATTTGAAACGGATATCGTTCGTACCTTGCACAATATTGAGGATCAAGGCAGCCAGATCGAAGTTGCGCTCGATGTGGGCGAAATCCGTACTGAAAAAGATCATCTTCCTATCTATGAACTTAAATTTGAACTCAAAACGGGTTCAGCTGATCGATTATTTTCATTGGTGGCTGATTGGGTGCAGCGTTATGAATTATGGCTAGATATTCGTTGTAGGGCTGCGCGTGGCGATCAGTTACGACAAGGGCTCAAAGCTTTGCCAGCTATACAGGCTTGTAATCCTATACTTGCAAAAAAATTACCTGCCGAAATTGCCTTACGTGAAATGATTGCAAGTTGTCTACAGCAGATTTTACCGAATATTGCTGAAATGATGACTGAAACCAATGAAGCTGAACATGTGCATCAGGCACGTGTGGGGATTCGCCGCTTACGTAGTGCCTTACGTGTTTTTGGTCATTGGTCTAAACAGACTGATCAGACTTGGGAGGTGACTTTAAAGACGCTGTTTAATCAATTGGGTACTATTCGCGATCGTGATGCTTTGGAAGAAAAACTGCTGCCTAAGTTACGTGCAGCAGGTGCGCCTTATGTCAAGTTGCCTGCTCAGATTCAATCGCATCAGCAGGAAATATACAATTTCAAAGATCCATCTTATACGAAATTATGGCTGGCGTTGATTCAATTCATTCAAGCCCCATTAGATAGTCAGCATGAGCAGAATGTTGATGATAACTTGACCGAACTGGCCAGTGCAGAGATTAAACACATGCATCGGCAGTTATTAAAAGATGCTGAAAACTGTTTGGATTTAAACGATATGATGTGGCATCGTATGCGTAAGCGATTGAAACGTTTGCGTTATTGTGTTGAATTTATATCTTCTTTATATGATAAAAAACTGGTTCGCCAATATCTGAGTGCCCTAAGTCCTGTTCAGGATATTTTAGGGCAATACAATGATGTCCTGATTGCCGAAGCATTGTTTAAACAACAAGTACAACATCATGCACAAGCTTGGTTTGCTTTAGGCTGGTTGGCAGCCCATCGTGAACAGTTACGGTTAGAATCTGCTTCGGCTTTACAGCAGCTGCAATATGCCAAGGTCTTCTGGTAAGTACTTTAGCCACAAAAATCAGAAAGGTTGATTGTTCTTAACTACTTGTTTTTACATGAATGTACAACAAAGAAAGGCAAGTGGCTAATCAGGAAGAGATGTGTTTGCATCTTAGGCATAAGAAATGTGGGCTATGGTCTTTGGTGTATTGGCATAAGTTCCTCACAGCAATAGAGGCGAGTTTGTTAAACTATAGCAAATCCCTGATTGAACCTATGATGTTTGCATGAGCCTTGATACCCTGATCGCAGAGTTAAATCCCCAACAAAAACAGGCTGCGACCACAACCGCAGTAAACTGTCTGGTTTTGGCAGGGGCAGGCTGTGGCAAAACCAAAACCATTGTTGCGCGAGCTGCTTATCTGATTGCGCAGGGTATACCTGCCAACCAAATTCAGATTTTGACCTTTACTCGCCGCGCAGCCAGTGAAATTGTGACCCGAGTCGAGCAATATCTGGGCGCAGCCGCGCAAGGTTTACGTGCCTCAACTTTTCATACTTTTTGCATGTATCTGCTACGGCGTAATCCGCAAGCGTTTGGATTGACCCAGTTTAGTATTATTGACCGAGATGATCAGTTGATGATGTTTCGGTTACTGCGCGGTAAGGGCCGCGATAATATTTTACCCAAAGCAGCTCAATTATGTGATCTGTATTCATTTGCACGAAATACACAGGTCAAGCTTTCTGAGGCTTTAGTGCAACAATTGCCAGAAGCATTGCCTTATCAGGCGGAAATTGCAGAGGTAATGCGCCAGTATGAACAGCGCAAGCAGGAGCGTAATTATCTCGATTATGATGATATTTTAGCGATTGTGGCAGGGCATTTGCAGCAGTCGCCTGCACTGGTGGATTGGGTCAGCCGACTGTGTTCTGTGATGCTGGTCGATGAAATGCAGGATACCAATCCATTGCAATGGTCGTTGTTAGAACCTTTGATCGGGCGAGTGCAATTGTTTTGTGTCGGTGATGATGCCCAGTCGATTTATGGCTTTCGTGGGGCAGACTTTGAAAATATTCATCATTTCAAAATGCGGGTTCCCGATGCTCAAGTGCTGACTTTAGAGCAGAATTACCGCTCTACACAGGAAATTCTGGATTTATCCAACTGGTTGTTAAAAAATAGCCCGATTGAATATAACAAGCAGTTGAGTGCACATCGGGGCGCAGGGCAAAAACCACATTTACATATTTTCCCGAATGAGTTTGAAGAAGCGAACTGGATTGCCCAAGATTTAAAACAGCGCTATCAGCAAGATACTGCATGGAATCAGCATATGGTTCTGGTGCGCTCCTCCTACGCTGCGCGGTATCTTGAAAGTGCATTTATTAAAATGGCGATTCCTTATCGTTTCATTGGTGGAACCAAGCTGCTGGAAGCTGCACATGTCAAAGACTTGCTCAGTTTGCTGCGAGTTGCTGCCAACCCGCAAGATGATATTGCATGGATGCGGTTTTTAACCTTATGGAATGGTGTGGGCGATGTTGGTGCCAGCCGACTGACAAGCGAGCTGATTGCTTTGGAGAGCTTAGAGGCACGATGCGCACGTTTGGAACGACATGGTAAAGTGTCACAAGCTGCGATTTTAATTTTAAAACAGCTCTCGATATTACAGCATGAAGTACAACAGTGTATTGGCTTGGCAGTGGATGCCTTGACTGAACAGCTAGCACAGAATTATCAAAATCAGGACTGGACACGCCGTGTCAAAGATTTTGATTTGGTGAAGCAACTGGCACAAAAACATGGGGCTTTGGGCGAATTTCTTGAAGAATATGTGCTTGAACCGATTTCTGTTTCAGAAGTAGAGCGGGCGAGTGATCAGGATGTCGTGACCCTGATTACGGTGCATTCTGCAAAAGGTACTGAGCAACAGGTGTGTTATGTGCCACATTTAACCGTCAATCAGTATCCGCATGCGCGCGCTCAGGGTGATTTCGATGCTGTTGAAGAAGAGCGACGTGTATTATATGTCGCATTAACACGGGCAAAAAATGAATTAATTTTAACCAAGCAGGATTTAAATCATTGGGCATACGATCAAACCGATGAGCTTGGGCGTAAAATTAGCAGTTATTTTTTGAATGATTTGCCCTCATCACTGGTGAATGTTGAAGCGCATAAGCGTATACCCGCTGCCCAGACGGGATTCTCTCAGAAAAAACCACCAACCCGTATTACATTTGGTCTGGATTTTGACTAAGCGTCAAATATACTCAGGCAATCATTTAAATTCACAATCAAAAGGTTTATACATGAAAATTTTAGTTCGTAACTTAGAGCGCTCGATTACTGAAGCTGAGCTGTCGGAATTATTTCAGGCTTATGGTCAGATCGATTCTTGTGTAATTGTAATGGATCAGGCTACAGGAAAATCCAAAGGTTTTGGCTTTGTGGAAATGCCACATGCCCGAGATGCCATCAAAGCCATTAAAGGTTTAAATACCTTGAAACTTAAAGGTGTTGGTATTCGTGTGAAAGCTGCGGAAGAATAAGCCAGTGTTGAAAAAGGAAGGTATTTAAACCTTCTTTTTTTATATAAAAACATGAAAAAACTATATTCAAAGTACAGTACTGGCGCTAATCTATGAATAGGTTATCTTAGATTATTGAAAGGGAATCATTATGTCTCGTGTTGCTCGCTACCATGCCGATCGTACCAATCAAAAATTATATTTTGCGCGTTTAGCATGTTTGCAAGCAGAACAAACTGATCATGTTCAACAAGTTCAGGCATATCGTGAAGCTGCGGTGTTTCATTTACATGGTGCGATTCTGGCATTTTTACAGGAACTGGTTCGTTATTACCGTTTGAATGATATGCAGCCAACCTTAAAGTCGATCGAAGATCACATGGCGGAAAAAGGACAGGTATCACCTGAAGTGACTGTCATGCAACAATTAGCCCGAGATGGTTTTATTGCAGAGCTAAAACACGCTTACCGTATGTGCCAGTACGCGCCTGAACCGACTGCTCCAGCACCTGAGCAAGAAACATCATCCAATTTAATTATCAAAGTCACTCAAGGTCCTCAGTCATGGTTGCCAGACATTGAAATTTTGCGTGAATGGCATCGGGAGTTAAGCCGCCTGATCGATGGTTTTCGTAATGAAATGGTCGAATTTTAACACCTTGAATTTTGCATTTTTGCACCGATATAAGTTAGTGTAAATCTTTGCATTTCTGGTGCGTATGGAGGTCGTATGTCTATACAGCAATTGAAAGAGTTATTTGGTAATCAAGACGCGGTTCTTGAGCTTGTACAGCTAGAAAATGGTGAGTTGGCACTACGTAATGCGGGCTCCGAAAATGCACCTCTAGTTACGATTCAGTTTAATGATGAAGTTCGTGCATTGCTTGGTGAGAACACGGCTATGGTTGCACAGCACATGATTCAGGCAGCACTTTTGGGGCTGATTGAAAAACAGGCTAACCAATGGCAGGCTGAAGTCATGGATGAACCCCCGAAAATCTTCAGTTAATTTCAAATCCATATAAAAAAACGTACAGTCAACACTGTACGTTTTTTTATATCACGGTATTGAGTTTTAATATCTAATGCTGATGCGCCAGTTCAATCTGATGCAAAATATGCTTGCTCATATTGATTGCCATTTCTTCCTTGGCATAAAACACCTCGCCAATCGCATCCGCCCGAATCACTTCAGCTTCTTCTTTATTTTCAGCGCAAACCAAAACTTGAATTTGAGGATTAAGCTGCTTGGCAATATCGACAATACGATGAATGTCGAGAATATCCATAGGCGATATAATTAGCATACGTGCATGCATGATATGGGCTTGGATCAGAACGCTAGGCTCAGTCGCAGCACCACTTACCGCGGCAATTTCTTTTCCTCGCAGTTTTTCTACAATTTCACGATTTTCTTCGGCAATGACCACTTTAATATTTTGTTCCATCAATGTTTTGGTAACACGCCGCCCAACTTCACCATAACCCACAATTACGACTTGATCACGCAAATAAGATTGATCCATCTCATCGGGTAACATTGCAAGAGGGTCACTGCTGCGTTCGAGTAATCGAGCCAGATGCGAACGTGCTCGGATCCAGCGTTGTGCTGGCTCGATTGCTGAAAATACAAATGAATTTAAGGTAATCGAGAATAAGGCACCTGCCAAAATCAGGTTTTGCGCTGAGGTGGTTAATAACCCTAAGGAAATACCGAGCGTTGCGAGAATAAATGAAAATTCGCCAATTTGTGCCAGACTTGCTCCAACAGTGAGTGCAGTATTGATCGGGTAGCGGAAAAACAACACAAGCCCCATTGCTGCGAGGGTTTTACCCAACATGATAATCGCAACAACAGCCAAAATATGTAAGGGTTGCTCGACGATAATATGCGGGTCAAACAGCATGCCAACCGACACAAAAAATAAAATAGAAAAAACTTCACGCAGAGGGAGTGTTTCTTCTTCGGCACGGTGACTAAAATCAGACTCCTTGACCACCATTCCTGCAAAGAATGCACCCAAAGCCATGGATACCCCAAAAATGGCGTAAGAACCGTAGGCAATTGACACGGCACAGGCAACCACAGTCAGGGTAAATAACTCACGAGAGCCTAAGCGGACAACAAACTGCATGATCATCGGCACAAGGCGCTTACCAATAATCAGCATGAAGGCAATAAAGCCAGCAACTTTGAGTAATGTTAGCCCCAGTGTTAGCCAAATGCTGGTTGATGCTGCATGACCATGATCTAACGCTTTACCTCCCAGCAAAACGGCGGTTGCGGGCAAAATCACCAGAACCAAGACCATGACCAAATCTTCGACCAAGAGCCAGCCTACAGCGATTTTACCATTCACAGATTCGAGTAATCCCTGATCACTGAGTGCTTTAAGCAGGACAACGGTACTTGCGCATGACAAACTCAGACCAAATACCAACGCTGAACCCAAAGACCATCCCCAAAACATGGCAACAGCCAGACCGAGTAAAGTGGCAACAGCAATTTGCAGGATGGCGCCAGGTAAGGCAATGCGTCTGACTTGGAGTAAGTCCTTGAGCGAGAAATGCATACCTACGCCAAACATCAAAAACATGACGCCTAGTTCAGCCAGTTGGTTGGCAAGACCTAAATCAGCTTCAATGCCTGGAGTATTGGGGCTAATTAAAATCCCTGCGATTAAATAGCCGATGAGTGGGGGGAGTCGTAGTCGTGCAGAGATATAGCCACACAATAACGCTAGACCAAAACCCACAGCGAGTAAAACAATCAGGTCAACATTATGCGGCACAACTGGCTCCTCAAAAGTGTGAGAAAAATATAAAAATTAAAGATGAGGTTTGTTTCGTCCGTCTATTTGCTTGCTCTTGTACACCATTGAAACAGATTTCAATGTTACTCAGAGAGAAAAAATAAAGAAGGTGTAAATTATTGTGAAAAAACCTATTTTATAGATATTAACCATAACCTTAAAAAAAAGGCAAAAAAAACGACTCCAGTAGGAGTCGTTTTTTCGAAAACTAAAATTATTTGATTTTAGCTTCTTTGAAAATAACGTGTTGACGGATTTTTGGATCAAATTTTTTGATTTCCATTTTTTCCGGCATAGTACGTTTGTTCTTCGTAGTCGTATAGAAATAACCTGTACCTGCTGAAGAAACTAGGCGAATTTTGTCACGCATTACGATGACTCCTTAGATCTTTTGACCTTGAGCACGAAGATCAGCTACAACCTTTTCAATGCCCAATTTGTCGATGATACGCATACCCTTAGTAGACAAACGAATACGTACAAAACGTTTTTCGCTTTCTAACCAAAAACGGTGGTGGTGCAGGTTCGGCTCGAACCGGCGCTTGGTTTTGTTGTTTGCGTGTGAGACGTTGTTACCAACGACTGGACGCTTGCCGGTAACTTGGCAAACCTTAGACATGGTGGAACTCCATTGATGATTTAGCCAACAGCAAGCCTGTGGCCAGTCATAAAACAAACAGATTGAATTTATTCAAGGGGCGTTTTATACCAAAAATGCGATTAAAAGACAAGCAATTTTGTTGAAAACACCACATGACTTGAAACGATAGCTCATGCCTTGATCATTTAGCGCAGCAAAGCTTTGGAAATCAATTTGTAAATCGGTTTATTAAACGGCGGTAGTACAAATTTTAAACTATAGAGTTTAGGATTTGACATCATCGAGCGTTCATGTGACAAATTGAAAAAGCCTTCTGGTCCATGATATTTTCCCATGCCTGATGCACCGATGCCGCCGAAAGGCAAATCATCTTGTGCAACATGGCTGAGAACCATGTTTTGACCAAAGTGTCCTGAGTGGGTTCGTTCAGCGACATAATCGGCACGAGCCTGATCAAAGTCGAAGTAGTATAACGCAAGTGGGCGCGGTCTGCGATTAATAAAGTCGATGACTTGCTCAATATCTTCATATTCCATAATTGGAAGAATAGGCCCAAAGATCTCATGTTGCATGAGCTGCATCTCGGTGGTGGCGCCTGCAACCAACGTCGGTGCAATTTTACGCTGAGTGCTGAGTAATTCATTTTTTGGATTAATTTCAATCACTTTTGCACCTGAAAGCTGGGCATCTTCCAAATAGCGGTGCAAGCGTAAATATTGTTTGTCGTTAATAATCGCGGTGTAGTCTTGATTGTTGGCAATATCGGGGTACATGTGTTGTACTGCAATCTTGAAATGCTCTACAAATTCGGCAGTTTTACCTTTAGGCAAGAAAATATAATCAGGTGCAACACAGGTTTGTCCTGCATTCCACAATTTTCCTGCAGCTACCCGTAACGCTACATCTTTCATGTTCATGGAATGATGCACTAAAACAGGCGACTTACCCCCTAATTCCAAAATCACAGGGACTAGGTTTTTTGCAGCTGCCTGCATGACTGTTTTACCGACATTGGTTGAGCCAGTAAAAATTATTTTGTCAAAAGGCAAATGGCTAAATGCATCGGAAATCGCACCGCCGCCATTAACAACAGCGACCAATTCACAAGGAAAAGCCTCTGACAAGGCTTTATCGAGCATTTTGCCAAAATGTGCAGATGCACTCGAAATTTTGATCATGGCATGATTGCCTGCAGCAAGCGCACAGATCAATGGACCAATTGACAATAGTAATGGGTAATTCCACGGTGCAATAATTCCGACAACCCCAAGTGGTTGATATTGCACCCAGCCTTTTGCAGGTTGGTGTAACCAGCTAATGTGGCGTTTTTCAGGTTTCATCCATGCGGTCAGATGTTTACGGTAATAGCGAATCTGTTCAAGACAGGTAAGAATTTCACCGATACGCGTTTCGCCAAATGCACGATTGCCAAAATCCTGATTGATCGCTTCAGCAAATTGATCTTGATATTTCACCAAAATTGCTTTGAGTCGGTTTAAACGTTCGATACGATCTTTTGCCGATGGCATTGGATAAAGCTGATAGGCTTGTTTTTGCTGTTGTAGAATTTGAATCAATTGTTGCTCAATAAGCTCAGGAGAGTTTGAGGTCATGGTTTGCATGTGAGATGCCTCCTTTGCATATTGTTGATGAAAGATATTTTTAGAGTAAAAACTCTAATCAGTCAAGCGTAGAATTGTGCTAGGCTGTAACGGTTTTTGGGTAAAATTTGGTTGTAGTGAATGTCGCAAACAAAAACAGTAAAAACGAAACAGCGTATCTTAAATTTGAGTCTGCAATTGTTTAATGAGCGTGGTGAGCGTGCCGTGACCACCAATCATATTGCTTCGGCTCTCGAGATGAGCCCTGGTAATTTGTATTATCATTTTCGTAATAAACAGGAAATTATAAAAGCACTGACGGATCAGTATCAGCGTGAAACTTTAGAGATGTTGGCACTTCCGCAAAACCGCCTAGTCAATGCGGATGATAAGATTCATTACTTTCAGGTGCTGAGCGAGCAACTCTGGCGTTATCGGTTTTTGCATCGGGATGTGTATCATCTGGCAGAAAATGATGACAATTTTAAGCAGCAGTATGCACAGTTTGCGCGTCAGGTGATGCATCAAGGGCAGTGTATTTATCAGGCATTTGTTGATGCTGGGCTGATGAAAATGACGACTGTAGAAATTGAGGCGCTCATTGTTAATATCTGGATTGTACTGACCAACTGGACCAATTTCCTGTTTATGACAGGGCATTTGGATGACCAGAACCAGCTTGAAGACAAATGGATCTGGCAGGCACTACGCCAGATGTTGTTTTTGGAAGGACCTTATTTGCTGGGCGAAAGCCGAGCAACTTATGAGGAATTGCTGACCAGTATTGAGTCATCGGATTGGTTTACTCAACTCAAGCTCAAGGCATCGCAATAAAAAGCTATATGTGAATATTCAAAAAAAGAGTATAATACTCGGCTATCTTTTTTGTATGAATAAGTGATATAGAGCAACATGAACATGACCACTGCCAATACTGCACGTTTGCTGATTACTTGCGAAGACAAGCCAGGAATCGTGCAAGCTGTATCGAGTTTTTTGTATCATCAAGGCGCGAACATTACCGCACTTGACCAATATGCTACAGAAGCTCAGGGCGGGCGTTACTTCATGCGTGTTGAGTTTGAGCTTGATCATTTACAAACCCGCCGAGAAACCTTGCTGCAAACGTTTGGTAGCAATGTGGCGCAGCGTTACGAAATGCAGTGGCGTTTGGCACTGGTCAGCGATGTGAAAAAAGTCGGTATTTTGGTTTCAAAAGTTGATCATGCACTGCTTGAGTTGTTATGGCGTCATGCACGTGGCTCATTGTCATGTGAAATTACCCAAGTCATTTCCAATCATGAAGATCTTCGTGAAGCTGTCGAAAATTTCGGTATTCCATTTACGGTAGTAAAAGTAAGCAAAGACAATAAAGCCGAAGCATATGCGCAAATTGACGAGTTGATGCAAGGGAATGACTTGCTAGTTCTTGCACGTTATATGCAGATCTTAAATGAAGATTTTGTCAAAAAATGGCCGATGAAAATTATCAATATTCACCATTCATTCCTGCCTGCTTTTGTGGGAGCAAATCCTTACAAACAAGCATATGAAAAAGGCGTGAAACTGATCGGTGCAACAGCACACTACGTGACTGCTGAACTGGATCAAGGGCCGATTATTGAGCAGGGTGTTGAGCGTGTTGGTCACCAGTATAATGTTGAGCAACTGCGTGAACTGGGCGAAGATGTAGAGCGTAATGTACTGGCCCGTGCAGTGAAATGGCATTTGGAAGATCGTGTGATTGTCGATGGCAATAAAACAGTGGTATTCCAATAACGCAGAATTTTGCTCAATAAAAAAAGGCATGTCATGAACATGCCTTTTTTATTTATGGTGCTACTGATTCAGCATCATCTTCGCTATCGTCGTCAGCGTCATCTATATCTGCATCTGATGCTTCAGGAATACTATTAATATCAATGACCTGATTATTATCATCTAAAATATAGTGCAGGCGTCCCGCCATAACTGATGCTAGTTCTTCAAGACCTTGTTTGTTGAGTGAAGAAAACAGTTGGATGGAAAACTGTAGCTTCATTTTCTTGAGGGCTTGCTTGACTTCAATCAGTGCTTTACTGGCTGGGCCTCGGTTGAGCTTGTCGGCTTTGGTCAATAAGATATGCACAAACAGTTTACGTGAATGTGCCCACTCTAGCATCATCAAGTCAAAATGTTGTAATGGGTGGCGAATATCCATCAACAGCACCAAGCCTTGCAGACTTTCACGGTGAATCAAATAATTTTCTAGCTCTTTTTGCCAAACGCGCTTCATTTCTTCAGGAACTGCAGCATAACCGTAACCCGGTAAGTCTACGAGGCGCTGATTGGGATTACCTAAGCTAAAAAAGTTGATCATTTGGGTGCGTCCTGGTCTTTTGGACGCACGAGCCAGTTGCTTTTGATTGGTTAAGGCATTAATTGCACTGGATTTTCCAGCGTTAGACCGACCTGCAAATGCAATTTCATAACCTGTATCTTCGACACAAAGTGCGAGTTTAGGTGCACTCATTAAGAATTCGGCTTGTCGTAACCAGTTGAGAGACTGCACCGCATAACCTGTAATGGCAGGATCAGGCTGTTTTTCATAGCTAATCTTTTGTTTGGGTGCGAGTCTCGCTTTGGTGTCTTTAGATTTTGCATAACGATGCATAGATAGATTTCACGCGAGATAAAAAATGTCCTGCATAGTATAAAGCAAGCTGCACTGTGGTGCGAATTTTCAATTTTTTATAAGTTCAGCAATGAAATAGGTGAGTGCTCTGCCACACTATTGGGGGTTGATGTGTCGAGAACTTGCCCAAGTGTGTAGGCGTTGAGGCTTAAATAAAATTGATCTACTGCCTGATCGAGAATGCCTTTAAGACCACATTTGGAACGCAGTACACAAGGTGGATTGTTGCATTCCACAATATTGACTTCACCTTGCAGAATTTTAACTAAATCGCCAAGGTGAATACTGAGAGCATCTGGATTTAGACGAATACCGCCACCTTTACCACGAGTGGTGATGATCCAGTGTTGTTTTGCCATAAAATGCACAATTTTAACCAGATGATTGGCTGGTACATACAGACAGTCTGCAAGCTCGGCAATGGTATAGGGAGCTTGACGTGTTTGCGCAATCGTAATCAGAATGCGTAATGCATAATCGGTAAACTTATTTAATTGCATAGGTGGAAATTGATAATATTTATGTGCAGATATTAATACTAAAGCAAGAAAAACGAAACTTTTGTTAATGACTGCACATAAATCACGACACAATTAGTCAGCTAAAGGTGCAGATACCTGAACCTGATCGCCGATTTGATAGTTTGCCAACAAGATATTAGCAACATCATATTCGCTATGATTTGCTTCAGGAAGTACTTCAATATGATATTCGGTATTGTCTTGTTGTGCTGAAAATTTGAATTGTTGAGGTTGTTCAATCCCCTGAGCAGGTACTTTGACTTTGACCGAAATATAAGCGCCTTCTTTGCCTGTAGCAACAGCATGACTATCAGTTGGTTTCAAGGTGAAGCGTTTCCCTGATTCAAGTGCATCAATCGCGGTGATTTCAAAACTACGCCAGCCAGCCCAGCCACCTGTTTGTGTAGCGAGTTGCTCATATTTTTGTTTTTCAGCATTAATTAAAATATCGGCAAGTTGTAAATATGCCTGTTTCCATGCTTCGATCAACTCAGATTCAAACGGAACATTTAGCACTTCGCTAATGGAGTGCAGCAGATTTTCACCAACAATCGAGTATTGATCGGCTTGAATGTTGAGGCTGACATGCTTGTTGGTAATATGGTCTACAGCTTTAGCAAGAATACTTGGGTTTTCAATGTGTTCTGCATAGGCCAAAACTGCTGCGGCAAGAGCGCGAGGCTGACGACCAGTGCTTTGGTGATCAAGGTTAAAGACATTTTTTAATTCAGGATGGTTGCCCAACATACGTTTATAAAAATATGAGGTCAGTGCAACCCCATTTTCACGAAGTACAGGAACAGTAGATTTTACAAGTTCGATATGCTCTGGAGTCATGTTGAGGCCTTTATAATGGTTTTTACTATTAAAGATACTTTTAAAATATATTTTTAAAAATTAAAAAACAATAGCTATTGAAGAAAAATACAGAATTTATTTATGGATTTTTTTTAACCAATTCATGATTATTGTCATAAAAGCTTTATAATAATGAAAAATAAATAAATTTTATGAGTTTCTGCTTGGTTTTTGTCTTACTGACCAAGCAGAATACATAATTTATAGAGCTTGCAAAGCCTGTTTAATATCTCTGATCAAGTCTTCGCTAGATTCTAGTCCGATACAAAAACGAACCAAGAAACCCTGTGCAAGATGTGCTGACTTTAAGCTGCGCATTTCGGTTAAGTCGTATAGCATCGCGAGGCTAACGGGGCCACCCCAGCTAAATCCGAGCTTAAACAGTTGTAAGGCATCACAGAAGCGTTGTATGGATTCAAGCGTGTAATTTCCTTGAAAGATTACACTGACTAAACCTGCACTTTTCTGACTCGGGCAAACTTGCTGCCAATATTGATGTCCAGGTGATAAAGCGTCACTTGGATGAAGGACTTGCTGAAACTGGGGTTGTTGCTTTAACCAATGTAGAATTTCTTGGGCGCTATGCGATTGCTGTTCATAACGCAGTTGCATATGTGCAAGGCTACGCTGAATTTGCGCGCAGTCATCACCAGAAACCGCAATGCCTTGGGTTGCATGCATATGTAATAATTTTAAGTGTAGCTTATGTTCTTGTGTTACTACGCTGCCCATTAAAATATCCCCACCACCGCTTGGGTATTTGGTGAGAGCATGTACAGTGATATCGACAGCCAAATGCTCATCGGAAAAATCAAAAGCATTAAACGCCAGTCCTGCACCCCAAGTATTATCAAGCACAGTCACAATTTGATGCTGTTTGGCTTTTTTAACCAGATTAATTAAGTCTGGAAACTCTAAAGTGACGGAACCTGCTGCTTCTAACCAGACCAGTTTGGCTTTTGCCGAGGGTTGAAAACTGTGATGGTCAAGTGGATCATATACTTGGACGATAACACCAAAACTTTGTTGTAAATAACGCAAATGCGCCATGCCTGGGCCATAAATATTATCAGGAACCCAAACCTCATCGCCCGATTGCAATAATGCAGAATTCACCAAATTAATCGCAGATAAACCGCTTGGTGCTAACAAACAATAATTGCCATTTTCTAGTTGTGCAATTTTATCTGCAAGCGTGTAGGTGGTAGGTGTGCCATGCGTCCCGTAACTATAATCGTAACGATCATTCCAGTGTCGATCAAAGAGCTTGGTGGTGTTTTCAAAAATAATGGTTGATGCGCGATAAAGGGGAGGCTGAATGGTTTCAATATATTGTGGCGCTAATCTTGGTGCGTGGATCAGCTCGGTTTGTGGAGATTTTTTCAAAGTTCATACTCTGCAAAGCAAAAGGCTGATATTAATTTAAGCGATTCACGTATAAAAAATAATAGAAATAAAAAAAATTCAAAAAACCTGATTTTTTCTAAAAGTTGGCGTCATTTTTGCTAATTAAAGCTTAATCATTGCAATTATAGGATAATAATGCATGAAATCAGGTTTAAAAGTTCATTACTTTCAACATATTGCAGGAGAGGGGTTTGGAAGCTGCTATGATTTTTTAAAAGCCCATCAAGCTAGAATCACTGCGACCGAATTTTTTGCCTTACCTGGCGATACCTTGCTGGAAATTGAAGCGCTGCCTCAAATTGAAGATGTGGATTTGCTGATCATTATGGGCGGTGAAATGAGTGTCAATGATGAGGTGAATTACCCGTGGCTAAGGCTAGAAAAGCGCTGGATTCGGCGTTATTTGGCAACAGGTAAGCCTGCCATAGGTTTGTGTTTGGGAGGGCAGCTGATTGCGAATGCTTTGGGGGCGACGGTGAATCGCCATGTGCACAAAGAATTAGGTTGGACAACCGTTTATCGTATTGATAATGTGCCCAAGCATTGTTTTGAATTACCTAAAGAATTTAAGGTTTTACAATGGCACAGTGAAACTTTTGATCTTCCAAAAGGTGCGATTCATTTAGCGGAAAATTCCGCTTGCCGTAATCAGATGTATCAGATTAGCCATAATATTTTGGGATTTCAATTTCATCCTGAGATGACACCAGAAGTTTTACAAAAATTCCTAGATGATGATGACAAAATTGCCATCTTTGATGGTGAGCAAATTCAGCATATTGACCATTTAAAAAAATCTCCATTGCACTATTTTTTACAGGGGAATGACCTACTCAATCGGGCCATTGAATTTGTATTAAAAACGGCTTAGTGCAACTCAGAATAATTAGCTTAAATATGAAAAAGTAAACCTACGTACATACACATAATGATTGACCAGATTGGCAGGTACTGATTGTTATCATCAGGGATGAGTTAATCTGTAAAAAAACTCATAATTTTAAAAAAATGAACCTGTGTTTTGATACTTGGAATTGTTAATAGCAGGTTGATCCGTAATGCCGATGTTATTGGTGGAGGCTTAATTTAGTTACTCATCAAACATTTCCATGACTGCGCCATTTTAGCTTGCTCTACAACTGGTTTATGAAGTGTCGTCAGACCTGAAAAATATATGTAAAAGACATTTGCGTAATGATTGAACAGTGGTTATAATGAGCGACCTCTCAAAAAGAGAGTGGTTATTGAAAAATATAACCAAATCGTAACAGTCGTGGCATCGATCATGACCTTAGTGATTTTCACTGCCCTTGACACTTGCCCTTATAAGTGAGATGCGTCATGGGTGATTCTTTATATATTTGGCTTGGAGTTAACTGGTATGTCTAACCAGAGAATTCGTATCCGTCTTAAGTCTTTTGATCACCGTTTAATTGATCAATCAGCTCAAGAAATCGTGGAAACTGCAAAACGTACTGGCGCACAAGTGTGTGGTCCAATCCCGATGCCAACTCGCATCGAACGTTTTAACGTTTTAACATCACCACACGTTAACAAAGATGCGCGTGACCAATACGAGATCCGTACTTATAAACGTTTGATCGATATCGTTCAACCTACAGATAAAACTGTTGATGCGTTGATGAAATTGGATCTTGCAGCTGGTGTTGATGTTCAGATCGCATTGGGTTAAGACTTTCGGTTAATTAACACTCTCAAGTTAATTAGGCCGCTTTTTTAGAGGTTTATGCACATGGCTATTGGTTTAGTCGGTCGCAAGTGCGGTATGACCCGTATCTTTACAGATGCTGGTGTTTCTGTGCCTGTAACAGTGATTGAGGTTGATCCAAACCGCATCACTCAAATCAAAACGCTTGAAACTGATGGTTATCAAGCGATTCAAATCACTACTGGTGAACGTCGCGAATCTCGCGTAACTAATGCTCAGAAAGGTCATTTTGCGAAAGCTGGTGTTGCTGCTGGTCGTTTGGTTAAAGAATTCCGCGTTGCAGAAGCTGAGCTTGAAGGTCGTGAAGTTGGTAGTACTATCGGCGTTGACTTGTTTACAGTTGGTCAAATTGTTGACGTAACTGGCCAGTCTAAAGGTAAAGGCTTCCAAGGTGGTGTTAAGCGTTGGAACTTCCGTACGCAAGACGCAACTCATGGTAACTCTGTATCTCACCGTGTTTTAGGTTCTACAGGTCAAAACCAGACTCCTGGTCGCGTGTTCAAAGGCAAAAAAATGGCTGGTCACTTAGGTGATGAACGCGTAACAGTACAAGGTCTTGAAGTTGTATCTATCGACACAGAACGTTCAGTTCTTGTTGTTAAAGGTGCGATTCCTGGTGCTACTGGCGGCGACGTTATCGTTCGTCCTACGATCAAGGCCTGAGGGGAAATAACGTGAATTTAAAAACTGTTTCCGGCTCTGCTGTTGAATTGTCTGAAGTTGCTTTCGGACGTGAATTTAACGAAGCTCTTGTACACCAAGTTGTAACTGCTTATTTGGCAGGTGGTCGTCAAGGTTCTCGTGCACAAAAATCACGTGCAGACGTTTCTGGTGGTGGTAAAAAACCATTCCGCCAAAAAGGTACTGGCCGTGCTCGTGCAGGTTCTATTCGTAGCCCAATCTGGGTTGGCGGTGGTAAAACATTTGCTGCTCGTCCACAAGACTGGTCTCAAAAAGTTAACCGTAAAATGTACCGCGGTGCAATGCAATGTATCTTAGCTGAACTTGTTCGCCAAGATCGTCTTGTATTAGTTGAAGAGATTGCTGTTGCAGCTCCAAAAACTAAAGAATTGCTTGCAAAGCTTAACGACTTGAACGCTCCTCGTGCATTGATCGTTACAGAAGCTGTAGAAGAGAATTTATATCTTGCAGCACGTAACCTTCCACACGTTGATGTGGTTGATGCAGCTGCAATCGATCCAGTTAGCTTGATCGCGTTCGATAAAGTTGTTATGTCTGTGGCTGCTGCTAAGAAAATTGAGGTAGAACTCGGATGAACAACGAACGTATCTATCAAGTCCTAAAAGGACCAGTATTCTCAGAAAAAGCACAAGTTTTAGGTGAAACTGCTGGTGTTCAAGTATTTAAAGTTGCACTTGATGCAAACAAACTTGAAATCAAAAAAGCAGTTGAACAACTATTTGGTGTTCAAGTTGTGAAAGTAAATACAACGATCACTAAAGGTAAGACTAAGCGCTTTGGTAAAACATTAGGACGTCGTTCTGATGTTAAAAAAGCATACGTCACCCTGAAAGCTGGCCAAGATGTTGAAATGGCTGACTTGGGCGATACCGCTGAAAGCGCAGCGGAATAAGGACGAAAATTATGCCGATTCAAAAATGTAAGCCAACGTCTCCAGGGCGTCGCTTTGTTGAAAAAGTGGTTCATAACCATCTTCACAAAGGTGCACCTTATGCTCCGTTGGTTGAAGCTAAGAAACGCACTGGTGGCCGTAATAACAATGGTCACATTACGACTCGCCATGTAGGTGGTGGTCATAAACAGCACTATCGTCTTGTTGACTTTAAACGTAACAAAGATGGTATTCCTGCTACTGTAGAACGTATTGAATACGATCCTAACCGTACTGCACACATTGCATTAGTTTTGTATGCTGACGGTGAACGTCGCTATATCATTGCGCCTAAAGGCTTGCGTGCTGGTGATAAAGTACAATCTGGTAACGATGCTCCAATTCGTCCAGGTAACTGCTTACCACTTCGTAACATGCCAATCGGTTCTACACTACACAACGTTGAACTTAAAATCGGTAAAGGTGCTCAGTTAGCACGTTCTGCTGGTACTTCAGTTCAATTGTTAGGTCGTGATGGTTCTTACGCAATTGTTCGTCTACGTTCAGGCGAAATGCGTAAAATTCATGTTGAATGTCGCGCTGTAATTGGTGAAGTTTCTAACCAAGAAAACAACCTTCGCTCATTGGGTAAAGCTGGTGCTGCGCGCTGGCGTGGTGTTCGTCCTACCGTACGTGGTATGGCAATGAACCCAGTTGATCACCCACATGGTGGTGGTGAAGGGCGTAACAAAGGTATTCAACCTGTGAGCCCATGGGGTCAAAAAGCTAAAGGGTACAAGACACGTACCAATAAGCGTACGACTAAGATGATTATTCGCGACCGTCGCGTCAAGTAAAGGAATCTGACTAATGCCTCGTTCTCTGAAAAAAGGTCCATTCGTCGATGCGCACTTGTTCGCTAAGGTTGAAGCGGCTGTTGCGGCTAATAACCGTAAGCCGATCAAGACTTGGTCTCGTCGTTCGATGATCCTTCCAGATTTTGTTGGTCTAACAATTTCTGTTCACAATGGTCGTAACCATGTTCCAGTAATTATTTCTGAGCATATGGTTGGTCATAAACTCGGTGAATTCGCGCCAACTCGTACCTATCGTGGTCACGGTGTTGATAAGAAATCTAAACGTTAATAGGTGCTATGATGGAAGTAACTGCTAAATTACGCGGTGCCGCTATCTCGGCACAGAAAGCTCGTTTGGTTGCAGATCTAATTCGTGGCAAATCTGTTGCTCACGCTTTAAACATCTTAAACTTCAGCAACAAAAAAGCTGCAGTTTTGGTGAAAAAAGCGTTGGAATCTGCAATTGCAAACGCTGAACACAATAACAGTTTAGATGTTGACGATCTTAAAGTTTCTACGATCTACGTTGATGAAGGCATCAGCCTTAAACGTATTATGCCACGTGCTAAAGGCCGTGCAGATCGTATTACTAAGCGTACTTGTCACATCACCGTTAAGGTAGGGGTTTGATATGGGTCAGAAGGTTCATCCAATCGGTATCCGCCTAGGTGTTGTGAAACGTCATAACGCTAACTGGTATGCGAGTCCGAAACAATACGCTGAATACTTGCTTAAAGATTTGCAAGTTCGTGAGTTTTTAACTAAAAAACTTAAGAATGCAATGATCAGCAATATTCTTATCGAACGCCCTACAGGCGCGGCTAAAGTAACAATTAGCACTGCGCGTCCTGGTATCGTAATCGGTAAAAAAGGCGAAGACATTGAAAAATTACAGCGCGAACTTACCAATATTATGGGTGTTCCAGCGCAAGTAAGCATCAACGAAATTGATCGCCCTGACTTGGACGCTCGTCTAGTTGCTGAAGCTATCGCTTCTCAATTGGAAAAACGTGTAATGTTCCGTCGTGCTATGAAACGTGCGGTTCAAAATACGATGCGTGCTGGTGCTAAAGGTATCAAAGTTGAAGTTTCTGGTCGTTTAGGTGGTGCGGAAATCGCACGTACTGAATGGTATCGTGAAGGTCGTGTACCTTTGCATACACTTCGTGCTGACATCGACTACGCGACTATGCGTGCAGAAACTACTTACGGTACGATTGGTGTTAAAGTTTGGATTTTCCGTGGTGAAATCTTGGGCGGCATGAAACAAGTCATGAACCCAGCACCAGCTGAGGAACGTCCAGCTAAGCGCGGTCGTGGTCGTGGTGAAGGTCAAGAGCGTCGTGGTCGTCGTTCAGACCGTGCTGCAGACAAGGGAGAATAATCCATGTTGCAACCAAAACGTACCAAATTCCGTAAAGTGCAAAAAGGCCGTAACACTGGTCTAGCACATCGTGGTAGTACAGTATCATTTGGTTCGATTGCGATTAAAGCTACTGAACGTGGTCGTATGACTGCTCGTCAGATCGAAGCTGCGCGTCGTACCATTAGCCGTCGTATTAAACGTGGTGGTAAAATCTTCATCCGCGTATTTCCAGACAAACCAATTACCGAAAAACCATTAGAAGTACGTATGGGTAACGGTAAAGGTAATGTGGAATACTGGGTTTGCGAGATCAAACCAGGTAAGATCCTGTACGAAATTGAAGGTGTGAACGAAGAATTAGCGCGTGAAGCATTTGCTTTGGCTGCTGCTAAACTTCCGTTTAAAACCACTATCGTGACTCGGACGGTAATGTAATGAAAACTAAAGATCTACGTGAAAAATCGGTAGAAGAGTTGAAAGCTTTGCTTGATGAGCAACAGCTTAACCAATTCCGTCTTCGTATGGCAAAGGCAACTGGTCAATTGGGTAAATCTCATGAAGTACAAGTTGCTCGCAAAGCGATTGCTCGTATTAAGACACTCCTTACCGAAAAACAGGGGAACGGACAATGAATGAAAAAACAGTCCGCACGTTAACCGGCAAAGTTGTAAGCGACAAAATGGACAAGTCTATTGTTGTTCTTATTGAACGCCGAGTTCAACACCCGTTGTATGGCAAATCAATCCGCCGTTCAACAAAATTACACGCTCATGATGAGAACAATACTGCTAAAACTGGCGATATCGTAACCATCAAAGAAAGCCGCCCAATTTCTAAAACTAAAGCTTGGGCTTTAGTGGAAGTAGTTGAAGCAGCTGCTGAGTAATTAGACGTTCTTGTTGCATCATCGGTCAATTTCGAGTACGCTATGCGTCTTTCGAAATTGTGACCGGTGATGCTCGGTTTTGGAGTAGGGCAATGATTCAAACCGAAAGTATGCTCGACGTAGCAGACAACAGTGGTGCTCGCCGCGTACAATGTATTAAAGTACTTGGTGGTTCACATCGTCGTTATGCATCTGTTGGCGACATTATTAAAGTTACTGTAAAAGAAGCAATTCCGCGTGGCCGTGTTAAAAAAGGTGACGTGATGAATGCTGTAGTTGTACGTACAAAATTCGGCATCCGTCGTCCAGATGGTTCTGTTATCCGTTTTGATGATAACGCAGCTGTTATTTTGAACAACAACAAAGCTCCGATTGCAACTCGTATCTTCGGACCAGTGACTCGTGAACTTCGTACTGAACAGTTCATGAAAATCATTTCATTGGCTCCTGAAGTTCTATAAGAGGCGATCATGGCTAAGATTAAAAAAGGCGATCAGGTTCTCGTGATCGCAGGTAAAGAAAAAGGCAAACAGGGTGCTGTTCTGTCTGTTTCTGAAGACCGTGTTAAGGTTGAAGGCCTTAACTTAGTGAAGAAGCATCAAAAGCCAAACCGTGTAACTGGCGCTGAAGGCGGTATTGTTACTCAGGAAGCTTCGCTTCATATCTCAAACGTGGCAATTTTAAATGCTACAACCCAAAAGGCTGACCGTATTGGTTACCAAGTGATTGAAGGCGTGAAAACTCGCGTTTATAAATCAAATGGTGAACCAGTGGCGGTAGCGAAGTAATAGGTTGAAACGGCAATGGCCAGACTTAAAACACGTTACAATGAAGAACTTAAAGCTCAATTGCAAGAGCAATTGGGCGTTAAGAATGTGATGGAAATTCCTCGCATTACAAAAATCACTCTTAACATGGGTGTGGGTGCTGCATCAGCTGATAAAAAATTATTAGATGGCGCACTTTCTGACATGCAAGCAATTGCTGGTCAAAAACCAGTGCTTACACTTGCACGTAAATCTATCGCTGGTTTCAAAATCCGTGATGGTTGGCCAATCGGTTGTAAAGTGACTTTACGTGGCGAACGTATGTACGAATTCTTGGACCGTTTGATCGCAATCGCAATCCCTCGTATCCGTGACTTCCGTGGTTTCTCAGCGAAATCTTTCGACGGTCGTGGTAACTACTCGATGGGTTTGAAAGAGCAAATCGTTTTCCCTGAAATCGATTTTGACAAGATTGATCGTATTCGTGGTATGGATATTACTATCACTACTACTGCTCGCACCGATGACGAAGGCCGTGCGCTTATGCGTGCATTCGGCTTCCCGTTCAAATAAGAGGTCGATATGGCTAAGAAAGGTATGATTAATCGCGAATTAAAACGCGAAAAAACTGTTGCTAAATTTGCTACCAAACGTGCTGAATTAAAAGCTACGATTGCAAATGTAAATGCAAGCGACGAAGAGCGTTTTGAAGCGATGATGAAGTTACAAGCATTGCCACGTAATGCATCTCCTGTACGTCTTCGCAACCGTTGTGGTTTAACTGGTCGTCCTCATGGTTATTTCCGTAAGTTCGGTCTAAGCCGTAACAAATTACGTGATACTGTGATGCAAGGTGATGTACCAGGCGTTGTTAAGGCAAGCTGGTAAGGAGCGACTAAATGAGTATGCAAGATACCGTTGCCGACATGCTAACACGTGTTCGTAACGCACAAATGGCTAAGAAATCAACTGTTTCTATGCCAAGCTCTAAATTGAAAGTTGCTATTGCAAACGTATTAGAGCAAGAAGGTTATATTTCAAATGTAGATGTTGCTGATAACGAAGGCAAAGCTACTTTGACTATTACTTTAAAATATTTTGAAGGCAAGCCAGTTATTGAAACTGTGAAACGCGTAAGCCGTCCAGGTCTTCGCCAATATCGCGGTAAAGATAAACTTCCTAGCGTTAAGCAAGGTTTGGGTATTGCAATTGTTTCTACAAGCAAAGGCATCATGACTGATCGCGCTGCACGTGCTGCAGGTGTTGGTGGTGAAGTTATTGCTTTTGTTTCTTAATAGGTGATTCCTCATGTCTCGTGTGGCTAAAGCCCCAGTAACTGTACCTAACGGTGTAACAGTTACTCAGAACGGCCGGCAGGTCGAAGTGAAAGGCACTAAAGGTACATTGTCTTTCAACCTGCATGCGCTGGTCGAGCTAGAACAGGAAGAAGGTAAACTTCAAATTGCTCCAGTTAAAGAGTCAAAAGACGCTTGGATGCAAGCTGGTACTGCTCGCGCTGTATTGAACAACCTTGTTAAGGGTGTTAACGAAGGTTTTGAACGTAAGTTGCAACTTATCGGTGTCGGTTACAAAGCTGCGATCAAAGGAAATGTGGTTAATTTAAACCTAGGTTTCTCGCATCCAATCGACTACGTATTGCCTGAAGGTGTAACTGCAGAAACTCCAACAGCAACTGAAATCGTTTTGAAATCAGCGAATAAGCAATTGTTGGGTCAAGTGGCTGCAAATATCCGTTCTTACCGTTCACCAGAGCCGTATAAAGGTAAAGGTGTTCGTTACTCGGATGAAGTTGTTCTTCGTAAAGAAGCTAAGAAGAAATAAGGCGCGAGGTTCTTATGAACGAAAAGAAACAATCCCGTTTGCGTCGTGCGAAAAGCACACGCTTGCACATTCGTGCATTGGGTGCGACTCGTTTGTGTGTAAACCGCACTCCGCGTCACATCTATGCTCAAGTTATCTCAGCAGATGGTGGCAAAGTTTTAGCGCAAGCTTCTACTTTGGATGCATCTTTACGTGCTGGTGCAACTGGTAACATTGAAGCAGCGACTAAAGTTGGTGCATTAATCGCAGAACGTGCGAAAGCAGCTGGTGTAACTAAAGTTGCATTTGACCGTTCTGGTTTTAAATATCATGGTCGTATTAAAGCCTTGGCTGATGCTGCTCGTGAAGGCGGCTTGGAGTTCTAATCATGGCGAAAGTTGAACAAAACGAAGGTCTCGTTGAGAAGCTGGTTGCCGTTGATCGTGTAGCCAAGGTTGTTAAAGGTGGTCGTATCTTCTCTTTCACAGCATTGACTGTGGTTGGTGATGGTAATGGTCGTGTAGGTTTTGGTCGTGGTAAAGCACGTGAAGTTCCAGCTGCTATTTCTAAAGCACTTGAAGCTGCTCGTCGTAACATGATCACTGTAGACCTTGCTGGTACTACTTTACAACATCCTGTGAATGCTCGTCATGGTGCAAGCCGTGTATATATGCAACCTGCTTCAGAAGGTACTGGCGTAATTGCTGGTGGCGCTATGCGTGCTGTTCTTGAAGCTGCAGGTGTACATAACGTACTTGCTAAATGTTATGGTTCTACCAATGCTGCAAACGTAGTAAACGCAACTTTTAAAGGTTTGCGTGACATGACTTCTCCTGAGAAAGTCGCTGCGAAACGTGGTAAATCAGTAGAACAAATTCAAGGGTAATCGATCATGAAAACGATTAAAGTTACCCAGACTAAATCTAGCTCGCATCGTTTAAAAAATCATAAACTTTGCCTTCAAGGTCTAGGTCTGCGTCGCATCGGTCATACTGTAGAAGTGCAAGACACTCCTTCTAACCGTGGTATGATCAATAAAGTCTACTATATGGTTAGTGTAGAGGAATAAGCCATGACTCTGCGTTTAAACGAACTTGCGCCTGCAGAAGGTGCTAAACGCGAACATCGTCGTCTTGGCCGTGGTATCGGTTCAGGTGTTGGTAAGACTGGTGGTCGTGGTGTTAAAGGTCAGAAATCACGTAAGAGCGGTGGTGTACGTCCAGGTTTTGAAGGTGGTCAAACAGCGATTTATCGTCGTTTACCTAAATTTGGTTTCACTAGCCAAATCGCTTTAAAAACTGCTGAAGTACGTCTATCTGAACTTACTAAAGTGGAAGGCGACATTGTTAGCCTTGAAACTTTAAAAGCTGCAAACGTGGTACGTCGTGATCAAATTCGTGCTCGCGTTGTACTTTCTGGTGAAGTAACTCGTGCATTTACTGTTAAAGGTGTTGCATTGACTAAAGGCGCACAGGCTGCAATTGAAGCTGCTGGCGGTAAAGTCGAGGAGTAATCACTAGTGTCTATGTCTCCTAGTTCCTCAGGTCATGTTAACATGATGAAAGGTCAACCATTTCACGTGAAATATCGTGAAATTATTCGGCGGATGGTTTTTCTTATCTGTGCCTTGTTGGTCTTTCGGCTAGGATCGCATATTCCAGTACCAGGCATTAATAATGCTGCACTTGAACGACTTTTTAATGCAAACCAAGGGACTATCCTTGGTTTGTTTAACATGTTTTCAGGTGGTGCATTACAACGAATGTCTATTCTTGCCCTAGGGATCATGCCATACATCTCTGCATCAATTATTGTGCAGTTAATGTCTACCGTGATTCCTTCGCTCGAAGCTTTGAAAAAAGAAGGTGAGCAAGGTAAGCGTAAAATTAACCAGTATACACGTCAAGGCACATTATTACTTGCAGTTGTACAAGCAACGGGGATGTGTGCTGGTCTGATTAGTCAAGGGATTACCTTGACGAATGGTCTGGCATTTTATGTACCTGCAGTGAGTTCGCTTGTTGCAGGCACAATGTTCTTGATGTGGCTTGGAGAGCAAATTACCGAGCGTGGAATTGGTAATGGCATCTCAATGATTATTTTTGCTGGAATTGTTGCCAATTTACCAAATATGGTTTTGCAATTTTTCTCAGCTGATAGTCAGACAAGCATGATTGGCGTGGTTGTTTTTGCTTTGATTGCGCTTGCTGTCTTGGCTGCAATCGTATTTATCGAAAAGGCACAACGTCGTATTTCGGTAAACTATGCACAAAAACAGCAAGGTCGTCGTATTTTTACGGCTCAGCAAACACATTTGCCATTAAAAATTAATATGGCAGGGGTGATTCCTGCAATTTTTGCAAGCTCATTGTTATTATTTCCAGCAAGTTTGGGACAATGGGTTGGAAGCGCTGATCCGAATGCTGGTGTAATAAAGCGTACACTGCAAGATTTGGCACTTGTTTTGTCGCCTGGACATACTTTGTATTTGGTGCTCTTTGGTGCGTTAATTATCTTTTTCTGTTATTTTTATACGGCGCTTGTATTTAGTCCAAAAGAAGTAGCGGAAA
Source organism: Acinetobacter sp. ANC 4636 (assembly GCF_054454555.1). Classification (NCBI taxonomy): domain Bacteria; kingdom Pseudomonadati; phylum Pseudomonadota; class Gammaproteobacteria; order Moraxellales; family Moraxellaceae; genus Acinetobacter; species Acinetobacter sp. ANC 4636. The sequence continues at coordinate 32,018 of NZ_JBTKVD010000002.1, read as the reverse complement.
ACTTAAAACGCAGCGGAGCTTATGTGCCTGGTATTCGCCCAGGTGAGCAAACTGCTCGTTATTTAGATTATATTCTCAATCGTTTGACCTTTATTGGGGCAATATATATTACAGTGATCTGTTTGATGCCAATGATTTTACAAAGTGCCTTTGGTATGACTGTAAATATTGGTGGTACATCGCTGTTAATTGTTGTTGTTGTTGTGATGGATTTTATGGCGCAGTTACAAGCCCATTTGACTTCACACCAATATGATAATCAGACGCTCATGAGAAAAACGACTGCTCATCCGAAGGGATAAGCGCACTTAGAGGTTTCATCATGAAAGTACAGGCTTCTGTAAAGAAAATTTGTGGTAGCTGTAAAGTTATCCGTCGTAATGGGGTAGTTCGCGTAATTTGTAGCGCTGAACCCCGTCATAAGCAGCGTCAAGGTTAATTTGTAATTAAGACCTGTTGATTTCAGTAGGCGAATTGGGTTACTATCCGCCCCTCAAGATTTTTGTGGGGCGGTTGATTATCTCGACCTGCCTTTTTGGAGAAAGTGAATGGCTCGTATTGCCGGTGTAAACATTCCGGATAACAAGCATGCTGTTATCTCCCTCACGTACATTTTTGGTGTTGGTCGCCACACTGCTAAGAATATCTTGGCTGCTGTTGGTATTGCTACAACAACTAAAGTGCGTGAATTGGATGATGCTCAGCTTGATGCGATTCGTGCAGAAGTTGCTAAGGTTCCTACCGAAGGTGACTTACGTCGCGAAATTTCCATGAACATTAAACGTTTAATGGATTTAGGCTGCTATCGCGGTCTTCGTCATCGTCGTAGCTTGCCTGTCCGCGGTCAACGCACCAAAACTAACGCACGTACCCGTAAAGGTCCGCGCAAACCGATTAAAAAGTAAGATTTCTGGAAGCTAAAAGATGGCTAAAGATACTCGCACACGCAAGAAGGTCACTCGTACCGTCTCTGAAGGTGTTGCACACATTCACGCGTCTTTTAATAACACCATTGTAACGATTACCGATCGTCAAGGTAATGCATTGGCTTGGGCTACCTCTGGTGGACAAGGCTTCCGTGGTTCACGTAAATCAACTCCGTTTGCTGCTCAGGTAGCTGCTGAAGTTGCTGGTAAAGCAGCTTTGGATTACGGTTTGAAAAATCTGGACGTCCTTGTAAAAGGTCCTGGTCCTGGTCGTGAGTCTGCGGTTCGTGCATTAGGTGCAGTGGGTTATAAAATTAACAGCATTACCGATGTGACGCCTATCCCTCACAACGGTTGCCGTCCACCTAAAAAACGTCGCGTGTAAGGAGAAACATTCATGGCTCGTTATATTGGTCCAAAATGCAAACTCTCTCGCCGCGAAGGGACAGACCTGCAACTTAAATCTGGCGTTAAACCATTTGACGTCAAAACTAAAAAGCATGCAAAAGCGCCTGGTCAACATGGCCAAGCTCGCGGAAAGCAATCTGAGTATTCACTACAATTACGTGAAAAACAAAAAGTCCGTCGTATGTACGGCGTGTTAGAGCGTCAATTTAGTAACTACTATAAAGAAGCAGCTCGTGTTAGAGGTGCAACAGGTGAAAACTTGTTGAAACTGCTTGAAAGCCGCCTTGATAACGTAGTTTATCGCATGGGTTTCGGTTCTACACGTGCAGAAGCTCGTCAGCTTGTAAGTCACCGTTCTATTACATTGAATGGTCGTCGCGTTAACATCGCGTCTATTCAAGTTAAAGCGGGTGATGTAATTGCTGTTCATGAAGGTGCTAAACAACAATTGCGTATTAAAAATGCAATTGAGTTAGCGACTCAACGTGGTATTCCTGCTTGGATTGAAGTTGATCACTCTAAGTTTGAAGGTACGTTCAAAGCTGCACCAGATCGTTCAGATCTACCTGCTGAAATCAATGAAAGCTTGATTGTAGAATTGTATTCTAAATAATCCTTGAGGTAGCAATAAATGACGCGTACTGCAAACGAGTTTCTAACTCCGCAAGCGATCAAGGTCGAAGCGGCAAGCGGGACCTCGGCAAAAGTGATTCTGGAACCTTTAGAGCGTGGCTTTGGTCACACTCTTGGTAATGCTTTACGTCGCATTCTATTGTCTTCTTTACCTGGCGCTGCTGTGGTTGAAGTAGAGATAGAAGGTGTCGAGCACGAGTACAGTACTTTAGAAGGCTTGCAGCAGGACATCGTCGAGCTCTTGCTGAACCTTAAAGGATTGTCTATTAAGCTGTTCGATCAAAACGAAGCTTACCTGACATTAGAAAAACAAGGTCCAGGAGATGTAACAGCTGCTGACCTTCGTTTACCTCATAATGTTGAATTGGTGAATCCTGAGCATTTGATCGGCACGTTAAGTGCTACAGGCGCATTAAAAATGCGTTTGAAAGTGTCTCAAGGTCGCGGTTATGAAACATCTGACTCACGTTTCCCTGAAGGTGAAACACGTCCGGTAGGTCGTTTGCAGTTAGATGCTTCTTATAGCCCAATCAAGCGTGTGTCTTATACCGTTGAAAATGCGCGTGTAGAACAACGTACAGACCTTGATAAGCTGGTCATTGATCTTGAAACCAACGGTACAGTTGATCCTGAAGAAGCTATCCGCAAAGCGGCAACAATCTTGCAACAACAAATTGCAATTTTTGTTGATCTTCAGAAAGATCAAGCTCCTGTTGCTCAAGAACCTCGCGAAGAAGTCGATCCAATTTTGCTTCGTCCAGTAGATGATCTCGAGCTTACTGTTCGTTCTGCTAACTGTTTGAAAGCAGAAAATATTTACTACATTGGTGATCTTGTACAACGCACTGAAGTTGAGTTGTTAAAAACTCCTAACTTAGGTAAAAAATCGTTGACTGAGATTAAAGATGTTTTAGCTTCGAAAGGCTTGCAGCTCGGCATGCGCTTAGAAAACTGGCCACCAGCTAGTTTGCGTATGGACGATCGTTTCGCCTATCGTAGCCGTTAATTAAGTAGGACTATCACCATGCGTCATCGTAATAGTGGTGTGAAATTAGGCCGTACAAGCAGCCATCGTAAGGCGTTGTTCCAAAATTTAACGAATGCTTTAGTTGAGCACGAGTTAATTAAAACAACTTTGCCTAAAGCGAAAGAACTTCGCCGCGTTGCTGAGCCTTTAATCACTTTAGCTAAAAACGATACAGTAGCAAACCGCCGTTTAGCGTTTGCTCGTACTCGTAATGCAGCAACTGTTGGTAAATTATTTACCGTTCTTGGCCCTCGTTACAAAGAACGTAATGGCGGTTATCTACGTGTTCTTAAAGCGGGCTTTCGTGCAGGTGATGCTGCACCGATGGCTTACGTTGAACTTGTAGATCGCGAAGTTAAATAATTTCGCAACAAGAACGTAGTTGTTCAGAAAAAGGTCGGTTTTTACCGACCTTTTTTTATGCAAAATTGGGCTTATAATTAATTAAATTTCAAAAAACTGATGCTTATGACATATGAAGTTGATGTACTGATAATTGGAGCTGGAATTTCGGGTATAGGTGCGGCAGTACATTTGCAACAACATTGCCCACAACTGAGTTTTAAGATATTAGAACGCCGACAAAATATTGGGGGGACTTGGGATTTATTTCGATATCCCGGGATTCGTTCCGATTCTGATATGTCTACATTGAGTTATCAGTTTTATCCTTGGCTTAAAGATCAGACATTAGCAGACGGACAGTCTATTCAAAAATATTTATATGACGTCGTAGAACATTATAAATTATTCGATAAAATTTCCTTTGGGCAGCAAGTTGTTGCAGCAAATTACAGCACACAACAAAAATGCTGGCAGCTTAAAACTCAAAATGCACAGCAGCAGAGTGAAGTATGGAAAGCTCGATTTATTATCAGTTGCACTGGTTATTATAATTATGACCAAGGTTATCTTCCCCAATTTCCCAAACAACAAGACTTTCAGGGCTCTATTGTCCATCCACAACAATGGTCATCAGACACTGAATATCAAGGTAAAAATATTATTGTGATTGGCAGTGGAGCAACTGCCGTAACATTGGTTCCTGCTTTGGTAAAAGGTGGGGCAAAACAGGTGACGATGTTGCAACGCTCTCCTAGCTATGTGGCGAGCGTCTCTGCATACGACAAAACTTATCAGTATTTACGTCAGCACCTGCCTGTTAAATGGGCATATCGCTGGGTGCGTGGACGCAATATTGTATTGCAAAGAGCAGTTTACTCTGTTGCACGTCGAGCACCACAATTGACCAAACGATTATTGTTAAAAGCAGTTGCACAGGAGTTGCAAGGTCAGGTGGATATGCGCCATTTTACTCCAAGTTATGCACCTTGGGATCAACGTCTGTGTGCTGTCCCTGATGGTGATCTGTTCCAGGTGTTGCGAAATGGCCAGGCTCAAATTTGTACCGATCAGATTGATTATTTTACTGCCTCAGGAATTCGGTTAAAGTCTGGGCAACATTTGGAAGCTGATCTGGTTGTTGCAGCAACAGGCTTACAAATACAGTTGCTTGGAGGTTTAAAGTTAACGGTTGATCATCAACCTGTCGATCTTGCTGAAAAAATGTTGTATCAGGGGACTTTGTTAAGTGATGTACCTAATTTTGCTTTGATGATTGGTTATAGCAATGCATCGTGGACACTTAAAGTAGATATTGCAGCAGATTATATTTGCCGACTACTGAACTATATGCACAAGCATGCTTATCGAGAAGTGATGCCTATGACTGATGTAACCCAGCGTCTGTCTGGAACGGTTATGGGAGCGCTTTCTGCGGGTTATTTGCAACGTGCCGCTGAACATATGCCAAAACAGGGGCGGCAGTTACCATGGAGAATCTCGCATAATTATTTACTAGATAAACTGGTGCTGAAATATGCAGGTTTTCGGGATAAAAATTTAAAATTTGGTCGCTAAATAAAATCATGATGCTGGCTATTTAGTTTTTTCAAATTCTTGTTACACTACTTGGCATAACAATGGGACTGGAAATAATTATGTCAGACGATATCAGTTTAGAAGAACGCAAAGTGATCTACCGTGCACGTCGTGGATTGAAAGAAATTGATGTTTATTTTGACCCGTATGTTCGACAATATTATTTGCATGCGAGCCCTGAAGAAAAAGCTTTATTTGCAGAGTTGATTGATCAGGAAGATCCAGATTTGCTGGATTGGTTTATGGACGTTGGCGAACCGCCACGTGCCGAATTAAAAGAATTAATTATCAAGCTTAAACATTATGTTCACCAGTAATTTAAGTTTTCAGTTAAAGCCAAGCAAAGTTGCTTGGTTTTTTCAATTTGGGCTATATAGCTTGCTCATGTTGCTCTGTTATTTGACATTGGCTTGGTATCTTGTAGTACTCGTTGGTTTGTTGGCATTACTGGCATGGTATGTCTTTATGAAACAACGACAGGTCGTTGCATTTGCACAATTAAAAGAAAATGAATGGACAGCTAAATACACAAGAACATCTCAGATTCAGCACCTGAGTTTAAAAAAATTACTGGATCATGAGATTTATATTGTGTTGTATTGGCAGGAAGAAGCGCAGCCTTGTATTGTTTGGAGAGATCAACTGACTTTAAAGGAATGGAAGCAACTAAAAATTTTAGCAAAACTGCATCGAGCTAGTGTGCCTATAATGGCAGACTGAGCCTGAATGTAGGCGAATTTTTATTTTGATGATTTTTGCTGTCCTGCAAGTTGCTGCTCAAGTAGTTTGATTTGTTGTTGTTTGAGTTCGATGATGCGATCAGCATCGGTATGTTGAGCTTTGAGCGTTGCTTCTTGCTCTTTTAACTGTTGTTGAATATCTTCAAGTTTGGAGACCTCTTCTTTAGCCAAAGCAGGGTTTTGCGGTATCGGCTGTTTAAGCGTCTCATCATTCAGAAGTGATTTAGGTTGTTCAGTATGTGTTGGCTGTACTTTAGGTATTACCGCTGGTTCTGAAACAGGTCGGGCCATAGGTGGCGCCTGAGTTTTTGAGTGTACGGTTGCTTGTTGGGTTGGTGGAGCGGGATGGTTTACAAACCATGATTGCCAAACAAATATACCAGCACAAATGGCAAAAAGGACGCCAATAAGAATCCAAAGCAATAAAGAATTTGATTTATTTGTTTTCATAATCAGGTCAATTAATGATTTGACGGGTTGGATTGGCGTGGGCGAAATTGAATTACGCCCACGTCATCAGCGACAGCTGGAGTTTCTGGTTGATCGATATGGGTTGGTCGATTTTCACTGTAACCACATTCGATGCATTCAATCCATTCATGTTCATTTTCGGTCAGCATGACAACGCGGTCTAACGCTTCACATTTAGGACATTTCGCACCTGCAATGAATCGTTTTTTCATAAAATGCTACCTTAAACCATGAGTCATGAATTTTGAGTGCATAGTTTAAGCGTTTTTAGGCACTTTCGTCCAACCCTGATGGCGTAATAACGCATCAATTTTAGGCTCACGACCACGAAAATGCACGAAGGCATCCAAAGCTGTATCTTGACCACCCACAGCTAAAATGGCCTTGCGGAAATCATTTCCTGTAGAGGTATTAAAAATACCTTCATTTTCAAAGCGGTCAAAAGCATCACTGGCTAAAACCTCTGCCCATTTATAAGAATAGTAGCCAGCAGCGTAGCCACCTGCAAAAATATGGCTAAAACTATGCTGGAAACGGTTATAAGGTGTTGTTGGTAAAACCGCAACACGTTGACGAATGTGGTTGAGAGTCTGTTGGATTTGCGGTGTGCTTAATGCAGGAGTATGTTGATGAATTTCTAAATCAAACAGGGCAAACTCAAGTTGACGTAAAGTTTGCATACCTGATTGGAAGAAGCGCGCATCAAGCAATGCGTTTAATAAATTCTGTGGCAGAGTTTGTTTCGTTTCAACATGTTCACTGATTAGATCCAGACTGGCTTTGTCCCATGTCCAAAACTCCATAAACTGGCTTGGCAATTCTACTGCATCCCATGCCACGCCATGTGTTCCAGCAACAGAAATATTATCCACTTCGGTCAGCAGGTGGTGTAAACCATGCCCAAACTCATGGAATAGCGTGGTGACTTCATCATGAGTGAGTAATGCAGGCTGCTCGCCAACAGGTGGCGTAAAGTTGCAGACCATATAGCAAATCGGTTTTTGTAATGCAGTTGGAGTTTGCATGCGGGAACGGAAACCGCTCATCCATGCACCGCCACGCTTACCGCTGCGCGCATAGAGGTCTAAGTAAAAACCTCCAATGATTTGCCCCTGATCTTCGATTTCAAAGTAACGCACGTCAGATTGCCAGACTGGCGCAGAGCGTTCCTGAATCTGAATACCATATAAGCGCTGTACGATTTCAAATAAACCTTGTACGACTTTTGGTGCAGGGAAATAAGGCTTTAAGGCTTCTTGGGATAGGTTGAATTGCTGCTGTTTAAGTTTTTCAGAATAAAAACTGCTGTCCCAAGGTTGTAGTTCTTCAATCCCATCTTGTTGGGCTATCGCTTTGAGTTCCGCAATTTCTTGCAAGGCAGGTGCACGCGCATGCTCAGCCAGCTCATTTAAGAAGTCAAAAACGGTCTGAACATTTGGTGCCATTTTGCTGGCAAGGGAATATGCTGCATAATTTTCAAACCCGAGCAGTTGAGCTATTTCCTGACGTAAACTCAAGATCTCTTGCATGATTTCAGAGTTGTCAAATTCAGTATGCTCAGCTTGCTCAGAGGCACGTGTAGTGTAGGCTTTATATAGCTCTTCACGTAAAGCACGATCTTGAGCATAAGTCATGATTGCCAAGTACGATGGAAAATCCAGTGTAGCGACAGGCTGGTCGAGTTCACGCTGCTGACCGTATTGTTTAAGCAGGGCAATGCTGCTGTCTGGTAAGCCTTTAAGTTGTGCTTCGGTTAGAGGTTTAAAATAGGCTTGGGTTGCATCTAATACATGGTTGGAAAAGTCTGAAGCAAGCTGTGACAAGCGTGCTGAAATTTCTGCATAGCGCTGTTTCGCTGCACCTTCAAGTGCAACACCTGACAGTTTGAAATCGCGTAAGCCAAGTTTAATGGCACTTTGCTGTGCAGCACTTAAGCTAGAAAATTCGCTGCGGTCATGTAAATGCTGATAAGTTTGGTATAGCGCTGTGTGTTGACCGAGCTGTGTATAGTATTCGCTTAATGCGGGCAAGAGCGATTGATAGACTTCCCGAGTTGTCGCATTGTTCATCACTGCATTTAAATGTGACAAAATGCCCCATGATTCATTCAGATTATTTTCAAGCGAGTCCATTTGCTGGAGTACTTGAGTTTGGGCATTAAAATCATCAGGGGCTTGAGTTAGCTCAACAAGAAACTTTAACCCATCTTGGATATGCTGTTGAATCTGTGTTTTTAATGTATCGAGGTGGATTTTGTCGAACTGGGGGACGGGAAGGGTTGCTTGTTGTAATGTCATTGTCTGAGCCATCAAATATAAACTATATTGCTAGATTTAAGGTTTAGGACAGAGGAAATCAAGGGAAACTTTGTCTGTTATGAACTTATATCCATATATTTAGTTTATTTGAGTTGAATCAAGATCTGTTCGAAGGAGATTTCACCATAATGGGAATTTACTTCATCTGAATATTACGCAATGCTGTCTTTAATACAGTGACGCTAAAATAAATAGAATTTTTTAAATCTACTTCTTCATCAAAATCGTTTGTTCTTTTCAGTGTTAAAGCGTGAAAAAAAGTAAAAGAGCCGAAGCTCTTTTACTTAGATGGGTTAATCCTGCCGAGATTTAGCATTGGCTTTTTTCTTCTTCACTTTATCTTTTTTCTTGGCTTTGTCTTTGCTTTTAGTCTCAGCTTTACCAGAGGATTTCTTGTCCGATTTTTTGTTGTAAGAAATCGGTTTATTTTTTTCCTTTTTCTTACGAACAGGCTGCTCACCATCTTGCTGCTCTGTTGTAACTGCAGTCACCTGATTATTAAAGACTTGCTCCTGTACTTCTCGAACAACAGGTTTTGTGGCACGTGGCGCGCGGCTGCGAATGGCACGGCCTGCGTGGCTAATTTGCTTGAGTAATTCAAAGTCAATTTTACGTTCTGCAAGATTCACGCCAGCAACTTTAATATTGAGTTCATCACCTAAACCAAAAATTTGACCACGGTTTTGTCCAATTAAAGTTTGGCTAGCAGGGTCATAAATAAAGAAATCATCACCGAGCTGGCTAATGTGAATCATGCCATCGACATATAGATCTTTAAGCGTGACAAATAAACCAAACTCAGTGACTGCGCTGATGATGCCAACAAACTCCTCACCCAGATGCTGTTGCATATAATGACATTTCAGCCATGTGGTGACGCTACGCGATGCTTCATCGGCACGGCGTTCAGTTTGTGAGAAATGTTCACCTGCATCATCAAGGGCAGCACCAGACAAGGCATACTTTTTCTGATGCAAATGTGCTTTGATCGCACGGTGTAATAACAAGTCAGGGTAGCGGCGAATTGGCGAGGTAAAATGAGTATAGGCTTCATATGCTAGACCATAGTGTCCTGCATTTTTTGCGCCGTAGAAGGCTTGCATCATAGAGCGTAATAACACGGCATGAATGCTGGGTGCATCAATGCGGTCTTTGGTCGCTTCAATGACTTTCTGATAATCCGCTTGAGTTGGCTGTTCAGGGAAATGAATGCCTAAATTTAGCAATTTTACAAAGTCACGAACTTTTTTGATACGTGAGAATTCGGGTGCTTCATGTACACGGTACAACATTGGAATGTCATGTTCCAAGGCATATTCGGCTGCTGCGACATTGGCAAGCAACATACATTCTTCGATTAACTTATGTGCGTCATTACGGCTACGCGGCAAAATTTCTTTAATGCCACCTAGTTCATCAAAAGTCATATAAGTTTCAACAGTTTCAAATTCCATCGCGTGGCGATCTGCACGCAAGTCTTTTAAAATTTGATAAAGCTGAAACAACGTATTAATTGATTTGTGAATTTCACGGCTTTCAGGAATCGCTTGTGAATCACCTTCTAAATACTGATTGACTTGGTTATAGGTTAAACGCGCTTTAGAATGCATTACCGCAGGGTAGAACTCATAACCTGTCACTCGCCCTGTACGAGAAAGTTTCAGGTCACAGACCATACATAAACGGTCAACATGTGGGTTCAGTGAACATAAACCATTGGAAAGTGCTTCTGGCAGCATTGGCAAGACAAAATGCGGGAAATACACGGATGTGCCACGTTCCTGCGCTTCATGATCCAGAGGTTTTTCTAAACGCACATAATGGCTGACATCTGCAATCGCGACCACCACACGATAACCGCCACCTGGGCGTTTTTCTGCATAGACTGCATCATCGAAGTCACGGGCGTCTTCGCCGTCAATTGTCACTAAAGCCAAATCTCGGACATCGACACGCCCTTGAGCATCTTTGGCTGAAGGTTCTTTAAAGCTCGCAGCTTCTTGAAGAACCTCTTCAGGGAATTCGTATGGTAATCCAAACTCTAGAATAGTTTGTGGAATAATAATTTCGGTATCTGCTTTGTCCGCCATCGACTGTACAATATGCCCTGTGGCAAATTCTTCGCGGGTTGGATAAGTGTCGATTGCGACACGTAAGCTATCACCGACTTTGGCTTGAGCATGTTCGATGAGTTGCTTTTCCAAAGTAATCGGTTGATGGTTATTTGGCGTGTTAGGTTGAATGAAATATTCACCCTCGTGCTCGGCAACTTTACCAATCAGCTGTTTGACCCGATGCTGTACAACCTCAGTAATATGCCCCCATGCTTTACCTTTACGATCTACGGAGGTTTGGCGTACCTTGACACGGTCACCATTAAAAACCAAACGTAACTCACGTTCAGGCAGAAGCAGGTCATCTTGACCGTCAATATGGGCTGAGCCTAAACCTTTACTATTAATATAAACGGTGGCTTCGTAACTCGGTTGATCTTTAAGCAGTTGGAACTTTAAGCCGTCCTTGCCCAGTTGACCATCACGTACCATTGCACTTAAACGGTGACTCAGTGCTTCGATACTTTTCTCATCTTGCAGATTAAAATGATCAACCAGTTCAGCATGTGATTGTGCTGTTTGTAATTGTTCAAGGCTGGTTAAAATTAAAGTACGGCTAGGAATTGGATTGTCGTAACGTTCCGCTTCCGCTTTGGCTTCAGGATCGACCCAGTTTTTCATCATATTATATAGCTTCTTATCAGCAGATAGGTTTAGCATAAGTCATGCAGAAATAGACTGCACGTAAATCATTGCAAGAATGTGTTGAAATGTCAGTTTTTATGCATGCAGAGCTAAGTACAAACAATTTTAACAAGAAAGTCGCCTAAAAAATCAGCGTGTTGTTTGAAATCGCTTAAAAAATAGGTGATTGAGTGAAAAAAATAGAAAAAATAGTAATCTTGACTTGAACAGCTGCGCTTTAGTTTGTATTATTGCGTCCTGTTACGGTGAGATGGGTGAGTGGCTGAAACCACGTCCCTGCTAAGGACGCATACGGGTAACTGTATCGAGGGTTCGAATCCCTCTCTCACCGCCATTTACTTACGCGCTCATAGCTCAGCTGGATAGAGCACTTGGCTACGAACTAAGGGGTCGGGAGTTCGAATCTCTCTGAGCGCACCAAGTAAATTAAATAGGCAAAAGTAACACCGCCGATATAGGCAACAAGTATACGCGCTCATAGCTCAGCTGGATAGAGCACTTGGCTACGAACTAAGGGGTCGGGAGTTCGAATCTCTCTGAGCGCACCAACTTGATAAATTACCGCTTTTAAAGCGGTTTTTTTATGCCTGAAATTTATAAAAATAAGTTACCTATAAAAATTACCCTGTCAAAAAACTAGAGCAGCAGGGACAGCAACTTTCTCAAACAGTTTTATTTAATTTGCTACATGCCCAGTAAAAAATCGCATTGCATCAACAACAAGGTTATGAAGTAGTCGTGGATGATCTTCTTTAGATATGTATTTACAGTAGTGGTGCCAGTAGTCGGGATAGGCCTGATCTGTACCCACTCGAAGTTCAGACTAGGTATCAGGCGAATTGCAACAAGGCGATTGTGGTTATGCTGAAAAAGCCCGACGAGTGTAGCAGCAATATTGTCTGAATGATTTTGATCTGGTTTGTGCTTATGCAGATAGTTCAAATGACCATGCTGTTGACACTGGCTGATAAAAAATTATCAGTGGTGGGAAGTTTTTAATTAAGTTGTATTTTTAGCCAGTAATCACTCATTTTGCTTAATAATTATGCACTTGTAATTAATCTGTCAAAAAAGACTAGGTTTTTTGCAAAAAGTACGTATAATGCCCATCCATCAAGACAATGCGCTCATAGCTCAGCTGGATAGAGCACTTGGCTACGAACTAAGGGGTCGGGAGTTCGAATCTCTCTGAGCGCACCAACTTGATGAAAATGAAAAAAACCGCATTGATTGCGGTTTTTTTGTGCCTGCTGTTTTTGTGACTTAAGCAAAGGTTTTAAAACGATCAGCATCATCCATAAATGTTTTTTCACCTGCTTCAGCTCCAATTGAACCAAACACCAATTGCGCACGTAATTTCCAGTGTTCAGGTACAGCAAATGTTTGTGCCACTTCCTGATCAATAATTGGATTGTAGTGTTGTAATGATGCACCAATATTTTGTTCAGCTAGGGCTGACCATACCGCAAATTGGGCAATGGCAGTTGAATGCTCTGACCAAACAGGGAAATTATCAGCATAAGCGGTAAATTGTTCCTGTAAGCCTTTCACCACATTTTGATCTTCATAAAATAAAACAGTACCTGCGCCTGCAGAAAAGCTTTGAATTTTTTGTTGAGTGGCAGCAAAAGCCTCATTTGGCACAAGTTTACGCAATGTTTCCAATACGATTGACCAAAAATTTTCATGGGATTGACCAAATAAAATCACAGCACGTGAAGACTGTGAGTTAAATGATGATGGACTGGCTTTGATGGCATTCTGGATGAGCTGTTCAATTTCGGCAGGAGATTGGCTGAGGTTACGACCAATCGCATAAATTGAGCGGCGTTTTTCCATGATTTCTAAAAAAGATAAAGTTGCGATTTCAGTTGAAGATTCGACAGGTTTATTGTTTAAACCAAAAAGTTTAGCAAAGAAAGACATTCGTTTATTCCTAAAATATGCGGTGCTTGAGATTTATTGTATAGTTTTACATTTATGGTTAAATAACATATTTACAATTGAATGTTCTATTTATGCAATGATGGGGAGGCTGTTGCAAAATAGCACAGAGATTGATTTTAAAAGCGGAGGGGATTGTGGTCTAATAGCGATACTTTCTTGAGTATTTGCAGCATGTTATGACAGATCAGAAACCTGCCTTATCTTTGCGTTATGCCCTAAATTTAGAAGAATCACAAGATGGTTTTGGGCTTGCAACTTTTGGTAAAAAACAAATTACCCGTTTTCTTACACCACTCATTAGTTTGGGAATTATTGTGTATGGCTTTTACATCGGTTTTTCTGGTGTAGGTCGCTATTATGTCGGTCTGGGTGTTTTCTTTTTAGTTTTACAAATTGCCATGCGTTATTGGTTGTTGCCAACCTTGTTTAAACGTCAGTTCGTCAAATATCAGGCTGCCAGAAGTGAGCAGGGTATTGATCTATATCAGCATTATTTTGAATTATATTCGGGTGGGCGTAAGCAGCAGTACCCGTATAGTGAAGTTCAAAATTTTGCTCAAGGTAAACTGACGTATATGCTGGAACTTAAAACCCGTAATGTGGTGATTGTACCAAAACGTGTTTTTACCCAGCCTGATGAACAACGTCTTTTTGAACATAGCTTTAAAAAATAAACGAACCAAGAGAGCAAAGGAAGTCGTATGAGTTATCGTCCAAATAAAATCGTTTGTGTGGGCCGTAGTTACGCAGATCATGCCAAAGAATTGGGTAATGCCGTTCCAGATCGCCCAGTGCTATTTATTAAACCTGCCAGTAGTTTGATTGGTTTGGGCGATGGAATTTCATGGAATGAGGCGCTTGGTAGTTGTCATCATGAGTGTGAGCTGACTCTGCGTATAGATCAGACTTTAAAGGCGGAAACTGATCCAGTAAAAGCTCTTGAAGCGATTGGTGCAGTGACTTTAGGTTTGGATTTAACTTTACGTGATTTGCAGACAGAACTGAAAAACAAAGGTCAGCCGTGGGAGCGCGCCAAGTCATTTGATGGTGCTTGTGTGCTTGCCGATTGGGTCTATGTCAGTGAAATCGAAGATTGGAAAAATGTACATTACACGCTAGAAGTGAATGACGCTGTTCGTCAGTCAGGCGATACGGCATTTTTATTGTTCCCGATTGGGGAAATGCTGTGTGACATGAGTCAGGCATTTACCATTGAAGCAGGTGATGTCGTGATGACAGGTACACCTGCGGGCGTTGCAGCGCTTACAGCAGGTGATCAGCTTACGATGACACTCAAGGGTAAGACTCAGGATTTTGTTTGGAAAACTTTCGTTAAAGCCTAACTGATGTATATTGAAAAAACCGAGTGTGATCACTCGGTTTTTTTATGCAAGGTAATTTGTGTTGTAGTGTCATTGGCTTCAAACAAACTCGACAGTGGTACTGATAAATGGCTGCTTAAATAATCATCTGCATTATTGAGGAGCGGAGCGAGTTGTTTTACCCATTCATCATCATCGTGGATATTGCAGACATCCTGACGTAGTGGAAGGGTAAATGGCAAGGCATTGTAAAAACTCCAGAAATCGACCTGAGAAAGATTGCGAATCAGTGCGTATTCATCACCATCGATACGTTTAATCAGATGTTGACGTTGCAGCAGTTCAACATAAGCAGGCCAGCGTCCAATTTCACCTCGCCCCAAAATTTTTAAAGCTTCTTTATCGTTGACGGTTTCTCCAAGTTTTTGCTTGTTGTAAAACATTTCTAAAATGTCGAGCAGCATAATGACAGGATGACGTTTCTGGCGATTACCTGTGCTAAATGAGGTGAGGGCAAAACTGACTTCAACACCGAGTAAGACAATATTCCATGATAAATAAATCCATAACAGGAAAATCGGCACAGCAGCAAACGCGCCGTAAATGAGTTCATAACTGGTAAAATTTGCCATCATGAAGCCGAAAAAACTTTTCAGTAACTGAAATACAGTGCCGCTGAATAATCCTGCCATTGCTGCTGCTGTTATGGGTACGGAGCGATTGGGAATGGTCCAGTAAAGAATAAAAAAACCAAGTATAATCAGTATGTAAGATATAAATCCTAAAAAAAGAGTGCCATCGATTTCATAACCCACAAAGTTATTACTGAGAATGTTGAGTGATGCAACGGTTGAGGAAATCACAAAAGCACTGCCAAGCAGAATTGGTCCAAGTGAAATAATTGTCCAGTAACGCATAAAACCAATGATGCCACCACGTTGCTGCTTGACTCGCCAAATGCGGTTAAAAGCTTCTTCGATACTGGTCAGCATCATCAGTGAGGTCATAAATAAAAACAGAATACCAATGGTGGTCAGATTGCTAGATTTTTCAGCAAAAGAGTTAAAGGCTTGATCAAAGGCAATACTGCTTCGGGGAAGAAAATTACTATAAATTAAATGTTGTACCTGCTGCCGAGCAGGTTCGAGTGCTTTAATTGATGAAATGATCACGAGAAAAACCGTGAGCATGGGGACAACGGCAAACAAAGTTGTATAGGTGAGCGATGCCGCTTTGTCACGGCAGCGATCATTTTCAAAACGCATAATCGTAAATAAGATAAATTGAAACCATTTTTTTTCATAAAATGGTAAGCGTGTCATGAGTTTTTGCATAACCTAGACCTAATTGTTTTAATGCGCATTTATGTAATATTGCTCTAAGGCTACCAAAAAATTGCCAAAATACCGTATAGTTTTCTTTTTTATTATCTTTCAGACCTAATGCAAGCTTATATTTTAGTACTTTATTACAGCAAATATGGTTCAACCAAAGACATGGCACATTTAATTGCCGATGGAATTGAAACTGTCGGGATGTCTGCCAAAATTCGTACTGTTCCGCAGCTTGCAACGTCAGTTGAAGTTGCCGCACCGAGTATTCCTGAAGACGGCGATATTTACTGTAGTTTAGATGATCTTGCAGGATGTGCTGGTTTGGCGCTCGGTTCACCAACGCGTTTTGGTAATATGGCCAGTGAAATGAAATATTTTTGGGATCAAACCACGACTTTATGGCTGAGTGGTGCATTGCATAACAAACCTGCCTGTGTGTTTACATCATCGGGTTCCATGCATGGTGGACAGGAAAGTACTTTGTTGAGCATGTTACCGCCATTGTTTCATCATGGCATGATGATTTTGGGATTAACCAATGCACATCCTGCATTGTCTAATACCAAGTCGGGTGGGACGCCGTATGGTGCAACTCATGTCAGTGGCGCACGTCATGATCAAGGCTTAACTGCGGAAGAAAAAGCTTTATGTTTTGAGCAGGGTAAGCGTTTAGGTGATGTAGCCATCAAGCTGCTGGGTGGGCAATAAATCGTTCAATGCCGAGCAATCAACGGTGGATTTATTTGGGCAAGCATTCCAACTTAAATCCACCATATGGTCAAAAAAAAGAGCGAATAAATCGCTCTTTTTTATTTAATCTCTAACGAAAGTTACCTGACTATCATTTAATGACTCGACACGTGCGAGTGATTCAACGCGGTAGCCTTTGTCCAGCAATAACTGACGTCCAGTTTGGAAGGATTTTTCAATCACAATACCAATACCAACGACTTCCGCTTGGGCCTGATGGATCAAATCAATCAAACCGAGCGCAGCTTGACCATTTGCCAAGAAATCATCAATCACAAGAACTTTATCAGTTGCATGTAAGTACTTGTTTGAAATGGCGATGGTACTTGTAGTCTGTTTGGTAAATGAATGTACCTGAGCTTTGTACAAATCATTTTTCAGCGTTAAAGACTGATGTTTACGTGCGAAAATCACAGGAACACCAAGCTCTAAACCTGCCATGACCGCAGGTGCGATACCTGAAGCTTCAATGGTAATGATTTTGGTAATTCCTTGATCTTTAAAACGAGCAGCAAATTCATGCCCGATCTGTTGCATCAACACAGGGTCAATTTGATGATTTAAGAAAGCGTCTACTTTGAGAACTTGATCAGATAGAACGATACCTTCACTTAAGATTTTCTGTTCTAGTGCTTGCACAGGGAGGAACCTCTAAGGAACGGATGCTTTTTTAAGCAAAGGCGTATTTTAAAAAGCATCCGAAAAATTGCAAGTCAAAATTGCAAAAATACGGTTATTTGGTCGCCCCTTGATAACCTGTGAGCAGAATTCCATACGAGCTACGACCATCATTATGTGCGACTTTGACTGGTAAATAGTCCAGTTTTGGTGCTAACCAGAAAATGGTATTACGCTCATCTTTTCCATGATCCAGTTTGACTTTAATGGTGCTAAATGTGCCGTAAGGTGTTACGAGATTTTCCGTGCCCAGTTTAATAAATTTGCGTTGGGCAACGCCTTTAGCATCGGTAATATAATAGTTGTTTTTCAGCCCCGTTTTTTTTAAGTCTTCACGAATTTGTACTTCGGCATTGAGCTCATCTAAAGCACCTGATTTCCATGCGAAAGAATTTGCTTTACCTTTACGATTGGTCGCAATGGTTTTTCCTGCAGGATTAAAATGAATTTTAAAGGAGTCTGACAGCCCAATATAATTAGCATTACGGGTAAAACTATTGGAAATCACATGATCATCCAGTAACGAGAAGTTACTGGTTTCGGTTGCTGATGCTAAAATACCTGCTTTTGCTGCAAAGACATACGTCCAGTTATTGCCATTTTGTTGAAGGATCCGTGTTGCAGAACCCATATTGTGACCATTATAGGAAAATTGATAGGTGGCCTTAAATGGGCTCAGCGCCATAGCTTGGCTTGAGCAGATCAATGCTGCTCCAGCAAGTACAACGGCAGATAAAGAGGTAAGTTGTTGCTTGAGCATAAATATATCCTGGAACTTTTAATATTTTATGGTGATATAAATTAATCTGAAAAACTGGATCAATCGCATATTTTTTGTATGTTTATGATCACATTATGTGGTTGTTTTGCTTACAGGTGTTGCTTCTGCGTCGTCAGTACTGCTGTTAACTTTTCTAAAAAGTGCTTCCAAATTAACATTACCTAAAACCACCAGTTCGGCTTCACGTAGTACGGCATGATTGACATGGACTTTGCCTAAGGTTTCAATAATTGACGGGTTTTTACCCAGCCAGCGATTTAGATCAAGATAGAGTAAATCGTCTTTCACTTCGACAACATTGAAGCGCTGCAAAATCGTACCTAGCGGATCTTTATCCAAGACCTTCTGATAAAAAAACAGAGCAAATTTAAAGCCTATTTTTTGTAAAATATTTTTAAATTTGGCTTCAATGACTTGAGTCTGGCTGATTTGCTCAAATACGAGTAACTGTGTATCTTTGTTCAGTTCCATTTGTAAAAGCTTTAAATCAACTGACAGAGTAGTATCTAAGCCTTTAACATTGAGCGTGGCATACAGGCGTAGCCAATCATCATGCACGTCTGCATGCAAGTCCTGTAAAATCTTGACGTTATCGGTCACAAAACGTTTGAAGGTTGCATTTAAAAATACTTGTGACAATGCAAATTCGCGCTCTTCTTCAATAAATCCCCCAGCCTTACGGTATACCTCGCGGATACGTTTAGAAAAATTGGAAATTAGCGTCTGCATAGATCAGGTCCAAAAAATAGTTTTTTATACTGGTTGCAATCTTATTGAATTAGATGAAAAATTCACATCTATTTTTTATACTCGTTCTTGCAAAATGAACATTTGATGTTTTTGTGCAAAAAAGAGTATAAAACTGCATTTTTCTCTAAAAAATCGCATATTTATATGTTACGTGTATTTTTGGCAAGTTTGGTCGTTTTAATGTTATGACAAAGCAACACTCGATTCAGCAAAAAATAACACTGTCTTGGTGGCAAGATTCAGTATTTATGGTGGCAGCCCTTTCAGCGTTGCTACTGCATTTGGTTTTGCTGTGCATACGTTTTGCCATGCCTCAAGCCGATCAGTCTTTGCATCAGGAAATTGCCGTGACGATTCGACCAAGCAAAGAGGCTGTTGAAAAAGCAGACTTTATTGCACAGGAAGATCAACAAGGTTCAGGCATTTTTCGACAAAAACACCGTACGTCAACCAATCTTGCTCCAGCAGATGAGTCTCAATCAGCAGGAGATCAACAATTACAACAACTAGAAATGGTAAAGCAGCAGCGCGAGTTAAAATTTGAAGAAAAAGTACTCATGACAGTCTTGAGCTGGCAAAAGCAAAGTGAGGATCAGCACCGTAAAAAAGCTATGGATGAATTACAAAGCCAGTATCAAGCTAAGGCCGCGATGGTTGCCAGCTTAGAAGCACAATATTTGCAACGCCAGCAGGATTTTAGCCGCCAGCAAAAAATTAAGACAGTCGATGGTATTCAGGCAAAGCGTGATGCGTCTGCTGCATACTTAAATAAATTTCGTGAAAAAGTTGAATTGTATGGCAACCGTTATTATCCAGAGCAGGCAAAACAACAGCACTGGTCGGGTGAGGTTCGCCTCATGGTGATTCTCAACAGTGAGGGTGGGGTGCGTGCAATTCACTTATTGCAAAGCTCTGGGCATGCTGTTTTAGATGAGGCAGCAAAGAATTCCGTACGCCGTGGTGCACCTTTCGGGCGTTTTGACGCCAGTATGAAAGATATTTCTGAGCTACGTATTGTTCGGACGTGGCGCTTTGATCCTGCTGAGGCAGAGTTTGAAGTAAAATAAAAAATCGGGAGTAAATCCCGATTTTTTATTTTAAGTTGCGATGTTGGTACTGGCGCTGTATTTCACAGACTTCAACGCTATAGTGCTTATACCAGCGTTTCTGTCCAGTTTGTTGAGCCACTATATGTTCACGATCTTGTTGCCAACGCTGAATACTTTTAAGGTCAGACCAGTAAGACAGCGCTAGCTCCTGTCCATTTTCCGTATAAGACTCAAACTTGAGACAGTCATATTCAGACAAGGCTTTTTGTCTTAGATGTTGTGCAAGCTGGCTGTATTCATGATCAAGCTGTGCAATCTCAGCTTTGAAAATCACCACAAACATCAGATTGCACTCCAACGCATTTATAGATCTTGATAGGGATTATCTAAACTGAGTTTACTGAGGATCTCAACTTCGAGATTCTCCATTTCTTCAGCGTCCTGTTCGCCAGTTTCATGGTCATAGCCCAACAAATGTAGCGTACCATGTACCAGCATATGGGTAAAATGAACCAGAGGTTTTTTCTTTTGCTGATCTGCTTCATGAAGCACAACAGGAATACAGATCACCAAATCACCTAATGGGAAAGCGTCCAGCATCGGCAGTACTTCTTCAGGAATATCACTGGGAAAAGATAAAACATTGGTCGGTTTATCTTTTTGGCGATACTGCAAATTCAGCGCGTGGCTTTCTGTATTATCCACACAAGCGATGCCGATCTCACAATCTTGCTGCATGCCAACATGACGTAAAGTAGTCTCAATGACTTTTTTTATATAACTGCGTTTTAGCACCAATTCAGGTGCTAAAACGTCTTGTTGTAACGAAAGATTAAGTTTCAAAATTTGTCCTTAAGCGTCCTGATGCTGAGCATCTGCTGCTACATCATTTTCCTGAACTAGAGCTTCGTGACGTGCTTTACGTGCAGCACGTTCTTCAGCACCAATTCGGTGTTGCTCACTGTCCCAGCCTTCATAGGCCTCGACAATTTTTTGTACCAGCTGATGACGCACCACATCACGTGAGTGGAAGCGGGTAATATGAATTTCGGTCACAGGTTCAAGTACACGTAAAGCATGAGCTAAACCTGACTGCTGGCCACGTGGCAAGTCAACTTGAGTAATATCACCTGTAATGACGGCACGTGAACCAAAACCTAAACGGGTGAGGAACATTTTCATTTGTTCAGGTGTGGTGTTTTGGGCTTCATCCAAAATCACGAAGGAGTGATTCAAGGTACGACCACGCATGTAGGCCAAAGGCGCAACTTCAATCACTTGGCGTTCAATCAGTTTCGCTACCTTTTCAAAGCCTAGCATTTCATACAATGCATCGTAGAGTGGGCGTAAATACGGGTCAATTTTCTGGCTTAAATCACCTGGCAAGAAACCCAGTTTTTCACCTGCTTCAACCGCAGGTCGAACCAGTAAAATACGCTGGATTTCATTACGTTCCAGCATATCGACAGCTGCGGCAACGGCTAAATAGGTTTTACCTGTCCCCGCAGGACCAATACCAAAGGAAATGTCACTTTGCAAAATACGTTGTACATAGCGTTTTTGGTTTGCACCACGTGGGTTAATCCGCCCTTTTCGTGTTTGCAACCAGATACTATCCAACCCGGTATGTTCCTGACCTTCATCATCCATGAGATCACGTTCGGTCTGGCTACCTTGAATCATCATGTGTAACTGATCTGCACTCACGGAAGAGGACAGTTCTGCTTCTTCATGCAGTCGCTGTAGGAGAGTTTCTGCTCTCTCCACCGCTTCAATATCCCCATCGATATAGAAAACATCACCTCGATGAGTAATTTGGACATCTAAACGTTGTTCGATTTGTTTCAAGTGAGCGTTATAAGCACCCAACATGCTTTTTAAACGCTCCATTGAAATACCCGGAAAAGATACTGTACGTCGGATCGCTGCAGTCAAGACAATTCCTTTAAGTGTTGTTTAGTCTATAGCCCTACATTACGCCACGTCAGGCTCAAGATTCAAGAGCTCTCCATAGACTAAATTTAAAGTTTTGATTTCAGTAATCTCGATTTCTGCAAAACGACCCAGCCATGCTACATCGCCAATAAATGTGACTAAGCGGGTATTGTCTGCCGTGCCGACTAACAGGTTTGGATCTTTCTCGGAAACATTTTCGATCAGGACACGTTGAACAGTACCAAGCATGGCATCTGTCTTGTCGATACTGGACTGCTTAATGACTTTTTGTACCTGTGCCAGACGCTCTTTTTTCACGTCTTCAGGTGTCGTGTCTTCAAGCTCTGAAGCAGGTGTACCTGGGCGTTTAGAGTAAATGAAGCTATAAGAATGATCGAAATCTAAATCTTTAATGAACTGCAAAGTTTCAGCAAAATGTTCATCAGTTTCACCTGGGAAACCGATAATAAAGTCACTCGATAAATGCATGTCTGGGCGGATTGCACGTAACTTTTCAATTTTATTGATATAAACATCAATCGTGTGGTTACGTTTCATTGCCTGTAACACTGCATTTGAGCCGCTTTGCACAGGTAAGTGTAAATGCGACACCATTTGCGGCAGGTCACGGTAACATTGGATCAGGTCATCCGAAAATTCAAGTGGATGCGATGTTGTGTAGCGTAAACGGCCAATGCCCGGGATTTCCGAGACCAAACGCAACAAGTCTGCAAAAGTACAGATATTGCCATCGAAGGTTTCACCCCGATAACCATTGACATTTTGTCCAAGCAGGCTGATTTCACGTACGCCTTTTTCTGCAAGTCCTGCAATTTCTGCCAAGACATCGTCTAGTGGACGTGAAACTTCCTCACCACGGGTATACGGTACAACACAGAAAGAACAGTATTTTGAGCAGCCTTCCATAATTGAAACAAAGGCTTTGTAACCTTCAACACGCGGTTCAGGCAAGAAGTCGAATTTTTCAATATCAGGGAAGGAAATATCGACCAGTTTTATTTTATCTTGCTTTGGTTTTTCAATCTGTTCTTGGTGCTGGTCCAGCATTTGCGGTAAACGGTGCAAAGTTTGCGGACCAAAAACCATATCGACATACGGCGCACGTTTTTGGATGTTGTCACCTTCTTGTGATGCGACACAACCACCCACACCAATAATCAGGTCAGGATTTTTTTCTTTAAGTTTGCGCCAGCGCCCAAGTTCACTGAATACTTTTTCCTGTGCTTTTTCGCGAATCGAACAGGTGTTCATCAGTAAGATGTCGGCATCTTTCGGATCATTGGTGAGCTCGTAACCATGCGAGTCGCCGAGCAAGTCTGCCATACGGTGACTGTCATATTCATTCATTTGACACCCTTGAGTTTCAATGTACAGCTTTTTGACTGTATTTGAAGCATCAGAGGTGTGCAAAGGCTGGGTGACAGTGTTTTCTGAGGCAGCTTCGGCACGTGCTGGAATGAAGGTCTGAACCGTCATGTAGGCTCCTGAAAAATAGGGCTAAGTGATCAGATGCTGAGAAGCATGATGCTGAAACACTTTGGCAGAGAATAAAAGGAGCGGTATTTTAGCATTTTTTGTTTTGAAGCTATAGCTCTTTTAGTTTTTCCCAATCAGTAGAAAATTGCTGATTATTTGTGCAAAATTATTACATAACATAACAACAACAATGCATGTATTAACATTAAACTGAGGGCAAAAATTGCAGGGCAAGCGAAGGTGTATTCGGCTATATGAACAGATTGCGGGTTTTATGTGCAACAACATATCAATTTTATGGCCGTTTACTTGCCTTGGGATGTGTTTTGGGGACAAGTTGTGTCGCATCTGCTGCCGAAGAGCAGTTTAATGATGCATTAAGAGCTGCCAGCTCAGGAAATACCGCATTATTAGACCAGTATTCTGCCAGTATGCAACAAGATAGCTTGGGATATTATCCTGAATATTGGAAGCTTAACATGAGCTTAGGTTATCAACCTTCAGGTAATATTATCGACTTTGCCAAACGTTACCCACAGTCGACGATGGCTGAAAAACTTGCCGCAGATTATGTCGAAGAAAAAGTTAAACAAGCTGATTATAATAATGCTCGACCTGTTATTCCTTATGTAACTAATCCTGATCAGGCAGAAAGCTGTGCAGTCGCACAGGTACGTGCGAAGTCAGATGATCCACTGGTTTTTGCTGAGTTTAAAGATCTTTGGTTAAATACAGGTAATTTGCCTGAATCTTGTCAGGGGCTTGGGCAAATGATGCTGACTAGCCCCTTGATGAGCACACAAGATAAACAGCAGCGCTTGTGGGGGGAGTTACGTGCTGGACAAATAGGTAAGGCGCAAGTGACAGCGAGTGCTATGGGGGTGAATCTCTCCTTGGCGCAGTTCAACCAAATTCAAAGTAATCCGTTAAATTATTTATGGTCAGCACCTAAAAACAATGACGCGGACTATGCCTATCTGATTTTTGCGCTTGCTCGCTTGACTGAGACCGATCTGGATTCGGGTTTAAGTGCCACCAATCGTGCTGCGGAAAATGTGCCTGAAGCTGTACAGAAATATTTGTATCGAACAGTAGCTTATATTGGTGGAACAACCGTACTCAAAAATAATTTTAACCGTATTGTATTGAACTATTTTGATGCCAGTTATGGTGGTTTGCCATTTAGCCCAGAAGAAGCTGAAGTCTATGCGCGCCAAGCAGTACGTTTTGGCGCTTGGAACAGTGTGATGCGTGCTATTGGCAGTATGACCATCACCCAGCAGCAGGAAGATCGCTGGCAGTATTGGTTAGGTCGGGCTTATGAGCAGCGCGGCGATGCCAATTCAAAACGCATTGCGATGGGGATTTATCAGCGGTTGGCGCAAAGTGGTGATGATTATCATAACTTGTTAGCGCAAGAGCGTTTAGGTAAAAATTATAACAAACGTGAACAAGCTCAACCTTCAAGCCGCGATTTTCAACGTTTAGATCAAGATATTCATTTTCGCCGTGCATTTACCCTGAAAAAAATTAATGCACCCGACAGTTATACTAACCGCGAATGGAACTGGGCAGTACGTCAGGCATACTTGCGTGAAGATGATGGATTATTGCTAGCTGCTGCTCAGCGTGCTGCTGATTTAGGGTGGTATGATCGGGCAATTTATGCTGCGAACCGCACAGTGAAGAAACATAATGACAATTTGAGCTATTTGACACCGCATCAGAATACCGTGCTGAGTTATAGTCAAAATGTTAATTTAGACCCTGCCTGGGCTTATGGTTTAATGCGTCAGGAAAGTCGTTTTGTGACTCGTGCACGTTCCAATGTTGGAGCGGGAGGTTTAATGCAAATTATGCCTGCAACTGCGAAACAAGTCGCAAAACAAATGGGGGAAACGTATAATCCTGCAGTATTGACGGACATGAATACCAATATTCGTTATGGCACGTATTATTTATCGATGATTCAAGGGCAGCTCAATGGCAATGCTGTCTTGGCAACAGCAGGTTATAATGCTGGCCCAAATCGGGCACGCCGTTGGCAAGCCAATACGGGGGCAATCGCTGCAGATCAATATGTGGAAAGTATTCCGTTGTCAGAAACACGTGATTATGTGAAAAATGTAATGACCAATGCAACGCATTACGGTGCCGTGCTTGGTCAGGGAATACAAAATATTGGTAAATGGATGCGTGCTATTCCAGCACGTATAGAGCAATAAATCTGAGAGATGTAAGATTTTGGTTTTCTACATGGCTAAACAAGGATGTCTAGAGCATTCAGCTTCTCTAATCGTGAGTTTATTGATTGCTATTGGTTTTTTGGTTATTTTCTCTTCAGCCCATGCACAGCCAACCTCAAACCCAAGCCGAGGCTACATTTTACATGTTCAAATGACACCAGCCGTTTGTGCGCTTGACCCTAATCGTAAAAAGCAGCGCAAATGTTTAGAAGGTTATGCCCTGACTGTTGCAGGTTTAGTTCCTGAAGGTCGCTATACGGGATGTGAAACCACTAGCTCGGCAATTTTACCACCGTTACAAGCCAAGGTTGTTGCGCGTATTATTCCTGATGAAGTGTCACGTATTCAGCTTTGGCATAGTGTTGGTGACTGTATGTCTATGTCTGCGGCACAGTATTTTAGAACAATTATTAACTACGCCCAGCGCTTAAAAATTCCCGCTGTTCTAACTGATGCTTCATCACATACGATTCAGCGTCAAACCTTGTTGGCACAGTTTCTGAAACTTAATTCAGGATTGCCTGTCGATGGGATTGAATTTTCCTGTCAAAATAATCATGGAACAACTTTATTGACCCATGTGAGTGTTTGTTACAATAGCAATGGTTCTTATAAGTCATGTACAAGTCATGAACTGTCTAACTGCTCGAAAAATTTCACTATTCAGGGAACGTATTAGTGATGGTGATGATGAGTCATCTGAAGCTCATTTGATGGCTTTAAAAAGATAAAAATACTTGTCAGATACCTTCAGGTTTTTGTTTTGAGCAAATTTAGCTATTAATAAGCCTAATTTTGTTTAAATTATCTATCAGACTTTTGTTGCAAATCATTCTATTTTTTATGCAGGACTCGCAAGATTGGAGTACAATTATTGCCGTTTATGATTAACGATTAAATGGAAAAACTGTTTAATCATATCAACGATCCTCAATTGGAGATAATTACATGAAGCAACCCGTTCGTGTTGCCGTTACTGGCGCTGCAGGTCAAATTGGTTATAGCTTGTTATTCCGTATCGCAAGCGGCGAAATGTTAGGGAAAGACCAACCAGTTATTTTACAATTGCTTGAAATTCCAGTTGAGAAAGCTCAACAAGCGCTTAAAGGCGTGATGATGGAACTTGATGACTGTGCGTTCCCATTATTGGCAGGCATGATCGGTACTGATGATCCAAAAGTTGCATTTAAAGATGCTGACTATGCATTATTGGTTGGTTCACGTCCACGTGGTCCTGGTATGGAACGTGCTGACTTACTTAAAGTAAACGGCGAAATCTTCATTGGTCAAGGTAAAGCACTTAACGAAGTTGCTAGCCGTGATGTTAAAGTGCTTGTTGTAGGTAACCCTGCGAACACTAACGCTTACATCGCAATGAAATCTGCTCCAGATCTTCCAGCGAAAAACTTTACAGCTATGTTGCGTCTTGACCACAACCGTGCGTTGACTCAACTTGCTCAAAAAGCTGGCGTTGCTGTAGCTGACATCGAAAACATGACAGTTTGGGGTAACCACTCTCCAACTATGTATGCTGACTACCGTTTTGCAAATGTAAACGGCGAAAGCTTAAAAGACAAAATCAACGATGCAGCATGGAATAAAGACGTATTCCTTCCTACAGTTGGTAAACGTGGTGCTGCGATCATTGAAGCGCGTGGTTTGTCTTCTGCTGCTTCTGCTGCAAATGCTGCAATCGACCATATGCATGACTGGGCGCTTGGTACAAACGGTCAATGGGTAACTATGGGTATTCCTTCTGACGGTTCTTATGGTATCCCTGAAGGCGTAATGTTCGGTTTCCCTGTAACAACTGAAAACGGTGAATACAAAATCGTTCAAGGTTTGGAAATTGATGAATTCAGCCGTGAACGTATTAACTTTACGTTGAACGAGCTTGAAGAAGAGCGCGCAGCAATTGCTGATATGCTTAAATAATTAAAATTTAATCTTCAAGATTAAATTTGAAAAAGCACTCCATTTTCGGGGTGCTTTTTTTATGGCTTTACACGAATTCAACTGAGTATTGCTCAACAAAAGTGCAGTAATTCCTTAGAATAAAACTAGGTCGCTTTGGAGAATAAAAAATGTTTGAACAACAACCAACACTAAAATTACTGTTTCAACAACTCGGCTTGGCTGCAGAAGCAGAAGCGATAGAGGAGTTTGTCACAACACATCAACTGGCACAAAATGTTGATCTAGCAGATGCTCCATTCTGGAGTGCATCGCAACGCGAGTTTTTACAACATCGTTGTGACCAAGATGATGAATGGGCAATTGTTGTCGATGAACTCAATGAACTATTACATACAGATGCTCAGTATCCTTTGTCTTGATATCGACAACTAAAAAACCTCTATGTGTTGTCATAGAGGTTTTTTTATTTAATGGAACTGCGTTTTAATCAATTCGATAAACCAGATTTCTTGACGCAGCGGCTTAAAGGCTGGATGTGTGTGTAGAAGCTCATGATCATATTCGGAACTGACAACATATTTACGCAGCCAGTGCTTGGTAAGCGCCTGTTCTTTTTTTACCATTGAAGCATATGCCAAGAAGAAATATAAATCGCCGTAGGGTAAATGGGATAATGGTTTTAAAATTTGCTGGGTAATCAGTGCGAATTTATTATCCTGACTGAGCTCAAAATAGATCATATATGCTTTGGCAAGCTGTAAAGATAAATCCACATACAATTGGATCGAGATTTCTTCAAACTCGATCCGAGCCTGTTCCAAAATAGCCAAAGCTTCGTGTAAAAAATAAAGCTGTTCTTGACGATTGTGGCTGAACGTTACCAGCTGCAAGCGTAAATTACCGCGTTCCAAAGCCAGTTCGGGGCTATTGGCTTCTAAATAAAGTTGGTCGGTTTCCCCGATCCGCGCAATAATCTCTTGGCTATTATTCGACATACTTCAATCCTCAATCGCTTATTTGCAGTATATGCGGATATCCCGACACTTTTAAAGTGAGAAAATATTAACTGTGGTGACTATGACCAAATCGAGTGATTGCTACGCATCCATGCTGTAATTGATAAGCGCTGCTGTTTCGCCGCCAAGACTTCATGCAATAAATCACTTTGAAAAAGTGCAATACGATTTGGCTTAGGTTCTAAAATATGCCAGTTTTGCTGTTTATCTTGCAGGCGTAATTGCCCACCCCAGTCTTCATGCCATTCTGCATGTAAATACAATACCGCCGAAATCATACGATCATTCTTTTTCTGAGGGTTATCTCGGTGTAGGGCATAAAATTCACCTGCGTTATAACAGGCAAAGTGTGCTTCCACTTCACGAATCCCGAAGAAAAATGCCTGATTGAGTTCCTGAGCCAGATGCATCAGTGTTGTAACGTGTTGTTCAGCAATCGGCAAATTGTCATTGATCCATAAAATATGATCACTACGAATTTGGCTGACTACGCCATTTTGAATGGCAGCATCCCGAAATTCATTTAAATGGTGCATACATTCCTGATGGACTGATTGTAAATATTCTTCAGAATACGCCTGATCAATCACACTGAATCCAGTGTCATCCAAATCATTGATAATTTTATTAATATCCCATAGGTTTGATAAAGTTTCAGCCATAATTCTCCAAAAAATCTAATCATATAAAAAAGCTGAGCCATTTTAGAACAAGTGCTCAATCCGCATCGATGTTTTTTTCATGTTAAGATAGCTGTTGATTTTAGGAATTGATACAAACATGAATTATCGTCACCATTTTCATGCTGGCAACTTCGCGGATGTCATGAAGCATGTACTTTTGTTACAACTTCTGACGCGCCTGAATGCAAAAGATAAACCTTATCGTTATATTGACACGCATGGCGGTGCGGGAAAATATGACTTGTCAGAAGCGCCTGCCCAAAAGTCAGGGGAATACCTTTCAGGCATTCATCGTCTGGTGCAATTGCCTTCAATTCAGAAACGTCAAGCACCCGAAGCTGTGCAGCAGTATTTGAATTTGGTTGAAAGCATGCGTGCCGAAGACGGGCGTGGTGCTTACCCAGGTTCACCATGGTTTGCTTTGCAAGGTATGCGTGACATCGACAAAGCCACCATTTTTGAAATGCAGCGTGATGTGTTTGAGCAATTACGCCACAATATTCGTGACAAACGTGCAGGCTTGCATGAGCGTGATGCTTATGAAGGATTGCTCGGTGTGATTCCACCGAAAGAAAAACGTGGTTTGGTGATGATTGACCCACCTTACGAATTAGAACGTAAGGATTTTCCTCAATTGGTTGAGCTGTTGGTGAATGCCTATAAAAAATGGCCAACAGGCGTATTTGCGGTATGGTACCCAATTAAAGATCGCCCGATGATTGAACGTTTCGAGAAAAAAATGAGTAAAACGGGGATTCGCCGTCAGCTCGTTTGTGAAATCTGTGTTTGGCCAGATGATACCCCAGTAGGCTTAAATGGCTGTGGTATGTTGATTATTAATCCACCTTGGCAGTTTGCTGAACAAGCAGATCAAGCATTACATTGGTTACTCCCACATTTGCGCATGCAAGAGAACAGTGGTTCAGTTGCAGTCAAATGGTTAGTGGGTGAATAATACATACGGTTTCAATCAAACAATATTGGGGAAGCAACAACATGACCAATGTGCCCAAACACAACGGAGATTGCTCAGATGATGCTTATGATGGGCTAACATTTGAAGTCATCGAAGAAGAACATACGCATGAAGGGCAGCGCATCAAGCGGCGCGGGATTTATTTATGGCCTAACCTGATTACAACAGCAGCATTGTTGTCTGGATTTTATTCGATTATTTCGAGTATGGATGGCCAATTTATACATGCGATTTATGCCATATTTCTGGCAGCATTGTTCGATGGGCTTGATGGTCGTGTGGCACGGGCAATTGGTGCACAAAGTGCTTTTGGTGAGCAATTTGATTCACTTTCCGATTTGATCGCTTTTGGTCTTGCTCCTGCAATCCTGATGTATAGCTGGAGTTTGCACGGTTTGGGGCGTATAGGTTTGGCTTGTTGTTTTGTCTATACTGCGTGTGCTGCCTTTCGTCTGGCACGTTTCAACGTGCAAATCGGCGTGGTCGACAAACGCTACTTTATTGGTGTTGCCAGTCCTTTAGCTGCAATTTTAGTGATCTGTTTGGTTTGGGTGAGTCGTGATTATTCATATGTCTTCAATGTCAAAGAATTATCCACTCAAATCGGATATGCGATTTTTATGGTTGTTGTTGGCTTGCTGATGATTTCCAATATGAAGTATTACTCGTTTAAACAGATGGATCGCAGACGCGTTCCTTTTGTAGTGATGTTGCCTGTAGTACTGATTTTAGCGGCAATGACCTATAACATTCCTGTAGGCATACTGGTGGTTGCAAGTATTTACGCGCTTTCAGGGATTGTGACTACTTTTTTAGCCAGGAAAAAAGTAACATAAAAATAAACACCGAGCTCAAGGAGGTTGTAATGAAGTGGAACAGTTTTTCCAAATCTGCCAAACAGCCTCCAAGCCTTGCAAAATTACAATGGTTGCCAAACGTCCAATATAAAACACTACATTATGGTTTGGTTTTTCTGAATTTACCTCCGCCACTCTATTATCTAAATTTCTTAACTTTGCTTGGCGTTCCCAATATTCCCGTTCTCTATAATCCATCTGAAATTGTTACAACAGAGCTAGATACAGCTTTGGTGTTTAATTCTTGTAGCCTAAATCATTTGAGTTGTTTGCATAGCTATTCAATTCAGGATGATTGTGGGCAAACACCAGAGTTTTTGGACTTCGCACAAAATATAAAAATTATTAAAAATTCAAATGGCTTAAAGCTGATTCAGCAACAGAGTGAATTACAGTTTGAGCTCAATATTCAGTTGCATGCACCTAAATATAAAAATCATCTATTCAATTTGGGTATTGCAGAACAATGGCTTTGCCCGATTGAGATGCACGGAACATTGAGTGATAAACATCAACACTATCAAATTCAAACTACAGGATTATGGAGTTATGCCCGTACAGTTCAGCTACCATTCTGGAACTGGCATTTTTATACAAGACAAATCATACAGGTTGAACAGTGGCAATTTATTTTTTATCAGGTCCGTAATCGATTTAACCAAATTATTCATAGCAAACTTATTGTTTTTGACTTGCAGGAGCAAAAAACTCAGGTATATAACCGAGATGTAGAATTTGAAACTGCCAGAGTCTATCCTAAGGTTATAACTCCAAATGGTGTGAGTATGTATTTACCACGTGAATTTTCATGGCATTTACAACATTCTCAAATTCAATTGCAGCTTTTTGCAACTGCACGAGGCGATTATAAGTTTGGATTTGGTGCAGGATATGTTGGTAGCTTTAGCTATCGGCTCAAATTTAATCAGAAAAATTACCAGTCTGATGCGGGCTATTGTGAATATGTTGATTGCCGTGCATTGAAATGGCAAGAAATAGATCGATCTGAAAAAGAATTTTTATTTCATCTAGCTCAAAATTTAGCCTTCCAACCATT